>JAFLTG010000037.1 GCA_022510545.1 Lachnospiraceae bacterium | reverse complement strand
TCACAGGCTCTAATTCTTATTTGCTCAGTGGTGAATTGGCAACAAAACTGACAGGGCGGTATCTTGAATTTGAATTATATACATTAAGCTTTGAAGAATATTTGGGGATGAAAGCTTTCTTAGGGAAACCAATTCAGACGGAGCTGACAAACGAATTTGATTTATATCTTTTAGAAGGAGGATTTCCTAAAGCTCTGCAATATGAAGGTGAAGATAAACAAGCCTATATTCAAGGAGTCATTAAGGAAATTTTTGAAAAGGATATAAAGAAACGTGTAAAAATCAGGAAGGTATCTGTATTTGAAACGGTTCAAAGGTATATCATCAATAATTTTGGAGCTACAATGAGCCTTACAAATATTTTGCACGATCTGCATAAAAATGGATGCGGAATAAAAAGAGAAACATTGCATAAGTATCTTAAGATTCTCGAAGATGCTAGGATTTTATACCCATGTAAGCGTTTTGACCTAAAATCAAGAAAGTCCATATCAGGGGAGCAAAAGTATTATCTTGCAGATCTAGGTTTTTATTATGCAATGAATACCGATAAACGAATAAATTACGGACCTGCTATGGAAAATGTTGTGTACATCTATTCGAAGTCAAAAGGATATGAGGTAAGTGTCGGAAGGATTGGGAAATTTGAGTGCGATTTTATTCTGCATAAAAATCATTTTGAATATGCCTATGTACAAGTTTCAATGACAATCATGAATAGCAATGAGACTGAAAACAGAGAGTATCGTCCGTTGGAAGCGATAAAAGATAACTACCCTAAGTATCTGATTACCAGAAACGATTTAATCCAACACCGTAGCGGAATTTTGCACGTTAATATTGCGCCTTTTATGAAAGAAAACGGGATGTTTTCTTAGGTTGCCACTGTTCGGTGTTGTAAGTGGATGGAGATTATGGTATAAACAAATTTCAGTAATGATTTAGGAGAGATAAAAAATGCGTAAATTTAAAATAGGAATATTCATCGTTTTGATTATTATACTGACCGGTTGTGGAAACAATGCGAACACTTCAGGCGAAATCGAACTGTCCCAAATAGAAGAGACAAACGATAGTGATACAGTTCACTTGAAGCCTTGTACTACATATCAGGATATACTTGATAATGCCTATGAAATTATTATAACAGATAATGGGACGGATATTGTTTTAAGCGATGAATTATTCAGCTATGATGGAATTCGGGAAGCAAAGATGGGGCGTGATACAGAGGAGGCTTTAGCTGGTATCGGTTATACATATTATGATGTGGATGACAACGGAATCGAAGAGCTTATTATTGCGGATACGGGACCGGAAGGGTGGAATAACAGGATTCTTCTGATGTATACACTCTATGATGATAAACCTGTATTGCTGATAGATGGATGGGCCAGAAACAGATATTATTTATTGAATGACGGGACAATATATAATGAGGGTTCAAGCGGTGCAGCATATACTAGCTTTGGAGTTTATCGTATAGCGGAAGACGGAAGTCAAATCATAGAACTCGAAGATGTGCCCGCAAATATGATGGAGGATTATATGGCGCAGGTGAAAGAGTTGGAGCTGACGTTTTTTGAGGAACTAAAAGAGACTACTTTGGAACAAACTGCCCGGGCAGCTTATTTTGATTTTCTTTTAGGTGATGTGTCCCTTGTGGAAAATAAGGAGGTAGGTCAGTCGTGGGTGGATTTTTACTTGCCAAACAGTGAGCTGGAATATGCATTTTTAGATTTGGACGGTGATGATGTAAGCGAATTACTTATTCAATGGATTGATGCACCCGAAGACTTTAATGCGGTATTCCATTACAGTAACGGCACACTGTTTTGCTGGAACTTTGATTCGGTGGAGATGAGCAGCCGGAACTATCCGCTACGAAACGGAACGAAGGTGCATCAATATGATTATAGCGGCACCAGTAGCTGGACGGCGGTTTCCAATTTGATTAATTGAAAAACAAAATAACAGTCACTAATTTTAGGGACTAAAATAGAAATAATGGAAAAAAATTAAACTGATTTGCCAAAGCTTAATTATCAGTCATTATCCATAATTGGACACCAATTTGCGTTGCCATAGCAATGAGGACAATAATCACAGGCATCTCCACCTGCACCATATTTTCGACCATTCCCCTCTTTGTTCAAATACGACTTTTCATTTTCATCTACAACTGTTCTGCCACAACTTGGGCATTCATTGAGTCGTTTATCAAACGCAATATGGCAACATTGACATATTTTATATTTTCCCATTTATTTATCCACCTCCATAAATATGAGTTGTCGTTCTCTGCACTATAGAAATTATACAACATATTTCCTCCGCTCACAACAAAATATCTTTATTCCTTGTCTATTTGCAAATTATAAAAATTTAATAAAAAATTATTGACAAATGAGTTAGTCAGTGCTAACTTAATGTTAAAGAATGGTTAGCCTTAACTAACCAAGCCGGCTTTTATACAAACAATACATATATTTCAATTATTATGAGGGAGATGAGCTTATGCCATTAGTACTTGCAAAGGAAGGAGAGGCAAACTTAATTAAAAAAGTAACAGGAAAAGAAGAAACCAGACTTTTTTTAGAAAAACTCGGTTTCGTATCAGGTGCCGCCATAACGGTTGTATCTTCAATCGGCGGCAACTTAATCGTTAACGTAAAGGATTCCCGCGTTGCCATTAATAAAGATATGGCAAGAGGAATCATAGTGTGAAAAATATAAAGGAGTAGAACATTATGAAAACATTACGAAGTGCAAATCCCGGGGAGACCGTTAAGGTTTCTAAGATAAACGGTGAAGGCGCTATAAAGCGTCGTATTATGGATATGGGCGTTACCAAAGGTGTGGAGATTTATGTAAGAAAAGTCGCACCGCTTGGTGACCCTGTTGAGGTAACGGTAAGAGGATATGAATTGTCCGTTCGTAAGGCAGATGCAGATATGATAGAAGTAGAATAATTTAAGGAAAGGAAAACAGATATGTCAATCACAATAGCGTTAGCAGGAAATCCAAACTGTGGCAAGACAACATTATTTAATGCGCTGACAGGCGCCAATCAGTTTGTCGGGAACTGGCCCGGCGTAACGGTAGAAAAAAAGGAAGGTAAATTAAAAGGCGATAAAGACGTTGCGATAATGGATTTACCGGGTATTTATTCTTTGTCACCATATACATTAGAGGAGGTTGTGGCAAGAAATTATCTTGTTACCGAAAGGCCGGATGCGATATTAAATATTGTTGACGGAACCAACCTTGAGCGTAATTTATATCTTTCAACACAGCTTTTAGAACTTGGCATTCCGGTAGTTATGGCTGTCAATATGATGGATGTAGTTAATAAAACCGGAGATAAAATACATGCAGATAAACTTAGCAAAAAACTTGGATGCGAAGTCATTGAGATATCTGCTTTAAAAGGAACAGGAGTTCAAGCGGCAATTAATAAAGCTGTAGAAGCAGCAAAACAAAAGAAAAGAACAACAGCTGCGCATATTTTTGAAGATGTTGTTGAAACAGCAATTAAGAGGGTAGCAGATAAACTTGGTTCAGAAGTTCCGGAAGAACAGAAGAGATTTTTTGCCATTAAACTTCTGGAGAAAGATGATAAAATTTCCGAACAGTTAAAAACTATACCGAATGCGTCCGCAGAGATTAATATGTTGGAAAAAGAATTCGATGATGATACTGAAAGTATTATCACTAATGAAAGATATGTTTATATTTCTTCTATAATAGACGAATGTTGCACCAAAAACAGTAAAGGGAAATTGACAACTTCCGACAAGATTGACAAAGTTGTAACAAACCGTATTCTGGCGCTTCCCATTTTTGCAATAGTTATGATAATTGTTTATGCTGTATCCGTTACAACAGTGGGAACTATGGCTACTGACTGGACCAATGATGTGTTGTTTGGGGATATCATTCCTCCCGCCATAGAGAGCCTGCTTATAAGTATAGGCTGCGCAGACTGGCTACAGGGATTGATTCTGGATGGTATCGTTGCCGGTGTGGGAGCGGTTCTCGGCTTTGTACCACAGATGCTTGTATTGTTTATCTTCCTTGCATTTTTGGAAGGCTGCGGATATATGGCAAGAATCGCATTCATTATGGACCGTATTTTCCGTAAGTTCGGACTTTCGGGTAAATCATTCATTCCGATTATGATAGGTACCGGTTGTGGTGTTCCGGGTGTGATGGCATCCCGTACAATTGAGAATGAACGCGACCGCAGGATGACCGTAATGACGACAACTTTTATACCATGTGGCGCCAAACTTCCCATTATAGCTTTGATTGCAGGTGCACTTTTCGGCGGTGCCTGGTGGGTTGCTCCAAGTGCATATTTTGTCGGAATCGCAGCAATCATCTGTTCAGGCATAATTTTAAAGAAAACCCGAATGTTTGCAGGAGATCCGGCTCCGTTCGTTATGGAGCTGTCGGCCTACCACCTTCCTACAGTGGGAAGTGTTCTCAGAAGTATGTGGGAACGTGGCTGGTCATTTATTAAAAAAGCTGGTACAATTATCTTGTTATCCACCATTGTGCTCTGGTTTTTGATGAGCTTTGGCTGGGTTGACGGCTCTTTTGGAATGTTAGAGGCAGAACAGCTTGACAGCAGTATACTTGCGGGAATTGGAAGTGTAATTGCACCTATTTTCACACCACTTGGATGGGATGACTGGAAAATGGCAGTTGCAGCAGTTTCAGGACTTATTGCAAAAGAGAATGTTGTTGGTACTTTTGGTGTGCTGTTTGGTTTTGCGGAAGTTGCGGAAGACGGGACGGAAATATGGGGAGAATTGGCAGGCAGTATGACTGCAATCGCAGCTTATTCATTCCTTATATTCAATCTTTTGTGTGCACCATGCTTTGCTGCAATGGGAGCTATTAAGCGAGAGATGAATAATGCCAAATGGTTCTGGTTTGCAATCGGATATCAGTGTGGCTTGGCTTATCTTGTGTCCTTGTGCGTATATCAGATTGGAAACGCCATTGCAACAGGAGTTTTTGGAGTTGGAACAGTTGTAGCAATCTTTGTTATTATCGGTTTCGTATATATGTTGTTCAGACCATATACGGAGAGTAAGACTTTGAAGCTGAGTGTAAGTACCGGTAAATAGATGAAGAGGGAAAGATAGAAAAAGTATAAACATATAAACAGTTAGGCAGGAGGTCAATTATGGGAACTGTTATAACTTTGGCAGTTGTAGCGGCTGCCGCAGGCTTGGCAATTAGGAGTATGATACGTGATAAGAAGAACGGCAAATCCCTGCAATGCGGCGGAGATTGTAGTCGTTGCGGAGGAGGTTGCCATTAGATTGTAAAAAGCATAGGGTAAATAGAATTAAGCGGTGTATTCGGGCGAGTATGCCGCTGATTCTATTGTAAAGAGTCAAACAGGTTTGAATATTCTAAATATTTATAATAAGATGCCGGAGGAAAATATATAATGGGAAATGCTATTGTTATTGGAATTATTATACTTATAGTGGTACTTGCAAAGCATAAAATGATGGCAAAAAATGCTTTAATCATTAAGCTGGAATCATTTAAAAAATTACAAAAGAAGTAGGAGCAGGTGGAGGAGGTTTTGAGAGAGGAAATTATATATAACTTGTAGTAGATGGGAGCAGAGCAATCTGCTCCTATTAAGCATATGAACAAAACTACCATAATCTGTAAAACTTCTCGATATTTTGCTGGATTTATGGTATACTTCAAATTGGATAAATATATACATAAGGAATGTTGAAAGAGGAATCACCTGTGATTATAAATATTCAAGATGATATATTAAAAATACATGCATTAGGTTTACTTGACAGGATTTTGGTGGACAAAACAACAAAAAAAATATTATGTGGGCAACAGATGCCTACAGTTTTTTGGGAGCTAAGTATGAACGCAATGAGGAAATTACTTCTGAACTGATAACGGGAATGAATGCAAGTGTTATTAAGACTCGTGCCCGGAAAGCAATGGAGCAACAGTCAGAAAGAACCAAGCAACATGCTGAAGTATTTACTCCATTATGGATTTGCGATAAAAAGAAAAATGATGTTGGTGACGAGTTTGTAGAAAAGTGGAAGAAGATTTTTGCAAAATTTAATAAGTGATTTTGAGGTTAAAATCGTGATTAATATCCAAAATAGAAAGCGAGGATTCAATATGCAACAAAACATTTTTAAAAATCAATTTCAGAGCTATATGGAGGCTAAATTTTTTGAAGCTCTTTCTTCGACATCAGCAATTATGTCAAATGTTAGGGGTAAAGAGAATTTGGTTTATGAATATATAAATAAAATGGGTGCATGTATTCAACAACCAAAATATGGTATGCATGGAAATCCTAATGGACTATACGCAGATTATGCTTTGTTCAAAAAAGACTTTGTAGGATATTGGAGGAGGGCATTAGGTATTTCAATAACAGATGCACAACAATTAGAAGCAATTTTTGATAATGCTGCTATTAGCCAAGAACAATGTAAGAACCTTGCCACTATCTCTCTATATTTTGAAAATGGTAGTGCTTTGACAGTAGATGACTGTTTGAATGCAATTTATGATGTACTGGAATTAGTGTAGAGAGAAGATAGAGATATTTAGGGTGTCTTAGTATGGATCGAATGGTAATTACGTGAATCTTAAAGGGCTTATTGGTGAAAAGGTCGCACTAGAAAGATTGGGGGCATTACCAATGATGATGAGATGTAGGATTAGAAGATGCGGAGAAAAGAAATAAATTTTATTTGATAATCTTGGTATATAAATAAAATATCGCCATATTGAAATATAAAATATCATAATAAATAAAAGTTGCGACACTGTCGCCACTTTTTAGGAGGCAGGTGTAATACTTTGAGTAATGAAATTGTATTACAGGAGAATATTGACAGCATTTATGAAGAAATAAATGCGTTAATTCGCCAAAAGAAGAATAATGTTAAACTTGTTGTGAATGATGCAATGATTTCACTTTATTGGGGAATTGGAAAAAGATTATCCCAAGAATTTGCGGGCGAAAATAGAGCAGAATATGGAAAACATGTCGTTGCGGAAATTAGCATAAGACTAGCAAATGAATATGGCGCAGGATTTGATAAAACATCTATATCAAGAATGATTAAGTTTTATCAAGAATTTCCAGACTTTGAAAAAGTTGCGACACTGTCGCAACAATTAACATGGTCGCATTTTGTAGAAATATTACCAATACAAGATGAATTAAAGAGGGATTTTTATGCTGCTATGTGCATGAATGAGAATTGGTCTGTGCGGACTTTGCGTGAGCGCAAAAAGTCTATGCTATATGAGCGGACAGCCATATCCCAAAAACCAGAAGAAACTATAAAAAACGAAATAGATGTATTACGTGATGATAGGAAAATGTCCTTAGATATGTTTTATAGAGATCCTTACATGTTAGACTTTTTGGGGCTAAAAGATACCTATAGTGAAAAGGATTTGGAAAATGCTATTCTTGCTGAATTGGAAAAGTTTATTTTAGAGATGGGATCGGATTTTGCATTTTTGGCACGCCAAAAACACTTTATTTTAGACGGTAAAGATTATTATATGGATTTACTTTTCTATCATAGATCTTTGCGTAGATTGGTGCTCGTAGAACTGAAATTAGGAGAATTTGAACCACAAGACAAAGGACAAGTAGAGTTGTATCTGCGGTGGTTGGAAAAATATGAAAGGGCAGAAGGTGAGGAAAGCCCGGTTGCACTTATTTTATGCGCCGAGAAATCACAGGAAACCATAGAACTTATGGAATTAAATAATGGCAATATTCATGTTGGACAATATCTAACGAAAATGCCGCCAAAGGAGTTGTTGGAACGAAAATTATCGTTGGCAATTGCTAATGCAAGGGAGCAGTTGGAGCAGAGAAAGGAATAACAGCCAATGTATATTCAAGTATACTATGAAATGAAAAACCGTATTTCATAAAAAGCAGAAGAACATCAAATGCAATATAATGGCGTAGATATAAACATTACTTATGGAGGGAAACAATATGTTATTCAAGCTAACGGGGACAAAGAGGTAGCTGTTAGTATTATACGCACATATGGGAGGCGGTTTTATGCAACACGAATGTAAGATAACGGTATTGGAAACAAAGGTATTTCCTGAATTGCAAGAGCAGTATTTGGCGAATCCCAAATCAGGTTCATGTCCTTGCTTCAAAGCCGGAGATACCTTTACTTTGAAAAGAACACCGGAGCAAGATGATTTCTATCATCTGATGAACGGCAAATTCTGTGGCGAGGCGTGGGATGCAGTTAGTCGATATGTATATACCGCATTACAGGGTGGTTCCATCATGCATAAATGGACAAATGATGAACGAATGATGATCACATGCTGTAATGATGGTACAAGACCGGTCATCTTTAAGATTGAGCGGATTGATATACCTGAAACACCGGAAGAGGAAGAGTGGTTGGCTAAGCAGAACTTTCATAACGGTGCGGAGGATGCCTACACCGGATAAAAAATTATCATCTATATAAAACCCAAAAAGTGTGTTAGAATAATAGTTAACTAAAACAATACTTAAATAGTTAGCTACTATTTTTATAGGGGGAAATTTTAATGAAACTGGTGGCTCTTGAAAGAAATTCAGCAGGTGTTGATATAGACGTATCCTGTTTTGAAAAATTCGGCGAAGTTACATATTATCCAAATACCGTTGCAGAAAATACGGCAGAGCGCATAAAAGATGCGGATATCATAATTGCAAATAAGGCGCCTTTTAATGAAAGCACTTTGAAAACGGCACCCAATGTGAAGCTTATCTGTCTTCTTGCGACAGGATATGATAATGTTGATTTAGAATATTGTAAGAGCCGCGGAATTAAGGTTGCAAATGTTGGTAAATACTGCACATCCGCAGTTGCTCAGCATACACTCCTAATGGCCCTGATGCTCTCAGAGAAAATAGCATATTACGATGACTATGTAAAATCAGGTACTTATAGCGCTCAAGATAGATTTTCTCATTTTGACAACCTTTTCAATGAGCTGGAAGGAAAGACCTGGGGTATAGTCGGAATGGGTACAATCGGGCATAAGGTTGCAGAGCTTGCACAGGCTTTTGACTGTAAAGTTATATTTTATTCGGCATCGGGAAACAGCACTTGTACGGACTATGAAAGGGTAGACTTTGATACTTTGTTAAGGGAATCCGATTTTCTTTCACTGCATTGTCCGCTTACTGACAGAACCCGCAATCTGATTAATAAAGATGCTTTTGATAAGATGAAAAAAACATCAATCCTTATTAACGTAGCAAGAGGCCCGGTTGTCAATACGCAGGATTTGTATGATGCGCTTGTTGAAGACAAAATTATGGCAGCAGGTCTCGATGTACTTGAAAAAGAGCCAATGGAGTCAACCAATCCGTTGAGCAAGATTAAGGACAGTACCAAATTAATAATTACACCGCATATGTCATGGGCAAGTGTAGAAGCAAGAACCCGGCTTGTGCAAGAAACTATGAAAAATATAGAAGCGTTTTTAGCCGGTGAGGACAGAAACATTGTCAATCCATAAATATATGAAGTTAAGAACAAAATTAATATAAAACAGAAAGGAAAAAGATTATGGGTATAGTAATTAAGAATGCGCTTGTAGTTGTGCCACAGGGCAGCGAGGACATTATTAAAGAAACCACACTTTATATTGAAAAAGACCGGATTGCAGGCATCGGTGAAATGCCTTCAGGTTTCAGCGAAGATAAAGTGATTGATGGAACAGACAAGCTGGTCATTCCCGGACTGATCAACTGCCATACACATTCCTACATGTCGTTTATGCGCAATGTTGCAGACGATTTATCGTTTATGGATTGGCTGTTTGGAACCATTGACCCGATTGAGCAGCAGATGACTGATGAGGATACATACTGGGGAGCGAATCTGGCAATTATCGAAATGATGAAAAGCGGAACCACCTGTTTTAACGATATGCAGATGAATATTCATCAGACTACGAGAGCCGTAAAAGAATCGGGTATGCGTGCGGTAATCTGCCGCGGACTTGTTGGAAACGGAAATGATGAAGGCGGTCAGATGAGACTGCGACAGGCATATGAAGAACGTGATGCCGCTAAGGACTGTGACAGACTGACCTTTTTCCTTGGGCCGCATGCACCCTATACCTGTGATGATGAATTTCTGAAAATCGTTTCCAATGAAGCAAAGAAAAACGGTATGGGTATACATATCCATCTCTCGGAAAGTGTAAGTGAAATCGAGCAGATACAAGATAAATATGGCTGCACGCCGATTGAGCTGGCTGAAAAGACAGGTATATTTGATGTTCCGGCGATTGCAGCCCATTGCGTCCAGGTGACTGATAAGGATATAGATATTCTAAAAGCGCATAATGTCAGTGTTGTTACCAATCCGGCAAGTAATATGAAGCTTGGAAACGGTTTTGCACCAATTGCCAAAATGCTTGAAAAGGGTGTTAATGTCTGTCTTGGTACCGATGGTGCGGCAAGTAATAACTGCCTTAATATGTTCCATGAACTGAGTCTTCTTACTCTTATACATAAAGGAAACGGCAAGACACCTCAATGCATAAGTGCCAAAGAAGGTTTCCGTATAGCGACAATTAACGGTGCAAAGGCCTTGGGTCTTGAAAAAGAAACAGGCTCAATCGAGGTTGGAAAGAAGGCTGATCTGGCAATTCTTGATTTGAATACTCCGGCACTTACGCCAAGAAATAACCTGATTGCGGGTCTTTCTTATTCCGCTAATGGTTCGGAGGTAGATACAGTTATAATCAACGGACAGGTTACTATGGAAAATCGTAAAATCCTGACAATGGATGAGGAACTGGTCTATAAAAAAATAAATGACATTATTGTCAGAATGGGCTTGGATAAAAAGGTATATTAGTCGATATTAAAATAGGAAATTACAAATAAAATTTTTAATAACATTCAGGAGGAAAATATAATGAGCAGTGAAATCAGAGATATTAATTTAGCCGAATCCGGTGAGAGAAAGATCGAGTGGGTAAAAAGAAATTGCGACCTGCTTCGTACTTTAGAGCAAGAATTTAGCGAATCAAAACCGTTTGCAGGTAAGAAAGTTGCTTTATCTGTGCATCTTGAGGCAAAGACGGCTTATCTGTGTCTGGTGCTTAAAGCAGGCGGTGCGGATATGTATGTAACCGGTTCCAATCCGTTGTCCACTCAGGACGATGTGGCAGCAGCGCTGGTTAAGGCAGGTTTGGAAGTACATGCATGGTATGACGCTACACAGGAAGAATATGAAAACCATATCCGCCATGTACTTGAAGTTGGTCCAAATATTATAATTGATGACGGAGGCGATTTGGTAAATATGGTACATAAGGAAATGCCAAATCTGATTCCCAACATTATCGGCGGCTGTGAGGAAACTACTACCGGTATCATCCGTCTGGAAGCAATGAATAAAGCCGGAGAGTTAAAATTCCCGATGGTGCGTGTAAATAATGCTGATTGTAAGCATTTATTTGACAATAGATACGGAACAGGTCAGTCAGTATGGGATGGCATTAATAGGACAACCAATCTGATAGTGGCCGGCAAAATCGTTGTTGTAGCAGGCTACGGCTGGTGTGGAAAAGGTACAGCAATGCGTGCCAAAGGCCTTGGAGCAAGAGTAATTGTAACCGAAATTGACCCGATTAAGGCGATAGAGGCTGTTATGGATGGTTTTGATGTAATGCCGATGAACGAAGCTGCCAAATTAGGAGATTTCTTCGTTACAGTTACAGGCTGTGATGCGGTTATTGATAAAGAAGACTTTGCAGTTATGAAAGAGGGAGCTATCCTTTGTAATGCAGGCCATTTTGACTGCGAGATTGATATGGCATGGTTAAAAGCAAATGCTGTCGAGACAAGGGAGCAGAGAAAGAATATTATGGGATATAAACTTCCCACAGGACAGTGGATATTTGTTCTGGCAGAGGGCAGGCTTGTTAATCTGGCAGCAGGCGACGGACATCCGGCAGAGATTATGGATATGAGCTTTGCAATTCAGGCTCTTTCTGCAAAATATCTCGTGGAACATGGAAGTGAGTTGACAGAGAAACTGATTGATGTTCCGGCAGAAGTTGATAAGGATGTTGCAAAACGTAAACTTGCTTTCCTGGGAAAAGAGATTGATGTACTTACGCCTGAGCAGGAGAGATACTTGAACAGCTATTCATTATGAGAATAGATAGAGTTTCTGCTTGAGGCAAGTCGGTAAAACAACTTATCATAAATAATTAGTAATTATTTGAGCTGATGAGATAGTGCCTTATGGCCCAAATTCTCAGATTAAGAAAGGGGCATAGTTGATTATGCAGCAGGCAGAAGAAGTATCAAGATACAGTGCAGGTGAGCTGTTTAAAAGATTCCTGCCATATTATAAAAAATATTGGACAATAGTTGTAATTGATTTGATATGTGCAGGCCTGACAACTATATGTGAAATGGTGCTGCCAATGATTATCCGCTATATAACCAATACAGGTATGGATAATCTGGCAGCGCTTAGCGTGGGTATCATACTGCGTCTAGCAGCTTTATATCTTGTACTTAGAATAATTGACGCTATGGCTAATTTTTATATGGCATATACGGGGCATGTCATGGGAACCAGAATGGAAACTGATATGCGCCGGGATGCCTATGCACATCTACAGAGCCTTTCCGATACTTATTATAATAATACCAAGGTCGGTCAGATAATGGGAAGGATTACCAACGATTTATTTGATGTGACCGAATTTTCCCACCATTGTCCCGAGGAGTTTTTTATCGCGGGGATAAAAGCGGTGGTTTCTTTTATTATTCTTTCCGGAATCAATCTCCCGCTTACGCTTATCATATTTGCAGTTGTGCCGGTAATGGTTATCGTTTGTACGATAATTAATTTACGCCTGCGCGCAGCATTCAGACAGCAGAGGATCCAGATTGGTGAATTGAATGCAAGGATAGAGGACAGCCTTCTTGGACAGAAAGTAGTCAAAGCTTTTACCAATGAGGAAAAGGAAAAAGAGAAATTTGAAGAGGATAATCAGAACTTTTTCCACATAAAAAAGAAAACCTACAAGTTTATGGCGGCTTTTGGAACTACAACAAGAGCTTTTGACGGATTGATGTATCTGGTTGTGGTACTGGCCGGCGGTATTTTTATGGTAAAAGAATTAATTTCTCCGGGGGATTTGGTGGCATATGTTATGTATGTTTCTACCCTGATTGCGACCATAAGAAGAATTATAGAGTTTGCCGAACAATTCCAGAGAGGTATGACCGGAATTGAACGTTTCGTTGAGATAATGGACAGCGATATAGAAATTTTTGATGAACCTGATGCAGTTCCATGTGGAAATGTTAAAGGTGATATTTCTTTAAATAATGTTAGTTTTGAATATCCGGATGACCACAATATCGTATTCCGTGACTTAAATCTTGATATCCATGCAGGCGAAAAAATTGCTATTGTAGGACCGTCCGGCGGCGGAAAAACCACTCTTTGTAATCTTATTCCCCGTTTTTACAATATAGACAAGGGCGAAATCATTCTGGATGGACAAAATATCAAAAAATATACTCTAAAGAGTCTGCGTCAAAACATCGGAATGGTACAGCAGGATGTATATCTTTTTTCCGGAACGGTTTATGAAAATATCGCATACGGAAGAGATAATGCAACAAGGGAAGAAGTTATTGAAGCTGCAAAAAAAGCAGGTGCTCATGAATTTATTGAAGCGCTTAAAGATGGTTATGACACATATGTCGGCGAACGCGGTGTGAAGCTTTCAGGTGGACAGAAACAGCGAATCAGTATTGCAAGGGTATTTTTGAAGAATCCGCCGATTCTTATTCTGGATGAAGCAACTTCAGCGTTGGATAACGAAAGTGAATTTCAGGTGGCAAAATCCCTTCAAGAGCTTGCTAAAGGACGAACCACGATAACAATTGCGCATCGACTTTCAAGTATACGCAATTCCGACAGGATACTTGTATTGACAGAAAATGGCATAGAAGAAGAGGGTAATCACGAACAGTTGCTCGAAAAGAAAGGCATTTATTATCATTTTTACGTAACAGCCAATGAATTGAAGTAAAATTTTTGGAAAAAATAAAAAAAGTATTTACATTTTCTGGATTTAAATGATAGAATAGGATTAGATAAAGTTGCTCTAAAAGCTTGGTATATACCGTTTAGATAATGTTCCGCCAAACAGGCAGGGGCAGCTTTTTTATTTATACGGAAATGATAATGTCATAGGTTTTTATGTCAATGGCAGATGATTTGGGTTGGAACAATAGTTAGTTTAAGTGTCAGGAGGAAAATGCATGTTTGAAGTTGGGGAATTGATTATGTGCGGGGGTCATGGAGTATGTCGGGTTACGGCTATCACCGGAAATCCGATTGATAAATTGGATAAGAAAAGAAAGTACTATATACTGGAACCGGTTTTTGAGAAGGGAAGTACTATTTATACGCCGGTCGATAATGATAAGATTATTATGAGAAAGATAATGAACGAGAAGGATGCGAAGAAGCTTATTGGAAAGATTCCGGAAATCGAGACAGTTTGGATCAAGGAAGAAAAGACAAGAGAACAGATGTATAAAGAAGCAATAAGGACCTATGACTGCCAGAGTCTTGTGCAAATCATTAAAACTCTGTATCTTCGTAAGCAGGACAGGGTACAACAGGGAAAAAAGGTGCTTTCCTCAGATGAGCATTATCTTAAAAAAGCAGAAGAACTCCTTTACAGTGAAATGTCACTGGCGTTATCTATTCCCAAGGAGAGTGTCGAAGAATATATAGCTGATGAAATCCACAAAATTATAAATAAATAATTAAAAAGCTGTTGCTTTAGTGCAACAGCTTTTTGTATTAACTGGCCGTATTACCTGCCGTATTTACTGTGTTTGTTTCGCTGGCAGCGGGAGCTGCATTGGAATCCGTGGAGCTGGCTTCGGCAGCAGTATTGTTTTCTTTACTGTTAGCGCCATCCTTGGCTTCATGGTGCGGATGACTTCCGATTATATTAATGGCAGAGACGCAGGCAGTAAGAATCTCAGCTTCGACCTGTGCAGTTAAAGAATCGAAACGATGAAGGATTGCGCCTTTGGCAGTACGTGCATATTTGGGATGCAGTCTGTTCAGTGCGTATGTAGCCATATCAAGCTTGCAATCTTCGCAAGAACATATGTTAGGCATTGTGGGCAGAAGATGATTGAGCATAGACTCTACATTATCTTCCATCATATTCTTTAGTCCTTCCATTCTTATCCCCTCCATGGTAAAAAGTGTACATATATATGTTATAACTTTTTTTGTCTAGAATCAATATTAATTTAACGTCAAATCTAAATTTCTTAAAAATATTTAAAAAAAACGCATTTTTTTATGCAAAAAGACGAAAAATAGTATTAAAAATCACCTTGAAGTTCTTCCATCAGGTCATGTACACTCATTAATTTGTTAATTTTGCCTATATTTGCTCCGCAAAATATAAGTCCGTTATCTACATTTCCCTTTACGGCATCAACCAAAGCCTGTGTTATACAATATGGAATTTGCGCCGGATTACATTTTTCAAGGCAGTTATAGCATTTGTTTACAGGAAGCCTATCCTCCATGGTGCTTTTAATAAATGAATTATAGAGGGCACGTCCGGGCAGGCCTACCGGACTTTTAATGATCCGGATATCTTCTTCTTTTGCTGTTAGATAAGCCTGTTTATATGCATCGGATGCATCACATTCATAGGTCGCAACAAAGCGGCTTGCAATCTGTACACCGTCTGCGCCGAGTGCAAGTGCATGTTCTATATCGGAATGGTCATAGATACCGCCTGCAACAATTACAGGAATCTGACAGTGATATTTTTCTTCATACTGCCGTTTTACAGAAATAATTGAAAGAATCTCATCATCCTGTGTTTTTACGCATTTATCCAAATCTGCAAGCTGTTCCATAGAAAAACCGAGATGCCCTCCTGCCATAGGGCCCTCTACCACAAGGAAATCTGCAGTTCTGTTATATTTATGGTCCCACATTTTTAAAATAACGCTGCAGGCTCTGGCACTTGATATGATGGGTGCTATTTTTGTATCATATCCTTCCACAAGCTCAGGAAGGTCTACCGGAAGGCCTGCGCCGCAAATTATTACGTCTGCACCTGCCCTGGCAGACTCTTTTACATGTTCGCGATAGTGTTTAAGCGCAACCATTACATTGACCCCGATAAGACCTTTTCCGGCGGAAATTTCCTTCGCTTTTGTTATATGTTTACAGAGTGCCTTTAGATTGCAGGCAGCCGGGTCTTTCTCAAATCCGACTTCATCATAACCTATCTGTGCACTGGAAATAACACCGATGCCGCCTTCAGCCGCTACTGCTCCTGCCAGTGAAGAACGACTTACACCAACGCCCATACCACCTTGTATAATAGGAAGCTGTGCGATTTTATCTCCTATACATAATGATCTCATAGTTTGAATATCCTTTCATGTTGCGTATTTCAATAATTTTAATATAATACTTTGAATATCAAAGTATATATACACATTATACCATTACAGTATTGTTGTCAAGTATATGTTGTTTGTATTCACAGATAATGTAGTATTAAAAACCATATATAAATGATAAAGACATTTTTTATATTTTTTAAATAGTTTTTTCATTGACCTTTTTATTAAATAAGATTAATATATAGAAACAATTAAATATTTTTTGGAAGATTTATGAAAGGCTCCGGAGAAGATTTTGGGGCTTATGTGTAGTGATAGTACTATTTAAGAAAGGATAAGGACTAAATAATGTTTAAAATCTTAAAATATCTGGGGGAGTTTAAAACATCGGTTATTGCAGTTATACTCCTCCTCATTTTGCAGGCATACTGCGACTTGTCACTGCCTTCGTATACATCGGATATTGTGGATGTTGGAATTGAGCAGAGTGGAATTGAAAGCGCGGTTCCGTATATTATGCGTGAAGAGACGCTGGATAGCATATGCCTGTTTTCTGAAGATGAGGATTTGATTCGTCAATATTATTCATTAAACGAAGATGGAAATTATGAACTTCAAACATCTGATAGGGAAGTCATTGATTCGTTGAATGAGGTTATGGGAAGTTCAATAGCACTCATTTCTATGCCGGAGCTTGGGGTTGATGATTTAAAGGCAATGGTTGATAGCGGCATAATGGCTAAGGAAGATGTCTTAAATATGAAAAATCAGATTCTGGCTCAGTACGGGGAAGAATTAAGTGATATGATTGTGGACCAGATGGCAATTATGTTTGTCAAGTCTGAGTATGAAGCAGTAGGACTGGATTTGGATGCTCTTCAGAGACGGTATTTGCTGGTTACCGGTGCGAAGATGCTGATGATGACTGTGCTGATGATGTCTGCAGCTATTGCTGTGGGATTTCTATCAGCAAAAACTTCTGCCGGAATCGGTATGCGGCTCCGTAACAGGGTGTTCAAAAAGGTTGTTTCGTTTTCACATGCAGAGATGGATAGATTTTCCACCGCATCTTTGATTACAAGAAGTACAAATGATATACAGCAGGTACAGATTGTTTCCGTTATGCTGCTTCGTATGGTCTGCTATGCACCGATACTTGGTATAGGCGGAATCATTAAAGTTGCCGGTACCAGAACCGGAATGGGGTGGATCATAGCAGTTGCGGTTGGTATGATCCTTTTGCTGGTAGGCAGTTTAATGGGAATTGCGATGCCTAAATTTAAGAAAATGCAGACACTTGTAGATAAATTGAATCTGGTTTCCAGGGAGATTTTGACGGGTATTATGGTTATCAGGGCATTCAGTCGTGAAAAATATGAAGAGCAGCGTTTTGATAAGGCAAATAAAGAACTTATGTCCACACAATTATTTACCAACAGAGTTATGACATTTATGATGCCGACTATGATGCTTATCATGAACGCAATTACTATAGCCATCGTATGGTTTGGAGCTAAAGGCATTAATCTGGGAAATCTGCAGCTTGGTGATATGATGGCATTTATTACATATTCTATGCAGATTGTTATGTCTTTCCTTATGCTGACTATGATTTCAGTCATGCTGCCAAGGGCTGGTGTAGCGGCAGAACGTATTGAAGAAGTCGTGAATACGGAGCCGACAATCCTGGATGCAGAGCAGCTGCAGGATGACAAGGTAGAGGGAAAAGGTGTAATTACATTTGAAAACGTCTGCTTCCGCTATCCTGAAGCAGAGGAAGATGCCCTGTCAGATATTTCTTTCGTTGCTAAACCCGGAAAGACTACGGCAATTATCGGAAGTACCGGTTGTGGAAAGTCCACACTATTGCATTTGATTACCCGCTTCTATGATGTAACAAGCGGCCGGATTACTATTGACGGAATTGACATAAGAGAACTGTCTCAAAAGAAACTGCGCAGTATGTTAGGTTTTGTGCCACAGAGGGGAGTTCTTTTTTCAGGAACGATATCTTCTAATATTAAGTTCGCGGGAGAGGATAAGGTTTCCGATGCAGTGATGGAAGAAGCTGCCGGAATCGCCCAGGCAACAGAATTTATTGAGAGCAAGAGCGAAGGATATCAAAGTCCTATTGCACAGGGTGGCACCAATGTTTCCGGCGGACAGAAACAAAGGCTTTCTATTGCAAGAGCGATTGCTGCAAAGCCTAAGGTGTTTTTATTTGATGACAGCTTTTCCGCATTGGATTATAAGACCGATGCAGTGCTTAGAAAGGCATTAAATGAGAAAATTTCGGATGCAACTGTTATTATTGTTGCCCAGCGTATCAGTACGATTTTACATGCCGACCAGATCATAGTTCTGGATGAGGGAAAAATAGCCGGAATAGGCACACATGGAGACTTACTAAAAGACTGTGAGGCTTATCAGGAGATTGCAAGGTCTCAGCTTTCGGAAAGTGAATTGAAAGGGGGCAATGCATAATGAGCGAGAATGAAAGAAGACCCAGGGGGCCTCACGGACCCGGAAGAGGCATGATGCCGGGGGAAAAAGCGAAAGACTTTAAAGGGACAATTGCAAAGCTTTTACGTTATATGGGCAATTACAAATATGCCCTGTTTGCTGTTGCAATTTTTGCGGTTGGAAGTACGGTGTTCCATATTCTTGGACCTAAGGTTTTAAGTAGAGCGACAACAGAACTTTTTAGCGGATTGATGGCAAAGCTTTACCATACAGGCGGGATTGATTTTGATAAAATAGGCAGAATCTTGATAGGGCTGTTGGGATTATATGCTCTTAGTGCATTATTATCCCTGTTCCAAGGTTGGATTATGACAGGCGTGTCACAAAAATTATGCTTCCGTTTCAGAAAAGAGATTTCGGAAAAAATAAATCGTATGCCGCTTGAGTATTTTGAATCCAGGACAGTGGGTGAGGTGCTTTCACGAATTACCAATGATGTTGATACTCTTGGAATGAGTCTGAATCAGAGTATAACTACGCTGATCACTTCCGTGAGTACCCTTGTCGGTGTATTGATTATGATGTTAAGCATCAGTCCGCTTATGACGGTAATTGCGCTTGTTATACTGCCTATAGCCGGAACCTTAATAAGTATAGTGGTAAAGTTTTCTCAGAAGTACTTTATAGCACAGCAGAAATATCTTGGAAAAATCAACGGTCAGGTAGAAGAGACATACAGTGGACAAAATATTGTCAAGGCATTTAATAGAGAAGAAGAGGTTTTGAAAGAGTTTGAAGAAACCAATAACATCCTGTATCAGTCTGCGTGGAAATCACAGTTTTTATCAGGTCTTATGCAGCCTATCATGATGTTTATAGGAAACTTGGGCTATGTTGCGGTTGCTGTTGTCGGGAGTATGCTTACTATAAGAGGAACGATTGAAATCGGAGATATTCAGGCGTTTATCCAGTATGTTAGAAATTTTACACAGCCTATTCAACAAATTGCGCAGGTATCCAATATGCTGCAGTCTACTGCTGCGGCAGCGGAAAGGGTATTTGAGTTTTTGGAAGAAGCCGAAGAAGACCAATATGCGGATAATCCGGCGCAGCTTAGGAATTTTGAAGGCCATGTCAGCTTTGAAAATGTAAGATTCGGATATAAGCCTGATAAGATCATAATACACAATTTTAACAGCAAAGTAGAACCGGGACAGATGGTGGCTATTGTCGGGCCTACCGGAGCAGGAAAAACAACAATGGTGAAGTTGCTAATGCGTTTTTATGATGTAAACGATGGCAGTATAAAGATAGATGGCAATGATGTAAGAGATTTTAACCGCAGTAAGCTTCGTGAAAGCTTTGGCATGGTATTGCAGGATACATGGTTATTTAAGGGAAGCATTATGGAAAATATCCGTTACGGGCGTCTTGATGCAAGTGATGAGGAAGTTATTGAGGCTGCCAAGGCAGCACATGCCCACCGATTCATCCAGACACTTCCGGGTGGTTACAATATGGAACTCAATGAGGATGCAAGTAATGTATCCCAGGGACAGAAACAGCTGCTTACGATAGCCAGGGCGATTCTTGCAGACAATAAGATTATGATTCTGGATGAAGCAACCAGCTCCGTTGATACCAGAACCGAGCAGCGTATACAGAAGGCGATGAATAACTTGATGAAAGGCAGAACCAGTTTTGTCATTGCGCATAGATTATCTACTATCCGGGATGCCGATCTGATTCTTGTAATGAAAGACGGAGATATTGTAGAGCAGGGAAATCATGAAGAACTGCTTTCACAGAATGGGTTTTATGCGGAACTTTACAATTCGCAGTTTGAGGATGTTACGGCATAAAAGATGAACAGGGGATGCCTGTATGCCTATGACGTAATAGCAACAGTATATGTATTAATATATAGCATAAGAAAGGGAAAGGAGCAAAGTTATGATGATAATAGACGTTGTTTTGGATACATTGCTGGACTGCGTCAAATTACTGCCATTTTTGTTCCTTACCTATCTGGCAATGGAATATATTGAGCATAAGGCAGGAGATCGTATGCAGGATACGATTCGTAAATCAGGAAAGTTCGGTCCTTTTATCGGAAGTATTCTGGGAGCATTTCCCCAGTGTGGTTTCTCAACGGCGGCATCCAATTTATATGCCGGCAGAATTATTACGTTGGGAACCTTGATATCCATATATCTATCGACTTCGGATGAAATGCTGCCTATTTTAATTTCTGAACAAGTTGGTGCTGCAACGATATGGAAAATCCTTGGTGCAAAGATTCTTATCGGAATGATTGCGGGATTTTTGATAGATATTATAGCAGGCAGATTTTTTAAAAAAGAAAAAGACAAAATGCAGATAGAACATTTATGTGAGAATCATCACTGTCATTGTGAAAAAGGGATTGTAAAATCCACAATTCATCATACGGTGGAGATTTTCATATACCTGCTTTTGATCACATTTGTATTAAATTTATTGATTGCTTTTATTGGAGAAGATTTTCTGGAGAGTCTTCTGTTTAACAGACCTTTCATAGGAGAATTGATTGCCGGAATAATTGGACTGATTCCTAACTGCGCCGCATCTGTAATAATTACACAGCTTTATCTGCAAGGTATTTTAAGTGCAGGTGCAATGATGGCAGGATTGCTGGTTGGTGCCGGGGTCGGAATTCTTGTGTTGCTTCGCGTTAACGACAGACCGAAAGAAAATATGCGAATTATAGCACTGCTTTATTTTCTGGGTGTGATAGCGGGAATTATTGTTGAATTGCTGGGAATTGCGTTTTAAGATTTAATTTTATTAGTGTTGGTTATAATTTGACGAGAAAAATCTGACGATATATATAATAATCAGAACTTATTAAGTTTGTCCGCATGAATAAAATTGAGGTGGTGATTTTTATGGCAATCGGCAATATAGGTGCAACTAATTTTTATAAGGCACAGGATACACATCCGGAAACTCAAAATACCGGTAGAAAAAGCATCGTGTTCACAAATGCAACAGACATAGGTAAAGCACTTGCAACCCGTCAGGTAAGCGTTGACGGTGTGTCCATAGAATTATCCGATGAGGCAATGCAAGCACTTTATGACGCAAGAGACAAGTTTTATGCCGACAGAGATGCGGAGACAGAACGTTATGTTGCGGAGTTTAATAAATATGCAGCTGAGCAGCAAAAAGAAGCTGCCGAAGATATGGCTGAAGATATGGCTAAAGCGCTTGCAACTGCAAGACGGATTGCAAATGGCGATATAGTACCCGCAATAGATGAGCAGAAACTTCTGGAATATAATGCAGATCTGTATAAGATGGCAAAGGCTGCGGCTATGCTTCATCAGATGGAAGAGCATCGAAAAGATAAATCCTTATATGAAAATGAGGAAGAGCGGGAATATACGGATCCGGAGAAAGAAACAACACCTATGCAGAAATATGGTGTGGAAGTAGAGGTTTCCCTTGGGGATGTGCCGGCAGTAGAAGGGATTTCTGAAGGACAATTAACTGAATGAGATATATTATATAACAAACAGGGCGCAGAGTGTGCGTCCTTTTTGTTTACAAGGTGTGTGAATAAAATGAAAAAAGCACCATCCCCAAGGCTCATATGTCCTCAAAAATGGTACTTACAAGTGCGCCTTCAGGGGCTCGAACCCTGGACACCCTGATTAAGAGTCAGGTGCTC
>JAFLTG010000036.1 GCA_022510545.1 Lachnospiraceae bacterium | reverse complement strand
TATAAAGCAGAAATCGATTTCCCATTAAAAAATCGTGCAGAGGCGATTGAAATTCTTTATTCTCATTTCCTTGCATAATTTCCCCATGATTAATATTGAATAGTATTTATTTTGTGATAAAATTTAATTATAGAAGTGTATTATATTTATTATAAATATTAATTAGAAGGGGAGTATGCTGTCGCCATTTATAGCAGCAGGAAGGGGTAAAATGAAAACAACAAAAAGCTTAGGTAACAAGTTAATAGCAGCGTTTTTAAGTATGGCTATGATGCTTACTGCAATACTGCCGAATACAACGGTGTATGCGGCAGAAAACGTGTTGGAGTCGGAAAGTGAAGCTGCACTGCCAGAGAGCGAGCTTAATGATGAAACATCGGATGAGTATGCTTCTGCCGGCGACATTTTAGATGAGGGTACTTCCGATGATGAAGTCTTAAGCGAGGCTGATTCCACTGGTGAAGAATCAAAAGAGGTTGTTTCTGAAGACGAAATGCAAAATGGTGAAATATCAGATGCTGCATCGGATGACGTTGTCCCTGATAGTGATGTCATAGGAGAAACTTATGAAGATGAAGCGGTATATACAGTTTCAGCAACTGAGTTTTCTAAAGTTGGCGGTTGGAATGAAAGCATATATGCGGAGATAGCGGGAGTGGCGGATGCTGACGTTACAGAAGTCAGCTACTCAGGTCCTGTGAGCGATAAACTTAAGGGAGATGATTTTACATATCTTGTAAGAGACATTGCCAATAATAAGAATCAGTCCACCAATGAAGGTGTCCGCATTGATATTCCCGGTCTTAAGCCAGGTACATACACGCTTACCGTAAAGGTTGGCGGCAATACGATTACTAAGTCCGGTATTGAAGTGACTGCATATGATCGTTCAGGATATGCGCATTTTAATTATGAAGGTGTCGGTGCTTATAATGATGACGGTACATTAAAGGATAATGCAATAGTACTTTACGTTACAGATGATAATAAAAATACGGTAGTCCTTAAAAGCGGCAGTACTACTGTAACAGGTATTGGTAATATTCTGAATTCTGCAGGAGGATCATCATCGAGTGGATCGTTAACGAATGGAAATAACAACATTATAAGGAGGCTTGCAGATGCAGGTACTCCACTTGTTATTAGGTTTATCGGTACAGTTTCTGATTCAAATCTTTATGAGAGGAATACATTTTCTGCAAAATCTAAAAGCGAGATTAATGGTCTTACGGCATACAGTTCAAAAGATTACGGCGGAAGTATTGGTGATAACGGACATCTGGCACGTATACAGTCTGGTAAGGATATAACACTTGAAGGTATCGGATATGATGCAACGATTGATGGCTGGGGATTTCATTATATAACTCAATCTTCATATAAAAATTATGGAAAGAGTTTTGAAGTACGTAATCTCACATTTATTAATACACCGGAAGATGCTGTAGGAATGGAAGGACAGCAGGAAGATAGTAACAGTACCAGTTCAAAGCTTTCGGCACCTGTTGAGCGTTGCTGGGTTCATCATAATACGTTTTACTGTCCGAGTATTTCTGATCCTGCGGAAAATGATAAAAGCGAGGGTGATGGTTCGGTAGATTTTAAGAAAGGTCAGTATTTTACCTGCAGCTATAACTATTTTGAGGGTTGTCATAAGACTCATCTGGTAGGCGGAGGTGACACCCATCTTCAGTTTAATCTGACATATCATCATAATCACTGGTATATGTGTGACCAAAGGGGACCGCTTACTCGTAATGCTAATGTACATATGTACAATAATTTTGTAGATATGCAAAGATTTTATGCTCAGAATACAAGGGCGGATGCATATATCTTCTCGGAATATAATCTGTTTTATGCAAGTATGAATCCGCAGAAGGTTAAGGAAGGCGCAATTAAGAGTTTTAAAGATTCGTATTCAAGCATAATGTGGACTGTATATGCAGAGGGTGAACCTGGAACGATTGTTACAAACAAAGCACAATATGTTACGAATAACTGTCAGTATATTGCAGAAGGTATTCAATATAATAGGTTTGAAACAGATGCAAAACTTTCATATATTCCCGGCAATGATTATGAAATTCAAACAGATTTTACCAAATTACAAGAAGTGATTGCATCCCAGACCGGTGCGCAGTCGGAGTTCCCTAAAACAATAACAACCGTTACCGAAAATGATTATTCAGTGATAGAAAGAAACGGTGCAACTATTAATACAATCGGTACATTACCAGATACCATTAGTTCACCCAAAACTTCAAACAATGTTTATGCTTTTAAAGTTAATGAAAGCTTTAATTTAGAAATTGAATATGCAGATGCCGACAACGTAGGAATCCTTGTAAATGCAGCAGGTGAAAATCTGCTTGAGGGAAACGGAAGTGTTAATAACCTTCCGGCAGGTACTTATATGATACAGTCGGTTGGTTTCACTGCTGCAAAATATTCGGGAAATAAAGGTACGCCGGCGGAATTTAATGATATTGCAATTAAGAGTATGAAATTTACTGCGGGAGTAAAAGATGTTATATCTCATTCCTTGATATTTGACTCAAACGGCGGTTCGCCGGTCGACTCTGTTGCGATATACAGTAATCAAAAGTATGAAATATCACAGATGTCAGCTAGAGATGGTTACACTTTTGTCGGCTGGTATGATGAATTGGAAGGTGGCAAATTAGTAACCGTTATTGACGGTTCCACGATGACTGGGGATGTTACCGTATATGCTCACTGGAATAAACAGGGAACCCAATATACACTTTCGCTTGACTGCTCTAAGGATCTTGATGAGTATGTAGATAAAGATAATAATATTACAAGTCTGACAACAGTAAATGGCTTTACGATTCATGCATTACCGGATGGAAAGGACTGGGATGATGATAAAAAAGAATATGCTACAAAATACTATATGACCCTTAAGCCAGACCCTAAGGTGTTGGGAACAAATGGATTGCGCATAACAGATAAGACTGTCTCAGGCAATGAAGATGGACTTTTAAAATCCATAGAATTTACGACAAAAGGCTCCGGAATGTTGGCTGTAGAAACAGCATTATCAGGAGGTCCCAAGGGCGATGGAACAGGCAAATACTATATTGTTCTTTCAAGAAAAATTTCGGATAGTTCTTTGGAAGAGGTTGGCAGATATACTATTGAAGATAATAAAGCCTCTGCTACTACAAAAAGAACGGCTCAATTCGAATTTGACCAAGCCGGAACATATTATCTATATCCGGAAGGAGATAAAGGTGTAGTTTATTATACTCTGAATGTTAAAGGTGTCGAGGATGAAGATGCCAAGCAGCCTGTAAATTATACCGTTAAATTTGATGCCGGTGACGGTACACTTGCTGAAGACGTTGAAAACCCTGTTACTGCTTCTGAAGGTGCTTCAATAAATCTGCCTTTATGTACACCGCCGGAAGGAAAGACCTTCAGTGGCTGGTCTGTTGGGAATTCTTCTAATGTATTGACGGGTTCTTATACTGTAAATGCATCTGATGCAGATGAGAACAATATAATTACTCTTAATGCAACATATATTCCCGATGGCTCTCAGGATGGAGATAAAGATTTTGAATATAGTGTAACTTTTACTTATGATCCTGTTGGTACTGTTAAAACAATATCTTTTAAAGATGATAAATACAACTTGGAAAATAACGTAATCAGCGTATCAGAAAGAACTGAACTCCTATTTAAACCTGAGCCGGCCGATGGTTACAAAATTACATCTGTAAAGACCGGTGGAACAAATGGTGAAGATCTTACAGTTAATCCGGAAGGATACTATGCTGTAACTATAATATCTAATACGGAGGTCATTATTACTACTGCTAAAATAGATGGCGGCAGCCATAATGACCCAGACAGTCAATCCGGTATCAGAATAGAAGGACTCGAAGGACCGTTCTATTACACGGGCGCTAAGATAATTCCTGACATTACGGTTAAGGATTATGGTGTTAAGGGTGATGATGGCGAGTACGGTAAGATTCTGGCTCCTGGAGTTGATTATACCGTTAAGTATTCTAATAACGTGAAATCTTCGACAGACCCGACAAATAAAACTAAGAAAGCAAAAGTCACAGTAACCGGTAAAGGTAACTATACAGGCAAGGATGCAGATGAAGAATTTGAGATTACGGACTTTGATAATTTTAACGGCGATACAACCGGACTGGCAGACCTTAAGGGAGCTAAGATAGCTAAGATTGATCCGGAGATTTACAATGGTAAACCGCATAATCCTGATTTTACCATCACATTTAAGAATAAAACGACTGCAACATATACCTATACCGGGACAGCGTATGAAATAAAATCGGAAGAAGGAGCCGAACCCACCGATCTCAATGTAAATATAGCTGTTTCAAATAACATTAACAAGGGAACGGCAACTATCCTTGTGACAGGTGCGAAGGGCAGCAACGGTAAGGTAACAACGGTCAAGAAGACGTTTAAGATTACTGCAGTGGATATAAGTAATGCCCAAATAGGTCCTGACGATATTTCCGGAACATATGCTGTAAAGGGCGCAGCCCCTGACGAATTAAAGGTAACAATTAAGCTTGGTGACAGTGAGGATGAGGAGACGGTTACACTCAGAAAAAATATAGATTATACAGTTAAGTTCTCATCTAATAAAAAGGCCGGAACCCCGGGCAAGATCGTGATTACAGGGAAGGGTAACTATGCTAAGAAGTTGACCGGTAAAACTTTCACAGTTAACCCGCTTGACCTGACAGGACGTGATATAAGTGCGGTAGTTGCATATGACGGCCTAAAAGTAAGCAAAATAAAGGCAACGATACTTGATGACCAGAATAATGCACTTAAGGCTTCGCAGTATACCCTTAAAGTCTATAAAGATGAAGCTTGTCAAGAAGAATACACTGCCGCTAAGCTTACAAGCGCAGAACCTGATAATATCATTTATGTAAGGGCAGAGGCTAGGGATAATACTAATCTGAAAAATGCAACTAAACCACTGGAAGTTAAGGTAGGTAAAAACATAGCCCAGGCTAAAATTTCAATAGTTAAAGTCGGTAAAAAGACCAAAACCTATTCTTATACCGGGGATAAAATTGAACTTGAAGATGCTGATCTTGTAGTGACTATTAAAGAAAACGGTACACCAAAGACACTTCATATGAAAGACAGCGATAACGATAACGAGTGTTATGAAATCGTAGGATATATGAATAATGTCAATAAGGGAACCGCAACAGCAATTATACAGGGAACCGGTGAGTACAGCGGCACCAAGACAGTCAAATTCAAGATAGTCGGAAAGACAATGGCTATTGACACCACAAGTTAAGTTTGATAAAGTAAATAACAGAAAGCTAAGTGACCGTTTCAAAGAAAAGTTATTGAACGCCCTTTGCTGATAACATCGGCAGAGGGCTTTTAATATATCAGAGCAAAGGAGAGAAACACTTCAATGAGTAAAGAACTTGCTAAAACATACGACCCCAAGGGAATAGAAGACAGATTATATCAGAAATGGCTGGATAAGAAATATTTTCATGCCGAAGTGGACAAGTCTAAAACTCCGTTTACAATAGTGATTCCCCCTCCGAATATCACAGGGCAGCTCCACATGGGACATGCCCTTGACAATACTATGCAGGACATCTTAATCCGTTTCAAAAGGATGCAGGGCTACAATGCGCTCTGGCAGCCGGGAACGGATCATGCTTCAATTGCAACAGAAGTGCGTATCATTGAGAAGCTCAAAGAGGAAGGCATAGAAAAAGAAGACCTTGGCCGTGAGGGGTTCCTCGAAAGGGCCTGGGAATGGAAGAAAGAATACGGCGGACGTATCATAGAGCAGCTTAAGAAACTGGGTTCATCCTGTGACTGGGACAGGGAACGGTTTACAATGGATGAGGGCTGTAATCGCGCGGTTACCGAAGTGTTCTGTAAGATGCATGAAAAAGGCTGGATTTATAAGGGCAGCAGAATCATTAACTGGTGTCCTGTGTGTAATACATCCATTTCTGATGCAGAAGTGGAATATGAGGAACAGGCCGGACATTTATGGCATATCAAGTATCCTTTGGTAGATGAAAACGGTGAGCCCAGCAAGACGGAATTTCTCGAATTTGCCACAACCCGTCCGGAGACGATGCTGGGTGATACTGCAGTGGCAATAAACCCTAATGATGAAAGATACACTCATTTAAAAGGCAGAAAGGTATGGCTGCCAATTGTAAATAAGCAGATTCCCATTGTGGAAGATGATTATGTTGATATGGAATTCGGAACCGGTGTCGTTAAGATTACTCCGGCTCACGACCCGAACGATTTCGAGGTCGGAAAGCGTCATGCTCTGCCGGAAGTAAACATCATGAACGATGATGCAACTATAAATGAAAATGGCGGAAAATATGCAGGTCTGGAGCGTTATGAGGCAAGAAGGCAGATAGTAGAGCAACTCAAGGCAGAAGGACTTTTGGTGAAAATAGAAGATTACACCCATAATGTAGGAACTCATGACCGTTGCAAGACTACCATTGAACCGTTAATTAAAAAACAATGGTTCGTTAAGATGGATGAACTTATTAAGCCTGCGGTGGAAGCCGTAAAGAACGGCGATATCAGACTGGTTCCCGAGAGAATGAACAAGATTTATTTTAACTGGACCGACAATATAAGAGATTGGTGCATCAGCCGCCAGTTGTGGTGGGGGCACAGAATTCCGGCATATTACTGCGATAAATGCGGCGAAATCATTGTTTCAAGGGAAGCTCCCTCCACCTGTCCTAAGTGTGGCGAGACGCATCTGACACAGGACCCAGATACCCTGGATACCTGGTTTTCATCGGCACTCTGGCCTTTTTCCACGTTAGGGTGGCCGGATAAAACTGAGGACTTGGAATACTTTTATCCTACCGATGTATTGGTAACGGGTTATGATATTATTTTCTTCTGGGTTATCCGTATGATATTCTCAGGATATGAAAATATGAACGAAAAACCGTTCAATACCGTGCTTTTCCACGGACTCATAAGGGATTCGCAGGGAAGAAAGATGAGTAAGTCTCTCGGAAACGGCATTGACCCGCTTGAGATTATCGATAAGTACGGTGCCGATGCGCTGAGGCTGACTCTGATCACAGGTAATGCACCGGGTAATGATATGCGTTTTTATTATGAGAGGGTTGAGGCAAACCGTAATTTCGCCAACAAGGCATGGAATGCTTCACGTTTCATAATGATGAATATGGAGCAGGCCAAAGAGCAGACTGGCTCATGTTGCTGGGAAGTTTCATATGATGAAATAAGAGATAGTCTGGAGCCTGTAGATAAGTGGATCATATCCAAGCTTAATACACTTGTTAAAGATGTAACGGAGAATATGGAGCATTATGAGCTTGGTATAGCCGTACAGAAGGTATATGATTTTATATGGGATGAATTCTGCGACTGGTATATCGAGATGGTTAAACCTCGTCTGTATGATAAGGAGGGCTCCGATGTATCAAGTAGGAATGCAGCTTTATGGACATTAAAAAATGTGTTGATTGATGCATTGAAACTCCTGCATCCGTATATGCCTTTTATAACCGAGGAAATCTTCTGCACGATACAGTCTGAGGAAGACTCTATTATGGTTTCTAATTGGCCGGTATATGCAGATGAGAAGAATTTTGTAAAAGAAGAGACTGCTATAACCCTGATTAAGGAAGCGGTACGCGGTATCCGTAATGTGCGTACGCAGATGAATGTGGCACCAAGCAGGAAGGCTGCCGTATATGTAGTAAGTGATAAAGAGGAAGTAAGGAATATCTTTGAAGACGGAAGACTCTTTTTTGCATCCCTTGCCGGAGCTTCAGAGGTAACCATACAGGCAGACAGAAGCGGTATAGCCGATGACGCGGTATCGGTTGTGATTCCGGATGCGACGGTATATATTCCTTTTGCAGAATTGGTTGACATAAAACAGGAGATAGAGCGTCTTACGAAAGAGCAGAAGCGTCTGGAGGGAGAGCTTGCGCGTGTAAACGGTATGCTTAACAACGAGCGGTTCATCTCTAAGGCTCCGGAGGCCAAAATAGAAGAAGAAAGAGAAAAACTGAAAAAGTACACACAGATGATGGAGCAGGTAAAGGAGCGCCTTGCACAACTTCAGGCATAACGGTGGAAAACGCAAAATGCAGTATTTATAAAATATTTGAAAAATTTTATAAATATTATGTTTTTACTGGAAAAGAGAAACATTTTAGTATACAATAAATATAAAGGTTAGTATGGAGGAGGTGAGTCACGTGGTAAAGGATTTTTCTTCTGAACAATTGGAAAAACTGAAACTGGCTATGGCGAAGCTGCAGGAAACTGTAGAAGTACCGGGACCGGAAGAGGTAGTGGAAGAGCTTCCTCAGGAAGAGGAAGAGAGTATCTTAACCAGAGGGACATATCTTCGTGTAACGGAAGATGAGATGGAAGCGTGGCTCTATCTGATGCCGCCTGAACCTGACATAACTTATGAAAAAAGCGATCTGATAGATTATCTGGCGAGACATGGTGTTGTAGAGGGACTGCATCAATCCAACCTTTCAGCTATGATTAAGAAGAGGGTATATAACAGGGAGATACTTGTTGCACGTGGGCGCGAGATACAGGATGGCGCCGACGGCTACTTTGAATATCTTTTTACCCCGGAGGAATACGGAGTACCTAAGATTAGGGAAGATGGCTCCGTGGACTATACTAATATGAGCGCACTTCAAAATGTCAAGGCAGGCCAGAAAGTAGCGGTTTACCATCAGGCTATTCAGTCAATTGACGGCTGTACCGTTCTTGGCACCGTAATGAAAGGGCAGCTCTATCGCGACCTTCCGCCTATGCGCGGTAAAGGTATCCGCCGTGAAGATGAGGTATATTATGCACAGAACGACGGCAAGATAGAGGTTAAAGACGGTAAGATAGATATTCAGAATGTGCATGAGATTTCCGGTGATGTGGATCTGATCATAGGTAAGGTGGAGTTTTTCGGTGATATCATTATCTATGGAAATGTTGAAGAAGGCGTTACTATCCGTGCCGGAAGAAATATAGAGATTCACGGTTCGACCAGTCTTGCTAACCTGTATGCGGGCGGTGATATAATACTATCACGCGGTATTCAGGGAGGAAATAAATCCAAGGTGTCGGCAAGGGGCAGTGTTTTTGCTGAATTTATTGAACATACTACCGTAGAGGCAGGCGGAAGCGTACAGGCTAATATTTTTATGAATTCCAATATATATGCCAAAGAGAAGGTTATTGCAACCGGTAAAAAAGGTATGATCATCGGTGGTTATATAGATGCGATCAAGGGCGTGGAAGCTGCAAATGTCGGCAATGATGTGGAGCTTAGAACAGTTATTCATTGTGGTTATGAGCCACAGACCCATGAACGTTTGCTTCAGATAAAACGAAAAGAAACAGATATTAAAACCAAGATAGCAGAGCTGGTTGATAGCATGACAGGTGCTTTGCGTGAGAAACGTCTGCGCGGTTCAAGCACATCAGAAGAGACTGAGAAGAAGCTGGCGGAATGGAATAAACTTAAGGATCAGTATTTTGTTGAACTTGATGATGTTGATAAGGATAGGGCCAGTCTGGAAGATCTGATTGAGCAGAGTAAGGGTGCCGAGATTAAGATTGACGGTAATATATATCGTGGTGTTGTTATCTGTATCAATGCGGAGCAGATGATGATTGAGCGTAATACTATGTTTATGAAATACAATGCCAATAGAGGAGCGATAGAGGGCAGTGTCATCGTGCATAACTGATTCTTTGGACACTTATGAAGCAGTGGAAAAATATATTCTGGATATTCCCAGATTTACGAGCAAAAACAGCATGGAAAGCACCAGATGTTTTTTGACCTGTCTGGGGAATCCGGATTTGAAAGTCAAGACTATTCATGTTGCGGGCACAAACGGAAAAGGTTCTGTTTGTGCTTATTTGCGTTCTATATTAAATGAAGCAGGCTTTTCTACCGGAATGTTTGTATCTCCGCATCTTGTGAGTATGCGTGAGCGGTTTATTATAAACGGCAGTATGGTTTCTAAGGAAGATTTTGTGTGGGCATTTAAATGTGTGGCAGCTAAACTTGACGATATGCCGGAGGAATTGCAAAAGGCGGATTATCATCCGACTTTTTTTGAGTATCTTTTTTTTATGGCAATAGAGCTTTTTACACATTATAATGTAGAGTATATGATACTTGAAACGGGGCTGGGGGGCAGGTTGGATGCCACAAATGCGATAGACAGCAAAGAAGTGTGCGTAATTACATCAATAGGATATGACCATACAGAATATCTGGGAGAAACGCTTTCCGAAATTGCGGCAGAAAAAGCCGGAATTTTTCGTAAAGATGTCCCGGCTGTATTTTTTGACAAAAAAAAAGAAGTGACCCGTATTTTGGCGGAATGTGCCGTAAAGGCGAAGGCCGAAGCTGCTCCAATATCATTTTATGCGATAAAAGATATAAATAGTACACATAAAACTATTGATTTTTCTTTCCAATCAAATTATTATGGTTATATTAGGTTTAGTGTGCCTACCATTGCATTATATCAGGTAGAGAATGCAGCACTTGCAGTTGCGGCGATTGAAAAACTCACTGATAGGCAATATATAACAAGAGAGCATTTGATGAATGGGATAAATAAGATGCGCTGGGAAGGCAGAATGGAAGAGATTATGCCGTCAGTGTTTCTGGATGGGGCGCACAATACCGATGGAATCGAAGCCTTTTTGCAGACAGTGAAGCAGGATGGCTGTATCGGGAAAAGATTTTTGCTCTTTTCTATGGTAAAAGACAAACAGTATAAGGATGTAATGGACATGCTTGCATCATCCGGACTGTTTGATATGATTGGCGTAGTGGCATTGCAGGATAAAAGGGCGTTGCCGGCGCAGGTTATGACAGATTACTTTAGACAATATACAGATTTACAAATACAAATATACGAAAAATCGGATGACGCATTAGATGGATTTACAGCTTTGCGCGGGGAGGCAGACAGAGTGTATATTGTCGGTTCATTATATTTAGCGGGCGAGATTAAAGCCCTTATAAGGAGGACCTCTCATGATTAATTTTGAAGAAGAAATCAAGAAATTTCATCCCAGCCTTGAGGTTGAGGATGCTGAAGAAGCAATTTATAATCAGGATATGACCGATATGGCGGACTTGATGATTAAAGTGATAAAGGATTCAAAGACAGTAAAAGAATAGGGGATAATCATAAATGATTTGTTTTAATTGCGGGTGTAACCTGTCTGAACATGATTTTTGTACCAGTTGTGGTGTTGATGTATCCCTTTATAAGAAAATCATATATATTTCCAACAGGTTTTATAATGATGGCCTGGATAAGGCAGGAGTCAGAGACTTAACCGGTGCTATAGCAAGTTTACGACAGTGTTTAAAATTTAATAAAAATAATGTAGAAGCAAGAAATCTGCTGGGACTGGTCTATTTTGAGACCGGTGAGGTTGTGGCGGCTCTCAGTGAGTGGGTTATCAGTAAGAATCTGCAGCCTAAGAAAAATATAGCGGATGATTATATAAATATGATACAGACCAATCCGGCAAGACTGGATACCATTAATCAGACGATTAAGAAGTATAACCAGGCTTTGACTTACTGCCATCAGGAAAGTCTGGATCTGGCTGTTATACAGCTTAAAAAAGTGTTGTCGCTCAATCCGAAATTTATCAGGGCGCACCAGCTTCTGGCACTCCTTTATATAAACAGTGAAGAGTGGGAGAAGGCTAAAAGAGAGCTGACCAAGTGTATCCAGATTGACACAAACAATACGACAACGCTGAGATATCTTAAAGAAGTAGACGAGATGCTCACACCGGAAGAGGGTGTTAAACCCAAGGCAAAGAAAAAGGCCCATTCGGATGAGGTTGTTAAATACCAGAGCGGAAATGAAACCATTATCCAGCCTGTGAATATGAAGGAAGGCAAAGGAGTTAGTTCGCTTCTCAATCTGGGAATAGGCATACTGATTGGACTTGCCATAGCCATGAGCCTTATTCTGCCGGCAAGGATTCAGATGGAGCAATCCACGATTAATGAGAATCTTCGGGTTGTCAGCGAGCAGTTGGATGCTAAAACTGCCACTATTGACGAACTTGAACAGCAGCTTGCAGACCTTAGGGAGGAGAAGGCTTCTCTGGAGCAGGATATGGAAGCATTTATGGGAAGAGACGGCGGCGTTCAGTTATATGATATTCTTGCCAAAGCAGCTGATGCCTATCTGACCAATCCTGAGGATATAACAACGGTTACGGGTTATCTTGACGATCTTTCCGAGCAGATTGAGAAAGAAGAAACCGAAGAATCCGAGTCATTTGAGAAACTGCACAATACGCTTCTTGCGCTGTTAGGTCCTTCGGCAGCGGACTCTTATTATGATGCCGGTTATGAAGATTATAAGCGGGAGGATTTTGAAGCCGCTATTCCCAATCTGGAAAAAGCGGTGCTGTATGATCCACATAACGGAGAAGCGCTTTATTATCTGGCAAACAGTTATAGCAGTGTAGGACGTACGGAAGATGCCAAAGAGGCATACAGGCAGGTTATAGAATTGTTCCCCGGAACGGTGAAGGCGACAAGGTCAACGGCATTTCTGGCAGAGCTGGAGGACGGGGAGTAAATTAAGGATACTCTAATAGATAAAATAATAATTTTAAGATACGAAAGAGAGCAAGGGTTAGACCTTGTTCTCTTTTTTTACACTTTAGAAGGAAGGAGTATCACATCATGGAAGAGGAATTTAAGATTATCGACAATTACCTGATGATAAGGATGCCGAATGAAATTGATCATCACCAGTCGGCTTACATAAGTAAGATGGCGGATAAATATATAATGAATGAGCAGGTTGGAAATGTTGTTTTTGATTTTGACAGGACAAGTTTTATGGACAGTTCCGGAATAGGGATTATCGTTGGGAGATATAAGAAGATATCCTGTTTTGGCGGGAAGGTGTTTGCAATTAATGTGGATAAGCAGATAAAGCGGGTTATGATGCTTTCGGGGTTGGAGAGTATTGTGGAGATAATGGAGTAGCATAAGGACTGGTACCAAGACATTGTGCATTAGGTCTGATGTCTGAGGATTGCCTTATCGGATGTTGCTATAGATGAATATAGGATAGAAAGGATGGATTATATGATAGAGATAGTGAATGCTAATCAGTATACGCAGGTGAAGAATGAGATGAGGCTGGAATTTCGGGCAATTTCGGAGAATGAGGCGTTTGCGAGGACGGCAGTGGCGGCTTTTGTGACGCAGCTTAATCCGACGCTTGAGGAGATTTCAGATATTAAGACTGCGGTGTCTGAAGCCGTAACCAATGCAATCATACATGGGTATGACGGGATGGCGCGAGAGGAAAATTGGGTGTGGCTGACTTGTTTTATCAAAAATGATGTACTGGATGTGGAAGTCCGCGATACCGGGGTAGGAATCGAGAATATAGAAAAGGCCATGCAGCCTCTTTTTACAACAAAGCCTGAACTTGACCGCTCAGGAATGGGTTTTGCTTTTATGGAGGCATTTATGGATGATTTGGAGGTGTCTTCCGAGCCGGGGCGGGGCACTAGCGTACATATGGTTAAGAAACTTGGAGTGAGTTCGTGGATTATTAATGAAGAATAAACGGTTTTTCGTCTATAAGGAGAAAGGAGTATTTTAATGGAAGAAACTGCCGTATTGATTGGACGTTCACAGGCAGGAGATAAAGAGGCAAGAGAGAAACTTATAGAGGAAAATCTGGGATTGGTAAGACACATTGTAAAAAGATTTTTGGATAGAGGATATGATGCGGAGGACTTATTTCAAATTGGCTGTATTGGTTTAATGAAGGCAATCGACAAGTTTGATTTAAGTTTTGAGGTGAAATTTTCCACCTATGCGGTTCCGATGATACAGGGAGAGATTAAGAGGTTTCTTCGTGACGACGGTATGGTTAAGGTGAGCCGGACCCTTAAGGAGAATGGCTGGAAGATTAAGCAGGCATCGGAAAAATTGTCTCATTTGTATGGCAGGGATGCTACACTTAAGGAGCTGTCGGATGAAACAGAACTTAGTATAGAGGATATAGTTCTGGCACTGGATGCCAATGTGGAAGTAGAATCCATATATAAATCGGTGTATCAGTCGGATGGAAATGAAATCTATCTGGTGGATCAGGTAGTCGGTGAAGCAGGCGGAGTCGGCCGTTCGGTATTGGAGGGAAGTCTGCATGGAGGCAGTGGAATCTGTGAGGATACAGAAAAGGAAAGACTGCTCAATCATATGCTGCTGGAACAGCTGTTGAACGGTCTGGAGGAAAAAGAGAGGGAATTGATTGATTTGAGGTATTTTCAGGATAAGACGCAGGTTGAGGTTGCAAAGAGATTGGGAATAAGTCAGGTTCAGGTCAGTAGGATGGAGAAGAAGATATTATTGAATCTGCGTAAAGTTTTATAGGGTATTACGTATGTATGCGGAGGACTCATATAGAGTTCTCCGATACGGAAGGAAGGTTGCTTAGATTGTTACCTTCCGTTCCGTCAGGTATGGTCTTTAAATATTCGGTGTCACCACGATGCGCAACGCCCACGCCGTTGATTTCGCCGGATTTGGCAAGGTCAACACCTTCCTGTTTGGAAACGGTCCTGCCGTCGGATAGCTGATACCCGGTTATGCGGCCGCTGTTTTTAACAAGTCCTACTATATCTTTGGCATCGCTCTTCGGTGTAGGGATGTCGTCTAAGGTATTTTTCGCCAGTGAGGCGGTAAAGTCTTTATCGTCCATATGAGTTCTCCTTTCATACAATAACTGATGTTATTTATAATTAAAATATATAAATAAGATTTTATATAAACATAATATTGTCATTATATTATGTCTGAGAAAAAATGCTATTATGCTGGAGAAATTTTGAAGTAACATATTTCACAACAAAAAAACAACATTTTACAACATCTAACACTCGCATGTCAGGCGGATTCCTGTATAATTTAGGTTGTGAAATAAGTATGGGCGTCAGCACGAGAATCACACATAAGAGATAAAAAGCATGAATGGTGGATAAATATGATAGTTAGCGAAGTCTATTGGAAAATTGTATCGGATACGGTGAGTGTATTGTCTATCTTTATAGAAGGATTGTATTTTTGTCGCTTTGTAAAACCTTTTTTAACCAAAAACCGTCATATATACTTAATTGCAATAACCCACATAATCATAATGTTTATACAGTTTATTGTCCCATTTGAGATAAGGGGCGGTTACGCCGATGCAATTGGAGCGGCAGCGGTATTTTTTGTCATGTATATTATGGATAAAAGAAACTGGGAGAAAAAAGTATTTTTGGCGGTTGCATTTTATATATTGGAGTGGATTTCATGGGGAGTTCTTGTTGCCGTATGGAATATCTCTTGTGATATTTACATGCTGGTACCTGCCGTGCGTGAATCATTTTTGCTGCAGTTTGTGGCACATGTGATATGTCTGATGTTGAGGATTGTTATGGAGATTGGCATTATGGGAATGCAGGTCAAACTGATGCATAGGATATATATCTACAAAAGCGAAAATATAACCAAAAATGAACTTGTTCTTATGCTTGCACCGTTTGCTTCATTTATTATGGGAAGAAATTTATTTCGTTACTTTAACGATGTATATGAAATGGATTTAAAGCGATATATCTGGGAATATCATCACGGTTATAACTTTATTCTGTTGTTGTATCAGCTTATAACTTTTGCAGCAATGTTTACCGTTATCAAGACATATCAGAACATAAAAGCAGTCAAGAGAAAAGAAAAAGAAGAGACGATACTGGCAAGGCAGATGGAAGATATGAAAAACCATATAGGCGAAGTGGAGGAATTGTACCGTGCCATCCGAAGTCTTAAGCATGATATGAAAAACCATGTGATGGTTCTTGAGAAGCTCTGTGGAAAAAATGAGGAAGCAGGCAGATATGTAACGCAGTTAATGGAGCAGATCGATGAAACCACATTGTCGGCGGAAATAAAAAGCGGTAATCCTGTTACTGATATTATAATCAGGGAAAAGCAAAAGGAGGCAAAGGAAAAAGGTATAGATTTTCAATATGAGTTTCATTATCCGGATAATTCAAAGTTGAATGCATTTGATGTCAGTGTGATTTTGAATAATGCAATTAACAATGCTATAGAAGCTGCCATAGAATGTGAGAATGCATATATCCGGCTTTCTTCTTACCGGAAAGACAATGCATATATGATAGAAATAAAAAATAGTTTTGTTGGGAAAAGGGAGATTGATGAAAACAGTGGTTTGCCATTTACTACCAAGTCGGGTGAAGGGCATGGTTTTGGACTTGCTAATATTAGAAAAATGTCGCAAAAATATTTTGGGGATATAGAAATAGGACAGAGTGAGCAAGAGTTTTCTCTGGTAGTCATGATGATGATAGAATAATTTCCTATTTGTTATAATTTAATGAAAATAAGCTGTCTTTTTTCCGTAATACAGTGTATGATATATGTAGCGTTATTTATAATGGTAATCGGAGGATTAATATGTATCAGGAAAAGCTGCAAAATATACAGGATGAGGTAAATCATATACTGCGCGGCAAGGACTACGTCGTGCGTAAGGTATTGGCAGCCATGCTTGGCGGCGGGCACATACTTATGGAGGATATTCCGGGAGTAGGCAAGACTACTCTTGCGACTACTTTTGCCAAAGCGCTTTCTTTGGACTACCGCAGGGTGCAGTTTACGCCTGATGTGCTTCCAAGCGATATTCTGGGCTTTTCCATGTACAATAGCAACAGCCGTGAGTTTGAGTTTAGGGAGGGTCCGATTTTCTGCAATCTTTTTCTTGCGGATGAGATAAACCGTACCTCGCCCAAAACCCAGTCTGCGCTTCTGGAGGTTATGGAAGAACGGCAGGTGAGCGTTGAAGGAGAGACAAGAAAGCTGGAAGAACCTTTTATCGTTATTGCGACGCAGAATCCTACCGGTTCGTCAGGTACGCAGATGCTGCCCGACTCACAGCTAGACAGATTCCTTATTTGTTTATCAATGGGTTATCCTGAACATAGTGCGGAGGTGGCTATGCTTAAGGATGAAGTGTGGAAGCAGCTTGCCGATGTCAGGCAGATGATTTCACTGGAAGAGTTTAAAGCTTTGCGTGAGCAGACGGAAAAGGTTTTTGTACATGATTCTATCTATGAATACATAGTGTCCCTGGTAGAGGCTACAAGAAAGAATGGGCTTTTTTCAATGGGCGCAAGCCCAAGAGGAGGAATAGCCCTGCTTCGTATGTCAAGGGCGATGGCGCTGATTGATGGCAGGGACTTTGTGACGGCGCAGGATGTGCAGAATGTGCTTCTTGATGTGCTCGGACACCGCGTAAAACTCAGTGCAAGGGCACGGGCAGAGGGAAAGAATATGTGGGCCTGTATGCAGGAACTTCTTCATACTGTAAAAAGTCCGCGTAGCTAGATGAGGTGCCTATGGAAGAGAAAATTCGCTTCAGACTGCGTCCTTTGAGAATTATAAATTATCTTATAATGATTGCCTGGGTTATTTTTCTGTATATTTTCTTTCAAAGTTATTTTCTATGGCTCATTTTGGTTGTTATGTTAACCATAATTCCCGTGTCATTATTTGGGACTGTTTATATGTTTAAAAGGCTTAGACTTGAGTTTGGAATAGGTAAAGACAGGATTATACATGGGGAAGAGGTATTGTTGGAGCTTCGTTTAAACAACCCCACAAGATTCCCTGCACCGCAAAGTAAAGTCGGTCTTTTGTTAGCTAATACTTTTTTGGAAAATAATGTGAAATGGTCTGTGGATATGCCGGTTAAAATGCATAATATAAGTGTGATGCGGCTTCCACTGAGTTTTGTGAATCTTGGTAGATTCACCATAGAATGTGATAGTCTGGAACTTCAGGATTTGTTGGGATTCATTGTTTTAAAAAGGAATATAGAACTTTCAAGAGAAGTATATGTGCTGCCCGATGGCAGCAGCAATATGCCGCCGGATGTTACTAACTTTATGGCAGGAGCCGCAGAAGTTGAGGAAAGTAAACACAAGGGCTATGATTTCAGCGAAGTGAGCGATATTCGCGAGTACGTTGCAGGAGACCGTATACGCGATATCCACTGGAAGCTTTCTGCAAGAAATGACAATCTTATGGTTAAGGAAAGGGTTGCGACTGCCGGAAGTGAGATGGTGATATTACTTGACCTGGTGAAAGATGATGAGCTCGCGCAGCAGATATTGGGGCTTGGATATTGTTTTGCCAAAAGTTTTATGCAGCAGAGGCTTCCTGTATGCATATTGTCTTGGAATCAGGCTGAGTATAGCTTTGAAGAGTATCGCTGCATTACGGAAGGTGAGTTAGTGGAGGCTTACTCCGGAATCTTTCAAACAGCATTATCCAATCATATTAGCGAGGACCTGATTAGATATTTAAGTAATTCCCGCCCTTATCTGACTTCGTACCTAAAGGTTGAAGTAAGAGATGGTGTGGTTGGAGTACAGATGCTTCAGAATATCTAGAAGATTAATAATTGAAAGGCAAATTGAAGAAAAATAAATGTTTGGTAGGTCAAAAAACAAAAATTCGGAAAAATGGAGCGTGTTCCTGGCAAAGGGAATTGTTATATTACCGGATGCCAAATATCAGGAAGAAAACCGGAGATATACCCTGCTCCTTAAGGGGCTGCTGGTATATCTGATTGTGATGGGCATAGTAGGCTGCTTTTTATCTTCATTGGGAGCTGAATATTCTGCCCCGGTGCTTAACATAGCGATTCTATTATCTGCTTTGTTTTGCGCAAGTCTTTACTATAGTAAAAGATGGGAAAGGATCGGATATATTATCCTTTTTGCGTTTATTGTCTGGTTTGGAAATATATTCAGTACTTATATAAACAGTGGATTTTACGCATTGATCAATATTATATCGGAGAGGGCGGCAGTTTTTTTCGATACAAGTGCAATGCGTAGTTACGGAGAACAGGTTGGAAACCGTTATGCGGCAGTGACCATATCTATGTGTTTTATCGGTTGTGTAAGCTGTGTTTTTTCCAATATCATGCTCTCTAGAAATATGCGTTATAAAGCACCTTGGTCCGACTGTTTGACAGTGATGCTCATCCCTATGTATCTGGAGCTGGAACCGGATGGGATATATGTGGCAATGTTCATGGCAGGTTTGATTTCAGCCTATGTAATTAAATACGGAGGGCACTATCATCTGACACAGAATAATAATACATATGAGTTCCGCACCAAAGACAGGACCATTTCATATGTATACTCGGCGCGTGCAATTGCCGGAATTATGGCGGTTGTTTGCGTGCTATGTACAGTTGTTGTCGGTATATCGTCATTTTTTTATCCAAAGGAGCAGCATAATACGGGACGAGTTATGAGTTCTCTTAAGAAAAGTACAATGGATACCGTTGAAAATATATCGGTTTTGGGAGTAATGGGATTGTTTAATTTTAATCCTAATACAGGAGGAATCAGAAACGGAGAATTGGGGGGCGTGAATTCCGTAAGATTCGATTTTGAAACTGATTTGACGGTTGAGTTTACACCATATAATGATGAGAGAGTGTATTTGAAAACATTTGTGGGAGCAACCTATCTTCCATACAGTAATATGTGGAGCAGGATTACGGACAGCAACGGTGAGATAATAATAGAAGACGATGAGACTGCTGCCGGACTTAAAAAAATGTATGAAGAAGGTGCGGAGTATTCCGCAAAAGGTATCATGAAAGTCACAAATGTGGCGGCGGCTATCGGTGCATATCTGCCTTATTACTCAGAGGATATTGACAAGGTAATCTATCCGATGCGGACTCAGGAATATACTTATTATCCGCGTCTCGGGGAGGCTTCTGAAAGTGTTGAGTCTGAGCTGGACGATTCTGAAAATCTTGAGTCTGATATGGAACTGTGGCTCATAGTTCCGGATGAGAATATTGATGTTATAGCTGATTTTGTAGAGCAGGCGGAACTTACAGCAGGGAATACTGAGGATGTCGTTAATGCGCTTGCAGCGTATTATCAGGACAATATACCCTATACGCTTCGTCCGGGAATGACGCCGTATAGAAGAGACTTTATAAATTATTTTCTGGCGGAAAATAAAAGAGGTTATTGTGCGCATTTTGCAAGTGCCGCCACACTTATTTTCAGATATCTTGGGATTCCCGCAAGATATGTGGAAGGCTATGCCATCGACCCGTCGGATATTGCAAGCAGGGGCGAACTTTTATCCGATGAAAATTATGAGGACTACTATGACGGATATTCACCGCTTATGACTACTGCGGTAGTTTCCGTGGATGCCACGGATGCCAATGCCCATGCCTGGGTAGAGGTTTATGATGATAAATATGGCTGGATTGTGGCGGAAGTTACACCATACTCTTATGAAGACGAAGAGGGTGAGAGTTTGTGGCAGCGCCTCATGGATTTCCTGACAGGAGGACAGGTTTCAGAGCTTGAGGATGAAGAGGCTGATAGCGAGCAGAATACCGCCATACTGGATGAACAGACCAGAAAGCTATATGCCCGGGTGTTGTCTGCTGTTGCAGTATTATTTATAGTTATTTTGATATGTCGCCCGATTGTTAAAAAGGTAAAGGCGGTTTCTGATTACCGTAATGCCGACAAAAACGGGAAGCTGATCATATTATATCAAAATTATATACGAAAAAAAGCAAGTAAAAACAAGGAATTGACCAAAATGGTCAATTATGAAGAGCAGATTGCATGGCTGATTTATAAAGGTTTCTGGAAAGCGGATGAAAACGAAGCGGCAGAGTATGTGAGAATCTTGGAGAAGGCCGGCTTCTCGCAGGATGAAGTATCCGAGGAAGAGTTTAATAGAGTGGTAAAATTCATCAGGTAGGAGATAGATTGCATTATATAAGACAGGCAGTGATTATACCGCCTGTCTTATGTAATGATTCATATGGATTACTAAATTTCAGGTGCATTATTAATAGTTTCGAACAGACCGTCGATAACCATTTTAATATCTTCATTTTTCATGGTTTTTAACAGATATCCGGCAGGTTTCAAGGCCTTTACATTATTGACGCTTTCTTTATCAGCCTTGCCTGTTAAGAAAACAACGGGTATATCCGCCATTTCCTCGTCGGAACGAATCATCTCAAGAGTCTGCCTTCCGTCACAGACCGGCATATCATAGTCGAGCAAAATCATATCCGGCTTACTTCTGCCGATACATTTAAATGCAGCGGTTGCAGAGTTGGCAAGCACAACGTCATAGTCAGACCCTAAAAGCATCTTCATTGCATGCGTAACAACATCTGAATCGTCTACCACAAGTATCTGAGATTTCTTAGGTGATTGTACTTTATCCAGATAGTTCTTGATCTTACTTGTAGCGGTTTTGGACGTAATGGTAATATCCAGTTCGTCAACGGATGCATCAGTTGTAAGAAGGCAGAAGCCAAAGTATCCTTCACCTGTATTAAATAATAGACTGTATTCAGGAGTCTGCATATCAAATATGTTTATGAACTGATCATATGTAAGCAGGCTCTCTTTTTCCATCTCAACCAACCCGATTGTAGGGAAATCTGCGATGACGGTTGCCATAAACTGAATCGAAATATATCTGGCAGCATTGATTATCAGGTCATCAATCTTGTTAAATCGGATCTGCAAGAGCTGACCGACTGTATTTATAAGAAACTCCTCTTCATATATTAGAATTACGTCACGTTTCTGACCTTTATCAGTTGAGTATGACAATCTATAGTAAAGGGAGGTACCAAAATCCTCTCCGCCGTATTGGTCGCTGACAACTCTGGTGTCGAGTCGAAACATCTTATTAAGAGCGCCTGTTATTGAGTGTTCAATTGCATTTATAACTTCCTCAGGGGGAAGGTTGGTCCATTTGCTCTTACGTCTGCCGATTGTCTTACCGACAATCTCACAGTCTTCGGTCAGGGTATGTGCAGTCATCCACCCAATGCACACACCAAGGAAATGCCTTACTGAGTCCAGAGAACAATTAGTTTGTACTAACTCATTTTCCAGTTCGGGAAGAGTCATATTTTTGAAAGTATCATGCAGACGTTTGTGCATAGTATAGCCTTCATAGCTTATAGACTGCATATATTCCTCTTCTCTGGTAAAGTGTTCCTCTACGTGATTCTTAAAATACTTAATTCCCTCATTGCATATCCACTGTCTGTTTTCCTCTTCCTTGCTCATATTTAACAGTCTTTTCATAATGGAAAAAAGTTTTTTATGGTCTTTATCTATAAAATCCACGCCGGTATTAAAACGATCACGCCACTCCAGTTTTGCGTTCATAAAAATGCCCCCTTAAACACGATAAATAGTGTTATGGTTATTCTGATACGTATATTTATATAGTATATCATAAAAGTTGGAAATTGAAATATCTTTTTATAAAAATAAATAATTGAAAAAGAAACAAAATATCAACGATTAGTTAATAATTTTAACTTGTATACTTTACATTTTATAAATATTCATGTAAAATATAAACTGTTAGATACAGAGTTGATTTTATAATATTTTTTAGAATATACGGTTATATAATATACAGCATAATGGGAGGAAAGATTATGGAATTCTTTTTATTGGCAGGCGGTTTTGTTATTATTTTAATTCCGGTTGTGATTTCGGTAGTTTCTTCAGTTGTATCAGGAATAGCGTCAGCAGTAGAAGATGAGGAAGACTGAGTATGAATACGTTTCAGTATCAGGTTGAGAGTATTGACGGGGATTATGCCAATCTCAGACGTATTGATATAGAAAGTGATGAGGTCAAACTTGTGGCAAGGGCTCTTCTTCCGCCGGAGATTGCGGAGGGGACGAAGCTTTTATACGAGTTTATGCAGTATCAGATTATAGAGTAGGCGTTGTATGGTGTGTCTTTGAACAAATTATATGTGTCGCAGGCGTTGGTATTTGTATCTTGATTAAGATGCGTAGTGCCGGCGTTTTTTTGTTGCGGAATTTATTGGAATAATATTGAAATTTGTCGCTATGCCTGAAAGACGGATTGCACAAATAGTAAGTTGGCTG
>JAFLTG010000035.1 GCA_022510545.1 Lachnospiraceae bacterium | reverse complement strand
TTCTCTTGAATTTTCAGGGTTGCATTACTGTTTATTTGTCAAGGTGCTGTTGCTGCGATTCTTACTCCGCAACGAATTTGAGTATATCACCATAAAATACCATTGTCAACAGAAAATCTGATAAAAATTTCGCTTTTTTATAAAATTTGTCATTAGAATTAATTAGTATATGTAATTACGAATATAATTACATATATTAATTAAGAAGATTCTTTATTGAAGAACAATTGCCGCACTATCAGAATCGTTTCTTAATTGCATTGAAATATTCTGTATATTAATACCCTGCGGCACTTCGATAATGGCCACCAGTTCTGTTGAATCATTAGCAGCCAGTGTTCCACTGAATGTCTGCAGATCATTCAATAACAAGGTGGACAATACATTCTTGGGTGCTTCGTCATTTACAGTGATTCTTGACCTCATGCCGTAATTCAATGTGTTTAATTGCTGATCCGTACCACTGTTATTTGTCACCTGGAATTTAAGTACTAGAAGCTGTGTTCCTGCAGTTGCCTGCATCGCAAAAAATGCATCTGCCTCATTTTCCGCAATTTCAGGATACTCATTCAACAGCTCATATCCGGTATATCTGAAAGAAAAACCCTGTATTCCGTAAAACTCTTCTATTGACGATATAACAGGCGCCTCGGGGGCCTCTATTATCTCTGTATTTTCACCGGTTGGCTCTTCTTTATTTTCTTCAACTTCTTCAATAATTTCTTCTTCCGGCATCTCTTCTTCGATGCTGTCCTGCTCTTCCTCATAAGCAGTCAGATCCACCAGTCGGCTTTCATGATACTTGTCATATTTTAATAAAAGTCCGACCGCATACTCAGTAATAATTTCATTTTCTTCTTCCGTTAATTCCGGCATTGCATCGCCGCAGGCTGTCAAAGCACAGGCAACACCAATACTACATAATAAAATACTTATCTTTTTCACTGAAACCACTTTCTCCCTAATATATTATTTTTATAAAAAACATTTTTAATAACAAGCTCTGTATAAATTGCAACTCAATTCTTTTAACACAAATTATGAGCCTTCGTTTATTATAACCCATTATTCAATTTATGACAAATTATTTATTATAAAACTCGGCTAAAAATAATATTATGCCATGTCCAGCTCATACCAGAACTCTACACCATTATCATAATTCCTTACACCATATTCCTGTCCCATTGATTCCATTATTGCTTTGACTATGGACAGTCCGATACCGCTTCCGCCATATTCTCTCGTTCTTGCCTTATCAACTTTATAAAATTTCTCCCAAATATGGTCAAGGCATTCTTCAGGTATTGGATTTCCGGTATTGAACACCGATATTCTGACTGTATTTCCAAGCTTAATCAATTTAACGTCAATAATTTTTTCATTCGCCACATAATTTATTGCATTGCTGAAATAATTCATAAAGACTTCTTCTGTCTTAAATTCATCCGCCCAGACATATATCGGTTCATAGTCCTCCATTCGAACAGAGATTTCTTTCTGTCTGGTCAGAATTTCAGACGATTGAATGTAATTTTTAATAAGCGAAACAATATCAAAACGCTCCATTGCAACCGTATCATTGCCAGATTCCAGATGATTCAATGTAAGAAGCTTTTTCACCAGTATATTCATCTTGGATGCTTCATCAATAATCACATCGCAATAAAAATCCTTGCTTTCCGCATCATCATTTATTCCCTCTTTTAAACCTTCCGCATATCCCTGAATAAGTGCAATAGGAGTTTTTAATTCATGGGATACATTAGAAAGAAACTCCTTTCTCATCTCATCAATTTCATTTTTCTTCTCTATATCCCTTTGAAGTTCATTATTAGCAGTTTTTAGTTCAGAGATAGTTTTCTCAAGAGTGTAAGAAAGTTCATTTATATTATGTCCAAGTAATGCAATTTCTGTCTTGCTGTTTCCACTGTATTTCGCATTAAAGTCAAGGTGTATCATACGCTCTGATATCTTGGTAAGCTCCATAATCGGTTTGGCAATCTTACCGGATACCCAGAGTCCTACTACAACACCTAAAACAGCCGCAAGAACTCCGACATATGCAAGAAAACGGTTTGCAATTTTAACGCTTTCCTTAATGCTTTCCATTGGATTTAAGAAAAGAAAAAGGTTTCCGTTGTCCAAAACCCCCCACATCTCCATATATTCAGTCTTGGTCCTATCATCAAGGGTTATTCTTATCTCGTAGCTATCTCCTTTTTCCAGAATTCTGATATTATCATAATTAACCTGATCAAACAAGTTATTCAAAAGTTTCCTGCTAAGTCTATCCCTATCATCAGTAGAAGTTTTAAGTGTCTGAGTCTCTGCATCCAGAAGAATATAACTTATATTGTTTCTACCGCAGATTTTCTGAAATTCAATATCAAATTCCTCTGTGCCGATTATATCCTCATTTGATGCGGCATTCATATAACTATAGGTGTTCATAAGGACGTTCTGTTTGTTTTTTATATAATAATCTTCAAGAAAGGTATTATTGATGAACCAGCACAGTATAATCGTTCCTATCATCAAAATACCCAGAACTCCGGCAAACTGCTTTTTTATGGAATACTTCATTAATTTTCCCTTTCATCTTCCAGCACGTCAAATGCGCACCCACTTGCCCATGGACTTCCAATATCACAGCGGCCATGATGATACTGTCTCTTGACCTCACCCTGCTCATAATCATCTGATACATCGATTTTTAGTCTGCTGGCATCAGAGGCCGCAAAACCGTCTAACATAGCTATTACCTGCTCCAAATTCATATCATTATCTGCACTCTCAACAGAAATATTATGTCCTTTTTGCCTTATCTGCATAATTATACCCCAAACCTTCAATTATATTTTTCTGATTTATACTATTTCTTCTGCATCATTTTCAACTCTTTTTTCCGCTCATACATACGGGAGTCCGCCCGCTTCATAGTGTCTTTCAGACTTTGGTCCCCGTCTGCATCAAAAGCCGCATAACCGGCAGATATTTCCATATGTACATCATATCCCGGTACATGCAGTTCCTTCATTCTCAATTCCATTTTGCCTCTTTCTATTTCAAAGGCCGCCTCCGGCAGATTTTTCACGATACAACAAAATTCATCACCGCCGATACGATAAATTTGTCCCCATCTTCCAAAAATATCCCGAATTACTTCACTGCTGACAATAATATAATAGTCTCCCATGTCATGTCCATAGACATCATTGAACTGCTTCAGGTTATTCAAATCGCACACGATGACTCCCATCGTCCTGATGCTTATTGCATTCGGTTTTCCTATATCTTTTTCATATGCCGCCCTGTTACGAAGTCTGGTCAAGGCATCCAAAGACGCTTCTTCCTTTATTATCTTTGCCTGTTTTCCCATAGCAATCAGATTAACAAAATCTATCAGGAATGCAAAGGTTACGGCAATAATATAAATAGAATACCCAAAACGGCTGTAATAAGCTACATCTGTACTGTTGTTATAATAATAGGAAGCAAGGTCCATAAGCGCTGCCACCGCAACAATAATAATGCATATGCTATGTACCATATAAGTAATTTTCTTATCCGTCAACTCCTGCGAATTATTTTTATAATGTAACATTTTGGGAACTGTTGTCGCAATAATATACATACAGCCTACCATTAAAATAACATGCGTTATGAATACGGTGTCAGAATAATCTTTAATACCGGTAAACTGAAGGGCGTTGGTTATCCAAAATTCTGCCAGAGAAAGTATGGCTAAAATATGTAATACTTTTGATTTTCCATTATGAAAAGTAGTATTAACAAAAACCAGAAATGGTAATACCGCCATTTTCAGGCAAATATAAGACATCCAGCTAAAAATCAAAAGTTTATGATAAAAGAAAGAATAAATATTAGTTTCTATTGCAGACCAGGTACCTATAAAAATGGCAAAACATGCCAATCCCGGGATACCTTTACTCAACTGCAGTTTCTTCCCTGTTGCCACCCAGATACTCAAAAGGATCAAACCAACCATACAGCCCAGAATACTAAGCAGAATAAGAGGAAGCTTCTCTTTTAAATAATTGAGGATAATTCCGCTTCTTGTTCCATGATAAAAGACCGGCATCTTTACCCGATCACCTTCATAGCAAGGGACAATATGAATCGAAAGCGTCTTACCTATATCCTCACGGTCCATTTCTGCAAACAGCCATGCCCCTCCCGGTGATTTTGTATTCATAGAACCATCAGATACAAATTTCAGAATCTCTTCTTCATCCAAATATATATAAATCTGTTTTGAGGCCGTAAAAAATCCCACCGTATCTTTTCCGTCTATTACCCTGCTCATAACAATTTCTTTTGGGTTATCTCCTGTAATATAGGCGGGTATCTCATAATATTCTTCTATCTGTCCATCCACGGAAACCTGCCAGCCGGTAAGAAAAGGCTCACATTCGTTTCCATATTGAAAAAAATTCATTGTTGAATTCTTAGGATATACCGCATAGGCAATCATCAAAATAATGAAGATACTTACAATTTGGATACCATATACTTTTATTACCTTCATACTTCCCACTCCAGATTAATCTTGTACTCATTTATTTTTATAGCAATGCCTACTATTCAGTCTCAAATTTATAGCCCATTCCCCAGATTGTCTTTATCATATCGCCTTTTTCACCCATTTTGCTGCGTAACTTTTTAACGTGAGTGTCTATTGTCCTGGCGTCTCCAAAATAGTCGTAATTCCATACACTGTTAAGTATTTTTTCCCTTGACAGGGCAAGGCCCCTATTTTCAATAAAGTATGCCAACAGTTCAAATTCTTTAAAACTGAGTTCTATCTGCTGCCCGTCAATTGTAACTATATGTGCGGCTTTGTTAATGACAATGCCGCCTGCTTCCAAAACTTCATCAGCAGCCAACTGACTGGTTCTACGGAGTATTGCTTCAACCCGCGCTACCAAGATCTTGGGACTGAAGGGTTTGGAAATATATTCATCTACTCCGAGTTCAAATCCCTGCAATTCGTCACGTTCATCGGATTTGGCCGTAAGCATTATAATGGGTACTTTAGAATAATCCCGGATTTCCCTGCACACCTTCCATCCGTCAATTTTAGGCATCATAACATCCAGAATAACCAGCGCAATATCATTTTGTCCAAAGAAAATATCCAGTGCCTGCGCTCCGTCTTCAGCTTCTATAACTTCATAATTACTTTTTATCAAAAAATCCTTTACAAGTTTACGCATACGGCTTTCATCGTCAACAACCAATATTTTCAGTTTATCCATCCGCCGCCTGTCCTTTCTGTTATTCTTCTATATTAGGGAGTTATACTATACTCTCTTTCAGCATTACGTACTGCACTTTCCCTTTCGGTAAGTTCCTGCTCCCACTCCGAGTATTCATTTATTACTGCTCTTCTATAATTAATTATGTTAGGATGGTCACTATTTAACGAAATAGCAAACATCGCTGCTACCATTATTATTAAAATTATATTAATGCAGACCGACGCTGCAAACCTTCCAATGTATTCCGGTTTTCTGGCCGCTATACTACGCCTTATCGAACGGTTTGCTTCTGTTTTATTGGTAAATGTCATATTAAGCGGAACCGGTCTGATATTTTCCTCTGCAATACCACAGCGTTTAAGATGATCCTGTATCCTTACAAGGTAAGCAAAGCCTATCGGTGTCTGGAATATCTTGGTGTCCAGAGCCTTATGGTAAATTGCAAGAACACTTTGAGGTTTTTTATAATTGAGATTGTCTTCCAGATTTTTAACCCTTTTTGCATCCTGTCTTGCTGTTTCAGCATCTGCCAACGTCGCAAATTTATATCCCTCTACTATTAAATCGTCTTTAGTTTCCATATTTGCAGCTATGCTCCTGTTTTAATACAATATAAAATAATTTTATCAAGATTCCGTCAGTATTGCAACAAAAGCGCAAGTCTTACGACCTGCGCTTGTACTTTTATTTTACATATAAATTATTTTGCCTTCTTAGGTGCCTTTGACTTTGAAGCAGCGTCCTCTTTGTTGCCTACCTTAGTACGCAGCAGATACCAGAAAGCACCTGCCAGACAGATTGATGAATAGGTACCGCATATGATACCTGCTATCAGGGGCAGTGCAAACTCTCTGATAGATGATACACCGAATACTTCCAATGCAGCTACCATAAAGAATGTAGTAAGTGAGGTAAATGCACTTCTGGAAATAGTCTGTGAAATACTTCTGTTTACAACCTCTTCCAGATCATCTTTTCTTCCCATACCAACCATATTTTCACGTATACGGTCGAAGATAACGATGGTCGCATTGATTGAATAACCGACTATTGTCAACATACAGGCAATAAATGTATTACCTACCGATACTCTTACTATAGCATAAAATGCAAGTACTACAAGCACGTCGTGGAGCAGCGCCGCAACCGCGCTTGCACCGAAGCGGACATCCTTAAATCTGAACCAGATATAAATCAGCATACAGATTGCTGCCAACACAATTGCTACAATTGCATCGGATTTCATTTCTGAACTTACTGTTGCGCTTATTGTTTCTGCCGTAATAGAATCTTCTTCAACATCGAAGTTACTTATCATTACATCTGTAAATTCTTCTCTTTCTTCTACATTAAGGGTTCTTGTCTTAATAATAATCTGATTGGAGCCTGCAACCTTGGTTACCTGTACATTACCGTCTCCCGTTATATCCTCAATAAGCGGAACTATATCGGCATCAATCTCTTCTATACTCATATCCTCATTCAAAGTCACAGTAGTAGAAGTACCGCCTACGAATTCCAAACTATAATTAAGCGGTGCACCGTTTGTACTCTGCTGAATACCCATAACAACAAAACCTGCTATTATAGCTACAGCTGAAATTACAAAAAATACTTTTTTCTTGGATAAAATCTGCAATGTACCAGGCATCTTGATAATACCGTATGCTTTCGGACTGCGTACACCCAGTGCATAGAGTGCATTCAGAAGGAATCTGGTAATAACAAGTGCGGTAAACATCGAAAGCACAATACCGAGTGCAAGAGTCTGTGCAAAGCCTCTTATGCTTCCCGTTCCTCTCCAGGCAAGTACTGCTGCTGCAATCAGGGTAGTAATATTACCATCCAGAATAGCCGATAACGCCTTGGAAAAACCTGTATTGATTGCAGCCTGTACACTCCTGTCAGCTGCAAGTTCTTCCTTAATACGTGCGAATATGATAACGTTCGCATCCACCGCCATACCGATTGAAAGGATAATACCGGCAATACCCGGCAGTGTAAGGGTAATTTCAAAACCATCGAGTAAGATAACCATAAGTGCGGTATATAAGCAGAGCGCAAGGCTGGCTGCAAGACCCGGCACATAATATATTACAATCATAAAGATAACTACAAGTATAAAACCAACTGCCGCTGCAATAAGACTTGTTCTGATCGCATCTGAACCGAGCTGTGCACCAACCACGTTAGAACGTAATTCTTCAAGTTCAAGTTTAAGACCACCGATACGGATAGTGGATGCAAGTCTTTCTGCTTCTTCAAATGTACTCTGACCTGTGATAACCGCCCTGCCGTCTGTAATTGCCGCCTGAACATTAGGAACACTTACAAACTCGCCGTCATAATAGATACCTATACTTTCACCGGCTGCAAGTGCCTTGGTTGTGGCATCGGCAAATGCCTGTGTACCTGCATCATTTAATGTAAGCTGAACCACATATTCCGAGTTCTGTAATCTATCCTGCTGTGTTCCTGCCTGAGCACTGGCAATTTCCGAACCGGTAAGCACGATTGAGCCGTCTTCCATAAGTTCATCTATTGTTTTATTCAGTGTAGTAGAAGGTACAAGATTACCACTGCCATCAATAGTATAACCTGACTGATAGTTATCGTTTCCTTCGCTGTCTGTCTGTGCAATGAAGTACAGTGTACCGGGCTGTCCAAGTTCTTCAAGAATCGCATTGGCATCTGAAACACCCGGTATTTCAATATTGATTCTATCGTCGCCTTCCTGATATACCTGAGCCTCTGTACTGTAGTTCTCAACACGCTGCTGCAATTTATAAATAGTATCACTCATATCTTCTTTATCAGGTTCCTCTTCCCCTACAACCTGATATGTGATACTAACACCTCCTGCAAGGTCCAGACCCAGCTTAATACTTGAGGCGGAGCCTGATTTATTCTCGCCTACGCCAAAAACCGCAAGAACACTTAAGCCCGCAAGTACCAGCGCAAAGATAATCAGACCTATTATCGCTTTACTCTTTTTCATTTTTGATTCTCCTTTTCTTCCTCATCGGCAAGCGCCGCTTTTATCATAATAGCACATTCAATGCGCTTTCTCTGCAATTTGCAGCCAAGTTCGTATACATCATTTATATTCCCGTTAAATTGATAGGAATTAGCGCTGCAGCCACCGCTGCAATAGAATTTGGCAAAACAATTCCTGCATTTTTCCTTGGTATAAACATTACAGTTCTTAAACTTCTCTTGAATATCGCTACGGGTTATGCCCTCATCCACATTCCCCATTAGAAATTCTTCGTTTCCTACGAACTGATGGCAGGGATAAAAATCTCCCCAGGGTGTCACCGCCAGATACTCATTTCCCGAGCCGCAGCCCGAAAGTCTCTTGGCAACACAAGGCCCACCTTTTAAATCTATCATAAAATGAAAGAAATTGAAACCCTTTCCTTCTTTTCTTCTTTTTAAATATTCCAAAGCCAGTTTATCGTACTCTTTAAGCAGTGCCGGAACATCCTCTTCCCGCAGCGAATAATCAGTATCCTCTCCGGCTACAACAGGTTCAACCGAAATCTGTTCAAAGCCAAGGTCCGCAAGGTGTCCTACATCCTCTGCAAAATCCGGATTGTTACGCGTATAAGTACCGCGAACATAATAATTCATCTGGTCTCTGCTTTTGGCCGCCTTAACAAACTTAGGCACGATTTCATCATAACTTCCCTGACCGCCGCGATGGGGCCGCATCCTGTCATTGACTTCTTTTCTTCCGTCAATACTTAAGACTATGTTACCCATCTCTTTGTTGACAAATTCCATTATTTCATCATTTAGAAGAATTCCATTCGTCGTCAGCGTAAAACGAAATTTTTTATTATGCTCTTTTTCTATGGACCTGCCATACTCTACCAATTTCTTTACAACATCCCAGTTAAGTAACGGCTCACCACCGAAGAAATCCACTTCCAGATTCACCCGGTTCCCGGAATTGGCCACCAGAAAGTCCAGTGCCTTCTTACCGATCTCGAAACTCATAAGTGCACGCCTGCCATGATATTCCCCTTCTTTTGCAAAACAGTACTTACAGGCAAGATTACAGTCATGGGCGATATGCAGGCACAGCGCCTTAACAACGGTTTCCCTGTTATCAAATTCCGAAATATACTTTTCATATATATCTTCAGTAAAAAGCATTCCGGCATCCCTAAGTTCAATAATCTCATCTACTGCTTCTTCCAGTTCTTCATATGAATATGAAGCTTGTACAGCCAATTTATCAAGAACTGTGCGTTTGTCCGTTAATTTTTCTTCAAAAAACCGTTCAACTATTGGTATAACATCATAAACAATATCATCTACAACATGCACACTGCCGCTGTTCACATCCAATACAATATTGTAGCCATTATTTTTATATTGATGTATCACGAAGAATACTCCCCTTTTTTAAAACGCATAATAAGCAGCGATTCGCATCGCTGCTTACAAAATCATTATTTGCAAAGCGTAAACTTATTTTGCACGCTCACAGCTCTGGTTTCCTACAGTACAGGAAGTCTTACAAGCTGACTGACAGGATGTCTGGCATTCACCGCAGCCGCCCTTTTTCATAGATTCTTTTAAATCTCTTGTAGTCAGTGTTTTGATGTGTTTCATAATTATGTATTCCTCCTTATGCTATAACATATAAAGAATTTTTCCACGATTTGAATTAGTATAACACAGTTTTATTGATATGGAAAGTATTTTTTTTATGATGATACCATATGGTCATAGAAGCTTGCCCGCTAATGACATAGGGTATCATCATTTCAACTAAGCATACCGCCCAGCATTCCACTTCCACCGCATAACAGGAACACCGTGATTATGTTGCTCATAGCGTCTTCCATTCTACGATTCACCAAAATTGACACCGCCGTAAGGATCAAAAAATAAATACATCCCATAGCGAGTCCCCATAAAAACTTCTTCTCCCCCGCTCTTTTCCCTGCAATAAAACCTGCCAGAAAAGTAACTGCTATGTAAATAACTATTATGCATATGGACACTACCTTCTCCGATAAACCGAAACGGTACAGCATAAGTGCCAGAAACAGCAAAAGCCCCGCCGTCAAAAGATAAGAAGCCAGCATACATTTCATAACAAAACCCAATTTTGAACTACCTGCGACCTTTTTCTCCATAGATTCTCTCTCCCCTCTACTTTAATATAAAATAAATTCTTAAAAAGATATTAAATATATATTCTCGTCTCAGGAAAAACTTGACACAATATTCTATATAATGTAATATTTTCTACTAAGAAGCAATATAAAAAGGAGTGTGAATTTTTAAATTGGATACCACAGGTGTCATACAAACCGTATCATTACTTATTCTTATTTTATTATCGTCGTTCTTTTCTTCTGCTGAAACGGCATTTACAACCGTAAATCAGGTGCGTCTCCGCACACTGGCGCAGGATGGTTCCAGGCGCGCAGGCAGAGTTATTTCCATTCTTGAACAATATAGCAAGATGCTCAGTACGATTCTTATTGGAAACAATATTGTCAACTTAAGTGCTTCTTCTGTTGCAACCACGCTTGCAATACGAATCTGGGGTAATTATGCAGTAGGTATCATGACCGGTGCTCTTACTTTTGTAATCCTTATTTGTGGTGAGATTGTTCCCAAGACCTGGGCAATGAACAATGCAGAATCGATTTCATTGGTATACAGCGGTATAATACGCCTGCTGATGAGTATACTTACTCCGATTATCTTTATAATTGATAAGCTGGCGTTAGGCATATTGAAACTTTTTCATTTTGATTCCAATGACAATAACGTAATCATATCGGAAAAAGAACTTAAAACATATGTAGACGTAAGCCATGAGGGCGGAGCAATCGAATCGGAGGAACGTGAGCTTATATACAATGTTTTTGATTTCGGGGATGCTGTTGCCAAGGACATAATGGTTCCGAGAATCAGGATGACAACTCTTCCGATTTCCTCTACTTATGATGAGGTACTATCTACTTTCCGTGCCTCTATGTTTACGCGTATCCCTATTTATAACGATGATCCGGATGATATCATTGGAATTATAAATATAAAGGACTTCATACTTGTAAAAGATAAGGAAAAATTCCAGCTTAAAAAGATACTGAGAAAAGCTTATTATACATATGAATTCAAGAAAATCGCCGACCTTATGATGGAAATGAGAGAAAAGTCCCATAATATCACTTTTGTCATGAGTGAATACGGCGCTACCGTCGGTATGATCACAATGGAGGATTTGATTGAGGAAATCGTAGGTGAAATCCGTGATGAATACGACGAAGATGAAGAAGAATTGATAATAGAAACAGAACCCGGACAGTTCCTTGTGGATGCCGGAATGAAACTTGACGATATCAACGATGCTCTGGAAATGGAAACCGAGTTAAGTTCCGAGGACTTTGATTCTATAGGCGGTCTGATGATTGAGCAGTTAGAACGGCTTCCTGAGGATAATGAGACAATACAGCTTGACGACGGTACTATCCTAAAAGCTCAAGGCATCAACAAGAACCGCATATTGAGAGTACTCATTACTCTTCCTGTGAAAGACTCTGAATCAACGGAAGAAGTTCCTGCGGAGACGTAATCATAAGGGCCGGGTCTGCTCCGGCTTCTAGGAGCTGTTCTTTTGTCCTAAAGCCCCAGGTGACGCTTATACAACGCATCGGAACATTGGCTGCAGTGGCAACATCCACACCGGAATCTCCTACATAAATGGACCTATCCTTTGAAGATGACAACTCTTCCAGCACCTGATATGCAGTATCGGGCGCTGGTTTTTTTCTGATTTTATCACTTTCTCCTACTGCGGAAAGTATGCGGTCACCAAAATACAGCGTATTAAGCTCTTTTACAGCCTTATCGAATTTATTTGATACGATGCCAAGCTTATAGCCCTTTACACACAGTTCATCAAGCAGAGGCAAAATACCATCATAGGGTTTGGTCATATCCTTGCAGTGTACTTCATAATGTTCCTTAAAAATGTTAAAAGTTTCTTCAAAAAGAGGATTATCTTTTCCGTCAGGTATGCAGCGTTCAATTAATTTAGAAACACCGTTTCCTACACGGTCTTTGACTTCTTCCAGCGTTCTTGGAGGAAAATTGCAATGTAACAACGCATGGTTTACGCTAAACGTAAGATCTTCAAGAGTGTTTAATAAGGTACCGTCCAGGTCAAAAATTATTGTATCTATCATTTTATCATCATCCCCCTTGTTTACTGACAATATAACAAATCCTTGCTATTCCGCTTTGGAAACCAAGTTCATAATTGCCTCTATCTCAGCACCGTTATCCGGTGCAGGTTCTACAATTTCATGTTTCCTGTCTGCATATACTCTGGCAATGCTGCTGCCTTCTTCACCTTTTTCTATGGTGTAAAAATACAGCTCTTCAGTATCCCTTTTCCATACAATATATATACAGCTGCACATTCCCTGTATTAAATTCTTGTCCGGCATATCAATTCTTGTAATCTGAAGATTATCAGTAATATTTAAAGTCATGAACGAAATTTCGTCTTCATTATAAGGAACTTTTATCTCTTTGGGATAGACCGAAGTAAAAAGAGATAAAATAAATTTACCCTCTTCATTTTGCAGCTGCTCAAGCCCTTCATAACCTTTTTCATATAAAAATACCGGTAAAAGTTCATATGATACACGCCTATGGGCAAGCTGGTGAAACTGCTTTTCCGTCAACTTCACTTGTTTAGTTTCCGGCATACTGCTTCTCTTTTGGGCCACTTCAAGTACCTGTTTTGTAATGACTATACTTTGGGTGAAAGGATTTAAGACAACCGCCTCTACCTTTTCGGCATTGTCCATTACCATTGATACACAGGTAAAAAACGGCATTGCCAGAACTGCCGGGCTCATCTTGTCCTTGGGAATCTGCCCCTGTGATGAAAAGATTGGAAGCGCCTGTTCTCCGGTCTCTTTTTTTAAAAGACAGGGAGTGAATTTTGCTTCCTTAGAGAGTTTGATCTGTTTTCCTTGTTTGGCCTGCTTGATATCTTCACTGCTGATATTTTCCGGAGTCATTGTCGGAACAAGAATTGTAGACTTTTCAAGCTGTTCCATTACTTTTACAAAGTTTTCTTTTGAACGGTCTTTCGCAAATTCCGCAGTTAGTTTTTCTAATTCGGTGTTGTCTATCATTTAGGGTGCGGGCTCCTTTTAATGTTATTTATGGTTGCATAATGCGAAATTTCTTTTGCCATAAATTATACCACCAAAATTCATTGTATGCAATTGTCTTATTTACTCTCACATGATAATATATTAGCATAATATAGTGTAGCAAATAGGAATATACGAATACTCCGTATCGCGATGAAAGGATAATTATGAAAAAATTATATGGAGCAATGAATAAGTTACATATAGGAAGAATTTTAGCCTGTTTTATTTTTACTACTATTTTTATCAATAAAAGCATTACCTGCCTTGCAGGTGATATTCCTGAAGCGCTGCTTAGCGGTAATTACCCTGTTTATTTTGGTGAGGTAAAAGAAGTTAATACTGACAGTATTACAATTGTACAGACAACGAAAATCAAAGGAGAATTTTCAGAGGGCAAGGAAATAACTTATCCTGATTACATTTTTACCGAATCTCCTAAAATAGGAGAAATTTATCTGTGCGGATATATTGATGAAAATAACCCTCTGTATATATGGGAAGTCGATTGTTACGACACATCTTCCCTTGTAATCAGCAATGTTGATGATATGTCAAAACGTATGCAAAAATATTTAAATGATGGGCTTTTTGCAATCGCAGATAAGAAAACCTCTAAAATTAACGCTGATAACAATAAAGAAATAATATCAACTATTAAGAAATCCTTAAAAACTAAACTGATAAATGCTGGTTCATCAGAAACGGAATCAAGTAAATTACAACCTACAGAAAAAAACAGAGCTGCACTTGGTACTACAGCAGCCCTGCTTTTAATAAACGTTTTCTGATTTGTGAACCGATTATATAGGCTAAAACAACCGATATTATGTCCTTGATTATGTAGGGTGCGGATGCAAGTAAAAACGATTCCATAAAGCCTCTATTCATTACAAGCATAAACTGAATTACTCCAAACAAATGGCAGACGGCAAGTCCTGCCATACTAAGCAGCGCTGCAATAAATTTATTGGTCTGTGTCGTTGCAATACCGCATAAAATCACCATAATCACAAAACCCCAGATAAAACCGCCCGTGTAGTTTACCAACACTTGTGCACCGCCCTTAAAACCGGTAAATACCGGGACTCCCACCGCACCTAAGAGTATGTATATCAGGGTGCTTGCAGCTCCCAGTTTCCATGCCAGTATGAAACCTATAAGCGCAACCGCGAAAGTCTGCATTGTGACAGGAACTCCTGTCGGAATCGGTACGGAAATCTGTGAAAGTATTGCAAGTACGGCGGCAAACATTCCTGTACATACTATATCTTTTGTTGGGATTTTTGCGACGTTTTTCTCATCATGTGTTCTTCCTTCATGTCGGATATTCTGTGATATGTTATTCATTTTTTTCTCCTTTATTACTATTATCACTTTTTCCTTCAAACTATTCAGCGAATTACTGTTCTAAAATTTAATATGACTTAAATCAATTTCTTATATTGTAGTATATAAGAAAACCAGGACATTGTCAACCGTTTTGTATTATTAGTTAACAATGCCCTGATTAAATTTTAAAGCTAATTTACAGCTTAAATCTAAGTTTTAGTTTTAGTTATAATCTAAGTTTTAACGCCAATCTAGATTTCAGCACCAAGCTTAAGCCTCGGTCTTATCTTCATCTTCCACTGCCGTAATCGCTATACACAGTTCCTCCAACTGCTTCTCATCCACCGTACCCGGTGCCTCTGTCATAAGACAGGATGCATCCTTAATCTTCGGGAATGCAATAACTTCTCGGATATTATCGGTACGAACTAACAGCATCACAAAACGGTCAAGTCCGTATGCAAGTCCCGCATGCGGCGGAACACCATATTTAAATGCGCTAAGTAAGAAGCCAAACTGCTCCCATGCCTTTTCTTTTGTGAAGCCAAGCACCTCAAACATTTTTTCCTGAATATCATTCTGATGTATTCTGACTGAACCGCCGCCAAGCTCCGTACCATTCAATACAATATCGTATGCTTTTGCACGGACACGGCCGGGGTCTGAATCAATGTACTGCCAGTCCTCTTCCATCGGCATGGTGAAAGGATGATGCATAGCCATAAATCTGTTTTCTTCCTCACTCCATTCAAGTAATGGGAATTCAACTATCCAGAGGAAGTTAAATTTGGACTCATCAATGAGTTCAAGCTGTTTTCCCAGTTCCACTCTAAGTGCGCCAAGTACACTGTATACAATATTATTCTTATCTGCCGCAAATAAAAGCAGGTCGCCTTTTTCACCCTTCATTGCAGCTACCAGCGCGTCCAGTTCTTCCGGTGTCATAAACTTGGAAAAAGATGATTTATAACTTCCGTCTTCATTAACGCATAAATATGCCAGCCCCTTTGCTCCATAACCTTTTGCAAAATCAACGAGGGCGTCTATCTTTTTACGGGGCATAGCTGCCTGTCCTTTTACATTAAGACCTCTTACGGAACCGCCGTTTTCAAGTGCGGAGGTAAATACGCCGAAACCACAGCCTTTTACAACATCTGAAACATTGACAAGTTCCATCTCGAAACGGGTGTCAGGCTTGTCTGAGCCATAACGCTCCATAGCTTCTTTCCAGGTCATTCTGGGAAGCGGGAGCTGAACCTCCAGACCTATTGCCTCGCGGCAGACGTGCTGAATCAATCGCTCATTAACTTCAATTACGTCATCTACATCTACAAAAGACAATTCCATATCAGCCTGAGTGAATTCCGGCTGTCTGTCAGCCCTCAAATCCTCGTCACGGAAACACTTTGCAATCTGGAAATATCTGTCGTATCCGGAGCACATCAGAAGCTGCTTATATAATTGCGGTGACTGCGGAAGCGCATAAAAATGTCCCGGATGAACACGACTTGGCACCAGATAATCCCTTGCTCCTTCCGGTGTGGATTTACAAAGAATAGGTGTCTCAATCTCAAGGAAACCTTCATTAGCCATAAATGAGCGCATTTCCGAAACAATCTTGCTTCTGAGCATCATCTTCTGCTGCAGATCCGGTCTTCTCAAATCAAGATAACGATATTTCAAACGGATTTCTTCTTTAGTCCGTGAATCTGTCTCAACCGGGAACGGAGGCGTATCTGACTCGGACAAAATGCGTACTTCTTTTGCACGAATCTCTATCTCACCTGTCTTAAGGTTCTCATTAACTGCACCTGAACGTTTTTCTACCTTTCCTACGACCGCAATAACATACTCGCTGTGCATTTTTTCAGCCTTGGCAAAGCTCTCTGCACCGCAGTCGTTCTCTTCAAATATTATCTGCAAGACACCTGAACGGTCCCTTAAATCCACAAATATAATACCGCCTTTATTTCTCTGTTTCTGAACCCAGCCCATAACTGTAACTTCTTCTCCGACATTGGCAATCGAGAGTTCCGTACATCTATGAGATCTTTTCCAGCCTTTCATGGATTCTGCCATAGTTTTATCCTCCTAATAATATATAAATAATTTTCTTAAATAATTTAATTATATAATAATTTAAATATTAAACCATATCACAGCTTATCTCAATCTTCTTTAATATTACCCAGTTTAACATTCTTTTCAATTATTTTCTCTGTATAATCCCAGATTATATTTGAACCTGATTTTGTTTTAGCCTGCCTGTTCATTACTTGAGTTTTTCTAACCCCATGCTCTATCCAATCTCCGCCATTATTAGATTCGTTTAAAAGTAAAGGTTGAAAATTATCCATAGCACGAACAAATCCGGCCTCCGGAGTTTCACCTGCTTCAAATTCTTCAAAAAGACTTTTTAATTCATCTCTCTGATCATCCGGAAGCAAGCCAAATATGCGTTTCGCAGCCTGCGCTTCCCGTTCTTTTTGAGTTTCAAGAGCTTCAGAATCATAGGCATATGTGTCTCCTGCATCAATCTCAACTATATCATGAATAAGGGCCATCATCATTGCTTTGGCAACGTCAAATTTCTCATTGGCATGCTCTTTTAACAAATAGACCATCATAGCCATATGCCAGGCATGCTCAGCATCATTCTCCCGCCTTCCATGTCCGCTAAGATGCGTTTGGCGAAATATATTTTTTTCTTTATCCGCTTCCAAGATAAAATCGATTTGTTTTCGTAGGCGTTCATTTTCCATGATGTGCTTCCTCTCACTTAAGCGGCTCTTTATAAAATTCCTTAAACTCCTCGTATCCCTGCGCAGTCAGCTGTTCCTTCTGGAACTTTTTATTCTTATTCATTCGTGCAACAAGCACCTGGTTGCCGGTTTCTCTCTCCTTATTAGCCTTGTCCATAACTTCACAAAGCATCCCCGATGGCAAACCTTTTTCCAGTAAATATGCAACCTTTTTCCCACCGCTTGGAACCTTGAATCCGCTTTCCAACAGCAATAGGATAATTCGTTCAAAACCTATCGAAAAACCGCACGCCGGTACATCATTTCCCGTAAACTTGCCTACCATCTTGTCATACCTTCCGCCGCCTCCGCAGCTTCCGCCAAACTCAGGCATGGCAATTTCAAAAATCGTGCCGGTATAGTAAGACATACCTCTTACAAGAGTAGGGTCAAATATAAGTTCAAAGAAGTCGCCCTTAGTTGCCTCCACACTGTCTATGATCTCCCTGAAGCTTTCTTTGACTCCCTGCGGCAATATATCGGCAAGTGCATCGGTGATATAGGCAATTGCATCATCTGCGGTTTCCATACCTTTGAATAAGCTTAGATATTTATCGGTCTGCTCTTTGGTGTAGCCTGACTCAAGCAGTTCGGCTTCCACTCCCTCCAGGCCTATTTTGTCCATTTTATCCAGAATAATGAAAACCTGGTCATAATCTTCTTCATTAAAACCGCTATAGGCAGCCATTGCTTTGAGAATCTGTCTGTCGTTTATCCTTATCTGAAAATTCTTAAAACCAAGCTTGCCAAGCGTTGTGGTTGTGGCAAGAATAAGCTCTATCTCTGCCAGATTGGAAGGCTCTCCGAGTATATCAATATCACACTGCATAAACTGACGATATCGTCCTCTCTGAGGCCTGTCCGCTCTCCAGACATTTCCCATCTGAAGCGCCTTAAACGGTGAGGGAAGTTCATTGGAATGATTGGAATAATAACGCACAAGCGGAACCGTCAAATCATAACGCAGCCCACCATCTATTAAATCATCTTCAGTTTTTGCTTCCTCAAGTTTAAGTTTTTCGCCTCTTTTTAAAATCTTAAAAATGAGCTTCTCGTTTTCTCCGCCTGCCTTGCAGTTTAAGTTGGCAATGTTTTCAACACATGGAGTCTCAATTGATGTAAATCCAAAATTTTTATAGGTTTCTTTTATAACGCTCATGACATAGTCACGAATCTCCATTTCCTCCGGAAGAATATCCTTCATGCCGGTAACCGGTTTCTTACTTAATGTCATATCAATAATCATACCTTTCTGTAGGGGTGTAAATATACTATAAATATATCAGACACGATAATTGCTCAAATCACTATTCATATCTGAGATAGCTGAAAACGTCTCCTCTGTTGACGTACCTATGTTTTTCATATCAGCATCCATAGAAGCCAATAATTCCGATACATTTATGACTTCCGCACTGTTTTCCTCGGATGCCGCGCTTGCAGACACCATCGCATCCTGGATACGCTTTAGTGATTCTGCATACTGCTCCGTAAGCTGCTGTAACCTGTCCATAGAACCCTGAATGTCGTTCGACTTATCACTGAACTTATGAGAAGAATTATCAAACGAGTCATAATCTGCAGAAACCTCTTCCTGTAAAATATTAAGCATCTGGTCTGCCAGTTTATTTAAACCCTCTATTGCCAGCACAACATCATTACTCATTTTCTGAATTTCATTTGCAGCATCATTGGTATTATTTGCCAATGCTCCAATTTCCGTTGCCACAACTGCGAATCCTTTTCCGGCCTCTCCTGCTCTTGCGGCTTCTATGGATGCATTTAACGCCAGCAGATTGGTTTGTCCGGATATGTTCAAAATAGTATCCGAAAGCTGTTTTATCTGTAAAACGGCATCCGTTTTTTCTTTTTCTACCTGCAAATTCCGTGTCAGCTCTTTTACACGCTCATTAATTTTCATTGACGAAGCTTTCGCAGTATCGCTAAGTTCCATAGAGGAAACATTGATTTCTCTAAGATTTTCTGCATTATTAGTCACAATATCAACAATGTCCTGAATACCACGATATACAAAATCCACCTCATCTCCAACGGTTGCGATGGATGCCGCTATCTCTTGAGAGGCGGCCGCCATATTATTCATGGTATCGCTTATACCAGTAATCTGAATAACAGAAGCAGATACATGCGTATTGATATCATCCATTTTCGATTCAATACTTCCCGTTCCGGTCTTAAGTTCCCTAATTGTATTTCCGGTCTTGTTCAATAGCTTATTCAAGTTGTTTCCGATAACTTCCAACTCATCACCGGAGGTAATATCCAACACCTTGGTCAAATCTCCATCATCAGAAGCAACTTCGAGAATCTTTTCATTTACCTTACTAAAGTTTTTCTTCATTTTGACAGCTACGATGACAGCTATAACAAGCGCAAAAATAATACCAAGCACTACCGCAATTATAATGTTTCTAATGAGGCTGTTTAAAGAAGTTTGTATTGAAGATGCCTCATAATCTATCGCCACTATTCCCAATACTTTTCCATCATATGAAATTGGTGCATAGCCGCTGTAAAATGTTCCCCACTCATCGGTAAACGGTTCATTTGTTACAGAGATATTTCCTCCCATTGCTTCGAACATTGCATCCTGAGCCTCGTAATCCTCAGCGTATTCTCCGGGATCGTCCGGGTCCGTATCCACAACAAACTGAAAATAGTCATTATCCTTTGGCATAAGGGTATAAACATAGGTTACGGAATCTCCCACCAGGAAAAAACTAAGGGAATCCTTAACTGATAAAAGGGCGTCTTCTTCTCCCTCCACTGCCCTTGAAAAAGTTTCTCCGTCTACATTTTTGGCAGCAATCATCGCAATTTCCATTACACTATCCATAGTCTTTTTTCTAAGAAAATCACTCATGGTAGAATAGGAAACGCCTCCGACGATTAATGCCACGACAATGGCAGCGCCTATAATAAAAATAAAGAGTTGAGATGCTATGCTGATTTTTCTGGTTTTCATAAGTATCCTCCTAGCTGTCCGGATTATCTCTTGCATTACACATTCTATTATAAAAAACTACAACGCTAGAATTATACCATATATAACCTACAATCACAAGAAAATATAATTTATACCAATGCAAATCATACTATTACACGTACAAAATCGTTTCTTTGACACACGGTCTCTTTTTACTCATATTATATCGAAATTCTTGACACATATTTTTATATCTGTTAAAAGTATAATTAAGAAATTTACTGACAGAGGATATAAGAATGAATTTTCATAGTTGGATGATTATGTTTATATGGTTAACGGCTTTTGCTCCGTTTATAACATTGGAAATTATATTTTTATATGCCTGCATTATCTATTTATTGATAAAAAATAAACGTATTTCCGCCAAATTTGTTTTGATAGTCACTCTTGGTTCTTTTCTTATCAACCTTGTACCTGTTCGCGGATTTTTTCAAACGGAATGGAATAGTCTCGGTGTTTTGGTGGCACTCTTACAACTGCCTTATGGTTTAATAGAATTTTTTCTGCTTTGGGGAATAGTTTGTATTGCAAGAAAATTTATGGATAAAAAGAATTTTTCCTCCAAATGGAAAAAAGTCGTTTATATAGTGATTTTTGTTATATGCTTCTTTGTGTATTATCCATTTACATATTGGCTGTATTCAATTACCGGCGGAATTTTTAGTAGTATTTTTAGGCTATTTATCTAATTCTTATCTTTTCCGTACTCCCACAATGTGAAGAAAGCGGGCTGCTTCATACTCATAAGAAGATAACGGTCTGTCCAATGAATCATAAGTATGTGCAGCTACCAGAATTGTCGGCGCCACGGCAGTGATGACAGGTGAATGATAAAATCCGCCGCTTGCCGTTCCAAGCTGTACAATGTCACCGGGTTCTGCCTTCTTCTGCGGTACAATACTTGCGTATGGACCAACACCTTTGTTATTTACAAGAAACTTATATAAGTATTCAACGCCACTCCATGAAGCGGTTCTGTCATAAGATGAACGATAGTACCATCCCAAAACCGACGTAAAGTTCATTATCTGAGCGCCGGCATAAATGCATTGGGAAGCAAAATTGGTACAGTCGCCGCCAATATTCTCAAAATTATAGTATGCCGGATTGCGTCCCAGTGCCCATTTGCGTGCATAGGCTACGGCTGCATCTCTGTTATAGGGTATATCTTCCATTGATTTGCCTTTTATTGTTATGTTATGTGGCAAATGTAGGATTTGTGTTGAATATTATTCGTAGTTTACCTTAATTGAACCAATCAAAATTACTTTTCCAGTCCATAAAATTTTACTCTCCAACTTTCCTCATCCTTTACTAATCCAATAGTAAGGTATGTCAATGAATCTTCTCCCGGATTACTGAATTCCAAAGATGCAACGCACTCATCGCCGACGTTCCCTGCAAGATTACCCTGAATACCTTTTATACCTATTATGTTTACTTTATCTGCCTGGTCCGGATTGTCATACACATCTATACCCCATTCATATGGATCAACCAAATACTTCTGTATCGCATCAGTATCAGCAGCAAAGAAAGCAGAAGCAAATGCACTCACAATATCCTCTATCTCCTTGTTGCGCTTCGGTACATTGATCGCATATATCTTATAATCCCCTGACGAATCCTGCTGAATCCACATAATACCATCTTCAACACATATTCCCATATAGTTGGCAAACATATATTTCGTATAAATGCTTTCTATCTGTTGCTTGAATCCTTTCTGTTCTATCAACTTATCGTATACATCGAGCATTTCTTTTTCATTTTCTATTGAAATATCACTGCCATCTATTTCGATTGATATAGGATATGATATCAGCTTGGCAAACTCTGTTTTATCGTTGATTGAATCCTTTATCTGTTTAACAAACCGTTCCAACGCTTTTGCATCATACCCTAATGAAGAATAATAATTCTCCGTATCTTCATCTATTGGAAAAAAAGTATTCTGAGATAGTATAAACGCAACTTCGTTTCCGGATATTACCCCTCTACCGTATATAAAGATTCCTCCATTATCCTCTGCTCTTATGCTGCCTTCCAAGTATTCACCGGCATCTGTCTTTAGAATAAAGCCTGCGGAATCTTTCTTCAGTTCTCCCTTAAAAATCTTTTCTTCATCGTCTCTGGTAATATATGCGGCTGACAAGCTATCTTCTGTTCTGGTGATAATCATCCGCATTTCTTCTTTTACTATGCTGCCCATATAAATATTATGTTCATTATTGTGAATCCCCATATTGATAAGCTCCGTATCCTGCTCGGAAAGTCTCAAACCATCGTCAGTTTCATCCTCCTCTACAGAGTCTTCAAAAAATGCACTTTCATATATCCATGTAGATGCATCAGGAGTTATATAATCTGCTTCGTCCAAAGCAATATTTAACTGTATATCAAAAGCATCGTCACCGTTACTATCAATTTTCATCTCCACATAATGATATGCCACATAATAAGCAGTCAATCCTTCCTGAATTTCATGATGTATTTCATAAGCAAATCCCGCATGTGAAGCAAGCATTTCCACGAACTCCGTAACCGTCATTTCTCCGGTAATTCCGTTTATTATATTACTCAAGCTACTTTCAACCCTAAATGATTTATCCTCATAAGATAAAACAGATCCTGCAACCTCATCATCATAGCTTCCCAGAAAGACCGCATTGGCCCCCTTATCCGGAATGGGTGCCTGAAAGTAAAGACCGTGATAAAATTCTGCCTCTGTACCTACATTTTCCTTAAATTGTGCATAGGTCATATTCAGGTACTGCAATAACTGTGTGTTAATCACCAATTCATCAGTTGCTGCATTCTCTTGCATATCCGATTCACTATCTTCTCCAGTTGTTCGTACCGATGTGTCATCCACTGAAGAACACCCGCTTAATACAATTACAGCCACAAGAACAGTCATCGCTACTGTTTTCTTGATTCTCATTTTAGAAGCATCTCTCTCATTAACTGCATATTTATCATTCATATCTGCCACCTCATTATTGCGTATATTATAGTTCTAATCTCTATTCCGCCTCATAGCCGGGAATATTGTTATTGTAGAACAGTATTCCTTCCAGTTCATCCATTCCCCAAACCTTAATAAAAAGAACTGTAGGCAAAGGATTTCCTTTATACGAAAAATCAAATGTCAAGCTATAGTCCTCTGCTGTGTATGTGGCAAATGTCTGATCTTCATTGATATAAGCTGTACTTAAAGGAATAATAATCTCGGTTTCATCAGTTTCAAAATCCCTCCGCGTTATTGTAAAATCAAAGGTTGTATCTGTTATGTCAGATATAGTTATCTCATCGTAGACATAGGAACCCTTAAACTCAGGATCGTGAACATACCAGTTACGTCTTGTTTCATCTGTATAAGTAACTTCATAAAGCTGTATATGCTCGCCTTCAGGCATAACCGCCTTCTGCGTATGCGCTCCCACATCATAGCCTGCCTCCACAACAAAAGTGTCAGCCATTGCCCGCATTACAGGCAGAAAACCTTCTTCTGCTTCTCCCCATGGATAAGCGAAGTTAACCGTCCAGACATCATTTTCCGTCTCATAACATATTGTCC
>JAFLTG010000034.1 GCA_022510545.1 Lachnospiraceae bacterium | reverse complement strand
CGTATTTTGGATGTCGGTCTTTACCGATCAATACGGGCTTACCAAGACACAGGGAATCATAGGTTGTATCATTCAGATGATATGCTTGGTGACATATCTGGCAGCCGCAGGGATATCCTTCAAGGCACTTTTGGCCAAGGATGAAAAGAAAAAACGAGGGGTTCGGTATGTAATAAATATCCTAGCAAATATCATTTGTTCTTTTGCGATGATTGCGCTTGAATTGATACGGTTCTGGAATGTATAATTCTACTATGGAAAAACTAAGACGATATATCAAACCTTTTACATGGTACATAATTTTAACAATGGGAATTAAGCTGTTTGGCACGATTCTGGAACTGATGATTCCCTATTTCATGGAAATCATTTTGGACGATGTGGTTCCAACCGGCGAACTAACACCGATTATTTTGTATGGCGGTCTTATGTTATTATGCGCGGCAGGCTGCCTTACCGCCAATGTGGGCGCTAACCGTATGTCGGCAATCAGTTCCGGCAAGATCACACGCAAGCTGCGTCATGATTTATTTGATAAGCTGGAGCACCTGTCCGCCAGACAGATGGATAGGCTGACCGTACCTTCTGCGGAATCCAGACTTACCAGTGATACATATAACATCAACCAGCTGCTGGCACGTATGCAGCGTCTGGGTATCCGGGCTCCTATCCTGCTGCTTGGCGGTGTGTTTATGATGCTCAGCATGGACCCGGTGCTGTCTCTGGTACTGGTTTTTATGCTGCCTTTCATCGGCATTATTGTATATACGGTAACTAAGAAAAGCGTTCCGTTATATAAGGAAACTCAGAGTGTACTTGACCGCGTAGTGCGTGTACTTCAGGAAAATATCACCGGAGTGCGCGTAATCAAGGCGCTTAGTAAAACCGACTATGAAAAGAAACGCTTTAATGACGTCAATGATGAACTTACATACATTGACCAAAAAGCAGGTATGATCACTGCAATAACCAATCCTTCCACCTCTTTGATTTTAAATCTGGGACTGACTCTTGTGGTTCTGGTCGGCGCATTCCGCGTCAATTCCGGAAACACCCAGAGTGGGGTCATAATTGCATTTCTGCAGTATTTTGTTATGATACTGAATGCCATGCTTGGTATTACCAAAATATTTATAGTATGGTCCAAAGGAGAGGCCAGCGCCCACAGAGTGGCGGATGTGCTAGCTATGCCTGAAGACCTTGTACGGATGGATATACAAAATACAGACAATGTAATCACTAATATAGAATCCACAGATATAATAAAATCACCAAAAGACCATACCGAAGCCACTAGTTTACATAACACTTCCATACCACATATCGAATTTCGAAATGTTACTTTCTCCTACACCGGCATCGGTGCCAACTTAGACCATCTGAACTTTAAACTTATGCGGGGAGAGAGTCTCGGAATCCTTGGCGAAATCGGTTCCGGTAAATCTACCGTTCTGAATCTACTTTTACGCTTTTATGATCCGCAGAAGGGTACTGTCCTGATTGATGGCAGGGATATACGTTCCTTTACCTCTGAAGAACTCCGCTCCAAATTCGGCGTTGTCTTCCAGAACGATTTTGTCATGGAGGGAACAATTGAAGATAATATCAGTTTTTTCAGGCCCATTGACGAAGCTTCTATCACCGCAGCATCCAAAGACGCACAGGCAGCAGAATTTATTGAAGCCAGGAGTGAGGGCATGAAAGCATCCGTCGTGGTACGCGGCAATAACCTTTCCGGCGGTCAGAAGCAACGATTGCTGATTTCCCGTGCCCTTGCATCACGTCCTGAAATCCTTCTTTTGGATGACGCTTCCTCTGCCCTGGACTATCGCACTGATGCCCTTCTTCGCAAGGCATTACATAAAAACTACAGTGACACCACAACTATTCTTGTAGCACAGAGAATCAGTTCTATCCGCAACTGTACACACATACTGGTACTTTCCGATGGTAAGACCGTGGGCTTTGGCTCACATGAAGAGTTGATGGCCTCTTGCGATGAATATCGTATTATCGCACAATCACAGATGGGCGATGGGAAGGAGTTTACATAATGTCAAAAGAAACACAACATTCTAAACGCAGACTTCTCTTACGCTTGTGGCAGTATCTGGGCAGGAACCGCCTGCTTCTGGTTCTGGCTCTGATTCTGTCTGTTTCCGGCAGCCTGTTCTCCCTCTATGGTCCCAAGCTTTCCGGACAGGCTATAAACGCCATTGACTTAGGTTACGGAAAAGTGGATTTCCATACGGTTTATTCATGTGTAATCCTAATGGCAGTCTTTTATCTGCTGTCCGCTGTCCTTACATACCTGCTCAATGCCGTTATGATCCGCCTTTCCAAGATAATAACCAAACAGATGCGGCATGATATTTTTGAAAATATGTCCAGACTTCCTGTCAGCTTTTATGATAGATACCAGACCGGAAATATCATCAGTATCGTCACCTACGATGTTGATACTGTGAATCAGTCTCTGTCCTCTGACCTACTACAGATATTGCAGAGCATTGTAACCGTGGCAGTTTCATTCATCATGATGATTTCTATTGCACCTAAGCTTGTAATAATTTTCGTATTTACCGTTCCTGCAACAGCCCTTTTTACCAGATGGCTGGCTAACCGTGTGCGCCCTATGTTCCGTGTGCGCAGCGCTAAGCTTGGTGAACTCAACGGATTTGTGGAAGAAATGATTTCCGGACAGAAAACCATACGTGCTTACGGCAGAGAAGATGCCGTACTGGAAAAATTTGAAGAAAAGAATAAAGTCGCAATTGATGCCTATACAACGGCGGAAGCTAATGGCACCGTTACCGGACCCGCCGTTACCTGTATTAATAACATCTCACTTACGCTGGTCTGTGTGTTTGGTGCACTTTTGTTCCTTCGCGGGGATATAAGACTTGGGGACCTTTCCAGTTTCGTGCAGTATTCACGTAAGTTTTCCGGTCCCATTAACGAGGTTGCAAATATTATCGCAGAACTGCAGAGTGCCTTTGCGGCTGCGGAGCGCGTATTTGATCTGATTGATGCCGAACCTGAGAAGGCTGATTATGAAGATGCTCTAACGCTGATGGATGTGGAAGGACGAGTAACCCTTGACCATGTGGATTTTTCCTATGTTCCGGATAAACCCATCATCAAGGATTTCAGTATGATGGCCAAACCGGGTTCCCTCACCGCTATCGTAGGACCTACGGGAGCAGGGAAAACCACCATCATCAATTTACTGATGCGATTCTATGATGTAGATAAGGGTATTATTCTTGTGGACGATCAGGATATTCGGAAAGTTACAAGAGATTCTCTTAGACGTACTTATACTATGGTACTTCAGGATACTTGGCTCTTTCACGGTACTATTTTTGAAAATATTGCTTACGGCAAACCCGGAGCCACTATGGATGATGTAATAAAAGCTGCTAAAGCAGCTAGAATACACTCCTATATTTCCCGTCTGCCGGAAGGATACAACACTATCCTCTCCGACAACGGCACAAGTATATCCAAAGGACAAAAGCAGCTGCTTACAATCGCCAGAGCCATGCTATTAGATGCCCATATGCTGATTCTGGATGAAGCTACCTCCAATGTGGATACACGAACTGAACAACAGATTCAGGCTGCGATGCGAGAACTTATGAAAGATAAGACCTGCTTCGTCATAGCCCACCGTCTCTCAACTATACGCTCTGCAAACCACATTCTGGTCATGCGTGATGGCCAGGTAGTGGAACAGGGTACCCATGACAGTCTGATGGAGGCCGGCGGCTTCTACCATGAACTGTATCAGGCACAGTTTGAGACGGTTTAGCGTTAATTATTTTTAAGCAATATACTTATCTTATCCAGCAGAATTCCCTCGTCAATAGGTTTGATCACGTAATCTTTTGCACCACCTGCAACAGCTTTTATTACGTAATCTTTATCATTGTTTGATGTAAGGAAAATAACAGGAACATCCTCTAAGTGTTCCATTACCTTAATCTGTTCCAACATTTCATATCCGTTAATCTCCGGCATATCAATGTCCAGAATGATCAGGTCAGGTTTTCTATCCTTATCCCTTAAATACTGAAGTGCCCTCGCTCCGGTTGCAAATGCGTGCAATTCATATTTTTTGCCTAACACCTTCTCAAGCATTTTCAATACAATGCTGCTGTCATCAACTGCTACGATTTTGTCTTTTCCAAAACCCATTTCTTTTACCTCCATTACTCTTTTAGTAATTTAATTCCTACTACATTTTTTTACGTATTCTTAAAATATTCTGTCCATCTTTATATTCATAGGTGACTTCATCCATGCTTTGCTTCACTAAATAGATTCCTAAGCCTCCTATAGCCCGCTCTTCTGCTGACAATGTTACATCCGGATCGGCTTTCGCCAACGGATCATAGGGATGTCCGTTATCGATAAATGTTATTATGACGGACAGAGGTTCCTCTATTACCTCCACCCGCACAGTAGCAAGCCCTTTTTCAGGATTATAAGCATAATGAGCAATATTGCTGAACAATTCATCAATTGCAATATCAATCTGTGCCTGTGCTTTCATAGGGCATCCATACTGCTCCAACTGTTCATCCACAAAAGCGGTTACAGCCGGTATACTATCAATCGATGCATCAATTGTTAATTCCTTCATAGTAACCCTCCCAAGAATCATTCCACATTAAGAATGCCTAAAAAGCCTGTAACCTCAAATACTTCATGTATCGTCTCATTTACATGACGAATCACCATTTCTCCGTTGCCCTGCTTTTTTAATGTCTTTTGTGCAAGCAGCAATACTCTCAGTCCCGCGGAAGAAACATACTCCAGTTCCGAAAAATCCAGAATCAGCTTTTCTACCTTATCCAGGATTCCATTAAGCTCTGTTTCAAGCTTAGGCGCCGTTGTTGTATCAAGACGCCCTCTAAGAGCAACCGTTACTTCATTTCCGTTTTCCTTTTTCTCTATTGTCATAGTTCTTCTCCTTTGGAAAATTATATATTTCAGTATAACTCACATCTTACATTCCCGCAAGCACCGGGTCATTTATGTTTAAATTGCATTTCCTGAAAACTGTGTCATATACAGTTCGTAATATTTACCCTGCTTTGCCAGCAGCTCTTCATGGTTTCCGGTCTCAATAATCCTTCCTTTCTCCATAACGACGATAAAATCCGCATCCTGTATGGTTGAAAGTCTATGTGCAATTATCAGACTCGTCCTGTTCTCCATAAGCTTCACCATTGCATCCTGAATACGCTTTTCAGTACGGGTATCCACGCTCGAAGTTGCCTCATCCAGTATCAAAATCTTAGGCTGTGCCAAAAATGCCCTTGCAATGGATAATAATTGTCTTTGACCCTGAGAGAGATTATATCCTTCTCCTGACAGCATGGTATCATATCCGTCTTTAAGCCGCAATATCATATCATTACAGTTGCTCATTTTGGTAGCCTGCACCATCTCATCGTCAGTTGCTTCCTGCTTTGAATACTTCAGATTATTCTTAACCGTATCTGCAAAAAGTACCGTATCCTGCAGCACTATCGCAGTATTTTCACGAAGATTCCGGCAATCAATATCCTTAATATTCACACCATCTATCAGGATTTCTCCGCTGTCAACATCATAAAAGCGCATCAGCAGATTGACCACTGTAGTCTTTCCGCTTCCTGTAGCGCCTACCAATGCAATCTTATGCCCTGCACGCACTTCCAGATTGAAATTATGAAGCACCTGCTGCCCCGGAACATAAGAAAAGTTCACGTTTTCAAAAGTGATAACCCCTTTGGCATCATCCATATTTTTATCGCCGGACTTATCTTCCCTTGGTTCATCAATTATCGCAAACACTCGTTCCGCACCCGCTATGGCTGTCTGTATCTGTCCGTAAATCTGCGCAATCTCATCAATCGGACGCCCGAACTGTTTGGCATATACAATAAAAGCAGAGATAATTCCGATGGAAATCACGCCGTTTACAGCAAAATATCCGCCAAAGGCTGCAATAATAACAAATCCGATATTATTGATTACATTCATTACCGGTCCCATAGAGCCTCCCAGAATCTCCGCAAAAATTCCGGCTCTGGTCAGTTCGTCGGCAGTCTTATTAAACTCTTCTATGACAGCCTCCTGCCTTTCATATGCGACCACAGTCTTATATCCTGTCACCATCTCCTCAACCGTTCCGTTAAGCTCACCAAGCAGTACCTGACGTTTACGGTAAAAGGTTCGCATCGCTTTTGACAGAAATTTGGTAGCTGCCAAAGTAAGTATCACAGTAGTACAGGAGAGTAGTGCAAGCGGCGGGCATAAATAAATCATCATTGCAACAGTTCCTATCACTGTAAGTACGCCGGAAAACAGGGAACTAAGCGATTGTGAAACCGTATTCGAAATATTTTCCACATCATTTGTCATACGGCTCATAATGTCTCCGTGGGAATGAGAGTCTATATATTTGACGGGGAGATTCACCACACAGTCAAACAAATCTTCGCGCATCTTTCTTACCACACGCTGACTTAAGATTGCACTGTTTTTGCCCTGTAAAAAAGTACCCAGGCTCTGAATTACATACACAATAAGCATAGTTGCCAGAATCCCCGTCAGCTGTCCAAATTCCAGCCGGGATATGCTGTCTATGGCATCACTCTGCAGCCTTGGGGCATATACCGAAGCTATTACCACCACAAACACTACTGCCAGTAAAAAAGCCACAACCTTACCTTCGCTGGCAAAATATCCCACCAGACGGAGCAGGGTTTTTTTGCCTTCCTTGGGCTTCTCCACCTGCCTGTTGCGGGGGCCGCGCATTCCCGGAACTTTGTAGTTGCTCATGGACTGTTCTTTATTTTCTGCCATTTTATTCCCCTTTTCCGAATATCACTCTGCTTCCTTAACTCAAGCAATAAATTACACTTACTATTCTTCAAATTATAATATATAAATAACGCTTGTTATTATTCAACGTAACATATTCTTGCACCAGTTATTGTCTCAATTGGGAATCATAGATATCACGATATATTGCACTGCTTTCCATTAATTCTTCATGACTTCCGCAGGCTGCAAGCTGCCCATTCTCTATAACTGCAATCCTGTCCGCATCTTTCACCGACGCAATCCTCTGAGCTATAATGATTTTGGTCATACACGCATATTCCCGCTGCAGTGCTTCATACAATTTTGCCTCTGTCTTTAAATCCAAAGCGCTGGTGGTATCGTCAAAAATCAGGATTTCCGCATTCTTTAATACTGCCCTGCTAATCGCCACCCTTTGTTTTTGTCCTCCGGAGAGGCTGTGTCCTCCCTGCGTTACCAGAGTATCCAGGCCATCCGTCTTACTGTCTATAAATTCCAGAGCCTGCGCAACCCCTGCCGCATGTCGTATCTTATCATCATCCGCGCTCTCATCTCCCCAGGCAATATTCTCCCTGATAGAAGTACTGAAAATTTCACTTTTCTGCAAGGCCACGGCAACTTTTCCGCGCAGCCTGCTCAAAGTATAATCCTTAACATTCACATCATCCACCAAAACCTCGCCGTCAGTCGCGTCATAGAATCTTGGAATCAGGTTTACCAGACTTGACTTACCGCAGCCGGTGGCTCCAAGAATACCGAAGGTTTCTCCGGGGTGAATCGTCAGATTAAAGTCGCAGATTACCTTTTCCCCGCCCATTCCGGGATATGAAAATGATACATTCCGAAACTCTACTTTACCCTTAACCGCAGTCTCCCCTGTAAAGCCTCCGTCCGAAATCAACGGTTCACACTCAAGCACCTCTTTGATACGTTTTCCGGAAGCAACTCCGCGGGAAACCATCTGGAAAATCATTGTCATACGCATAACTGCGTTTAAAATCTGGGATATATATGTGATAGCTGCCATTACATCACCGGGTGTAACACTTCCTTCTCCTACCTGTATCGCACCAACTTTGATAATAGCAACCACGGAAACATTCAATATAATATTCATAATCGGCGTCATATAGGAAAACAGCAAAAGCACTTTAAGCTGCGTCCCAACCAGTTCGCCGTTGGCGCCGCCGAATCGTTCCTTTTCATGCTCCTCTTTTACATATGCCTTGACAACTCTGGTACCGGCCACATTCTCTTGCATAACATTATTAAGCTTATCCAGCTTATCCTGCAAAACGGTAAACATGGGATTTGCCCTGGAAATAAAAAAGATTACACATATGACAATAAGAGGCAGTGCACAGGCAACTACCACACCAAAGCTAAGGTCCAGAGTAAGCATACACAAAATACCGCCCGCAAACAGCAAAAAAGTCCGCACAAAGCCCCTGATGCACTGAGATACAAGGTTCTGTACCTGTGTAATATCATTAGTCACCCTGGTAATTAATGAGCCTGTGGAAAAACGGTCTGTCTGCTCAAATGAAAAGGACATGACCTTGCGGAAGGCATCTTTTCGTATATCATTTCCATAATTCTGACTGCAGAGATTGGCAAATACGCCTGACATGACCCCGCAGAAACATCCAAACAGCACGAGTCCTATCATCTTGAGTCCTGTGCTGATAACCAGACTCATATCTCCTACACCGCCATGTGAGAGACCAAGTACACCCTCATCCACAATCGTTGCCATAAACCTTGGCTGCAGCAGATCCATACTCACCTCTCCCAGCATAAAAAGAGGTGCCAACATAAACGATATCCAGTATTTTTTTAGATACTTTAACATAATTCCTCACGTCCTATAAATACGATTAAAACTATTTAAGGGGTAAATCCCCAGCTTACGGATTTACCCCATCTTAATCGTAAAGCAAACTATTCTCCTTCATATCCAACCATTAAGCCGCCCTTTTCCGCATAAAAGCTGCACAGAGCAGTGCATTCGGTGATACGCACATCGGCCTCCGGATAAACCCTGTGCACGGTATCCGAAAGTTCAGAGGCGATTTGAGGATTGAAACAGTGGGCAAGTCGAAGCTTACCGCCGTTATAGCCATGTTTTTGCATTTCTTCAAATATGAAAGCAACCGACTGTGAATCCCCTCTGCATTTATGCAATGACTGTAAAACCCCTTGCGAATTGGCTTTTCCTACAATCCGGACGCCCAAAATGCTGGCAATTCTGGCTGCTGTATGACTTACACGATTGTTTTTAGCCAAATTTTCCAACTTCTTTAACGAAAACAAAGTATGGGTCGTTGTACAGTACTCCGTAATAACCTTAACCATTTCCTTAAAAGTCATTTCGCTATTTATGACTTCTTCCATTTTCTCTATAATAAGTTCCAGTTCAGGTCCGGCAGACAATGAATCCACAATAAGAACCTTAGCATCTTTATGCGCCGCTTCATAATCTACTTTTGCCCTCATAGCAGCGGCAAAGCTGCCGGAAAGTCCGCTGGTAATAGTTACGGCCAAAATAAGATCTGCATCCCCAAATGCTTCTATCCAATCCAAAACATTTGGGCAATAAGTACCGGCTTTTCCCCCATAACTCTGAAGATAAGACAACATCCCGGCAATATCCGTTCCTTTTACATCAACAAATTCTCTTTCAGCAGTCACAATCTTTAACGGAACACTGACAAAGTCTACACCGTCTCTTTCATACATGTTGGCAGATGAGTCCGCAACAATTCTACACTTCATGCTGTCTTACCTCGATTAAGCTTCTTTTGAATTTGGGTCAAAAACCGCGCATACTGCTATTATATAAAGTTTGTCAAACCGTGTCAAGAATGAACAAACTGCCGTTCTACTCTGCTGCTGCTTTTTTCTTAATATGGTTGCCAATGATTTCAGAAACATCATTAATAGTGATAAAAGCGCTTGCATCAATATCATTTATCAATTTTTTCAATTCATACACTTCCAGCCTGTTCAATACGCAGTAAAGAACAACTTTCTTTCCGCTTATCAAACCTTCACCCTCCAATATGGTTACGGTACGTCCCATACGTTGGTAAATCATATCCGCAATTTCTTTACCGTCATTTGTAATGATCATGGCAGCTTTGGCCTGATTCATTCCACTTTCTATGAAATCCAGTACTTTTGAAGTAATATAATATGTAAGAAGGCTGTACATTGCTCTGTCAAATCCGAACAGACGTCCTGCTACGGTATAGATTATAATATTAAAAAACAATACCGTTCTTCCAACCGGCAGATCAAATTTCCGGTTAAGAAGAATTGCCACCGTTTCAGTCCCATCCAGACAGCCCCCGAAAGAAATCACTATTCCTACACCGATTCCAAGAAGCATACCTCCAAAGCAGACAGCAAGAAGATACTCTTCTGTTATATCTGTCATCGGAGCAAATACTTCCAGAGCGAATGAAAACACCATCATTGAAAAACCGGCTTTTATAAGGAACTTACTCCCCATTACTCTAAGTCCGATAATCAAAAACGGAATATTCAGTATAAGAGTAAGCATACTAAGCTTAATCCCTGTCAGATTATTTATTATGATACTGACTCCGACCACTCCTCCATCCAGGATGGTACAGGGCACTAGAAACTCTTCAATGGCAATAGCCGCTATGACAGCCCCCAGTGCCAGCATCAGATATTCCCACACGTATTTAAGTATTTTCATTTCTTCCCTCCATTGCATGAACCATATCAAGAATCAACTCATGGGTGGGAGTCGGTATGCCAAGGCGGCGTCCCGCTTCCACAACTGCCCCATTTATCACCGATACCTCTGTCTTTCGCCCCGCTTTTAAATCCGCATAAACGCTGGTATATCCACCGGGAGCATTTCTTAAGTGTTTATCTATTCTCTCAATCTGCTCATCTGCCATAAAGGGATATCCCTCTGCAGTAGCTACAGCACATATCTCTTTTATCAACTTCTGTGCAATATTCCATGCCGAACTGTTTTCTACTACATAGCCCTGAGGCATCTGAAGAATACCGGACAGTACACTGGATGAAGCATTGATCATAAGTTTATTCCATATCATTCCCCTTACCTGTTCACTCAGTATACAGGGAAATCCGCAGGATTGAAAGATTTCCGCCACAGGGGCAAAAGCCTCCCCTGAACCGGATACCGCTCCAAGTGCCGTATCTCCCAAACCACTATGACATACTGAAGTCTCATCCAGCTTATAGCTTCCCTGATTGGTAGTTCCGATGATCACTCTCTCTTTGGGAGCATACTGTAAAAGCAGCTTTTCATGACCTGCTCCGTTCTGCAAAGTCATTAAAAAGGTATTTGACCCAATCAGATGCTTTACGGACTCAAGTGCTGCCTTGGAATCTCCTGCTTTGACAAAAAGAAGTACCAAATCGGCCTCAGTCATCTTATCAGGCTGCGCGGTGGCATCGGGATGATAAATTTCTTCCCTTCCGTCAGTCTCCCTGATGCGGACTCCGTTTTCTTGAATCTGTTTCATCCGGTCAGCATTCCTGCCCACCAAAGTCACATCATTTTTCTGAGACAGATATCCTCCAAATAAGAGCCCCATGGCACCGGGACCAACCAATACTATCCTCATAAGCCATATTGTACCTTTCCTTATAAATATATTTTTAAAATGACATGTTATGTAAACCAAATCTGTTTTAACTCTGCATACTTTTTATATATTCCACACAGAGCATGGTTATATCATCAAACTGTGGCGCTTTGCCTACAAACTCATCAATATCCTCCTTTACCGCAGACAGAAGTTCAGCCGGCGGTAATGCAGTATTTTTCGCCAGAATATTACCCAGCCTTTCCATACCGTAAAGCTCATTATCCTTATTCGTTGCCTCCGTCACGCCGTCCGTATACTGAAAAATCTTATCTCCGGGTGCAAGCTGTATAATGCCTCCCTTATACTGCATACCTTCCATACCGGCAAGCACGAAACCCGGCTTTAGTTTATATGGCTCATATGCAGCTCCTGCCTTTGCAATAAAAGGCACTTCATGTCCTGCATTGACAAATCGCAGTTCCCCGGTCACTAGGTCGAGGACACCCTCAAATGCCGTAATAAACAGCCCTTTATCATTAGATTCGCAAAGGATGTCGTTCACCTCGCCAAACACCTCTCCCAGATCACGCCCGGAAGTCGTATGGTCCTTAATAAGAGTCTTACCAATTACCATAAAAAGCGCGGCAGGTACACCTTTGCCTGACACATCCGCCATAACAATAGCAAGATGTCTTTCATCCACCATAAAGAAATCATAAAAATCACCGCCCACTTCTCTGGCGGGATTCATCGTGGCATAGATGTCAAACTCGGGTCTTTCCGGAAAAGCCGGAAATATACTTGGCAGCATATCCGCCTGTATCTGCGTTGCAACATCCAGCTCCGTAGCGATACGCTGCCGCTCTTCACTGTTTCTAATCTGTCTTTTCAACAAACCTCTTGTTCTTTCTGCCAGAGTTGTGCATACAAAAGAAAGGCCAAACAGAACAAGTGTTCGAGGAAATGCAAAGAAAATAGTCGCATCAATAAGCAGTTGCTTCGTAATAACACGTGGCCCCGAGTAATACGGCGCATCCAGCAAGGCCATATCCCATTCGCCAAAATACATCCCTATATAGACAGAAATCGGAAGAAGCAGCATCGATTCCACAAGGGCGATTCTGGTCATCCTTCTAGAATAATAATGACAGCTTAGTATAATCGGTATCGACCATATCAGCATACTATGCTTAGGCAGTGCACAGGCCAATGCAAAAACACCCACCACACTGCATAACAGTCCCACATACTTAACCCATAAAGGCTCACCATCCGTTACCTTACATATTAACATCGGGATTAACAATACAGAAACAAATATCGACATTCCGGTATTCATAACACTTGAGGGAATCGGAAAAAGACCAATAATATTCAAAAACCAAAGCAAAGCCCCAACAGAGGCGCATACACCTAAACTTCTTGCAACATAGTGATTTGCCTCTTTTTCATTCTTAAGAAGTGCCGAAAACTCTGAATCCACATTAATTATATTTATATTTTCTTTTTTCTTAATCTTCATCAGACACCTCGTTCTTAGTTACTCAGGCATTGCTTTCAGATATTCCACGCATAACATAGTCATATCATCAAACTGCGGTGCTTCGCCAACAAATACATCAACATCCGCTTTCACGGCAGCAAGAAGTTCATCCGGCGGCAAAGCGGTATTTTTCTTAAGAATGCTTTTCAATCTTTCCATACCATATAGTTCCATTTGGGCGTTTGTTGCCTCCGTCACGCCATCCGTATACTGGAATATCTTATCACCCGGCGCAAGCTGTATACTGCCCCCCGTATATTTCATGCCTTCCATACCTGCAAGCACAAAGCATGAGCGTACTTTATACGGCATATAGGGCTCTCCTGATTTGGCTATAAAAGGCAGATCATGACCCGCATTGACAAAACAAAATTCTCCGGTCACAAGGTCAAGTACACCTTCAAATGCCGTAATAAACAATCCCGAATTGTTGGATTCGCAGAGTAAGTCATTTACTTCCGTAAAGACCGCCCCCAAATCCCTATCAGGTTTTGTATGGTCTTTAATCAGCGTCTTGCCTATTACCATAAAGAGTGCCGCCGGAACCCCTTTGCCGGACACATCTGCCACAACTATTGCCAAATGCCTGTCATCAACCATGAAAAAATCGTAGAAATCACCGCCAACCTCTTTAGCCGGATTCATTGTTGCATAGATGTCAAACTCCGGTCTTTCCGGAAAGGCAGGAAAAATACGTGGCAGCATATCTGCCTGTATCTGTGTTGCGACATCCAGTTCCGTTGAAATTCGCTGGCGTATCTCGCTGTCCTTAATCTGCATTTCCAGCAATTTCCTCGTCCGTCTCCCCAGTGTGGTACAGATAACGGAAATTCCAAGCAAGGTAAGGGCTCTTGTAAAAACAAAATAGAGGGTAGCATTATACACCAATTCGGAAGTGACTATTCTCTCTCCGCTATAATAAGCCGCATCCAGCAGATTCTGGTCCCATTCTCCAAAGAATAATGCTATATATACGGAAGGGGAAAATAATACCCAGGATAAAATAAGCGTGATTATGGTAAGTTTCCTGGAATAATAATGACAGCTCAACATAAGGGGTAATGTCCACAGCAGCACCCCGTGTTTTGACATCGCACTGGATAAGACGAAAATTCCAAAAATAGCGCAAGACATCACCACGTATTTAATCCATATCTGTTCTCCGCCCGTTATCTTACAAATCAGGGTTGGCAGCATAAAAAACGCAATTACAATCGGCATAGCCAGATTCATAATCTCATTGGGAACAATAAAAATATCTAAAATATTCAGAACCCATGCAATTATACCGATAACGGAGCACACTCTCAGACCTTTGGCCACATATCGGTTTGCTTCCTTTTCATTCCGGATTAATTCTAGAAATTCCGATTCTGTACCGGATTCCATATTTTTATCCTTATTTTTATATCTCATATAGCCAGATTTCTCCTAATCATTTTGCATGACGTTACTAATGGTCATAATGTGCGGAAACCACTTTGAGATTATCAATAATGTTCAAATGCTGCGGGCATACACCTTCACACTGGCCGCATTCAATACAATCCTTAGCTCTGCCGAATTTACTAGCCAGAGTCTCATAATTTGTGAAGTTTACCGTCCAGCCCTTTTGCTCCAGATTCTCCCGCATATCTTCATTAAAGAGGGAGAAATACTGCGGTATAGCAATCTTCTTGGGACAACCCTCGGTGCAATATGAACAACCGGTACAGGGCACGCTAACCTGCGTATTGATGATACCGGCAACCTTATGGCAAAGGTTTTTCTCTTCCTCCGTAAGCGGTTTAAAATCCACCATATAGCTGATATTATCCTCCATCTGCTCGATATTGGACATACCTGACAGTACCACCATCACGTTATCAAGCGATGCTGCATAACGAATTGCCCAGCTTGGTACGGACATGTTTGGGTCATAATCCTTGAAAAGCTTTTCTGCTCCCTCAGGAACCTGCGCAAGCGTGCCGCCCTTGACCGGCTCCATAACTATGACGGGTTTGCCGTGCTTTGTTGCCACCTCATAACATGCTCGTGACTGTACCCAGCTGCTCTCCCAGTCCAAATAGTTAATCTGAAGTTGTACAAACTCCATCTCAGGATGCTTAATGAGAATCTCATCCAGTAAATCGGCGGAATCATGGTAGGAGAAACCTGCATGCTTCACAAGACCCTTCGCTTTCTTTTCCAAGAGCCAGTTGAAACAATCGAATTTCTCGTATTTAGGCAGCATGGAGGCTTCAATTCCATGAATCAGATAATAGTCAAAATATCCTGCACCTGTCTTCTCCAGCTGTGAATTGAATATCTTATCCCTATCCTCCAAAGAATTGAAGAAACCGGCATGTAACTTCGTTGCAAGGGTGAAGCTGTCTCTTGGATAGCGTTCCACCAGCGCTTTCTTCGCTACTTCCTCGCTGGCAAAACCATTGTACATCCAGGCGGTATCAAAATATGTAAAGCCTTTCTCCATAAATAAGTCAACCATCTTTTTGACTTGCTCAATATCCACATCAGCAGCGTTAGTCTTGTCTATGGTTGGCATACGCATTAATCCAAATCCAAGTTTTTTCATATTGCTTTCCTCCTGTACTATTTCTTTCACCTATTTATAATATAAAAGAGGGTGTCCAAAAAGTCGCAAAATGACTTGAGGGCTTCCCTCTTTTCTCACGCTATTTATTTCTATAATTAAAGCAGCGATAATTCTACAATCTTTCCCACGGTAGCAAGCAGTACCTTGTCTTGTTCTGACCACATCTGTCGTCTTGACAATTTGGAAAATACCATATAACCTTTATACTTGCTTGTTTCCGAAAACTTGTAGAAAAGAACGGATTCCACGCTGTTACCTTTCAGCTTATTGTAAAGAACTTTTGTTTTGCCTTCCAAGCCGGAAATGGCATTTATGACTAACATATTATTATTATCAAAGCTCTCCAAAAATTCGGGTTCCGGAGATGAATATGCAGAATCACTTACACCGGAATTATATCCATCGTGATTCCAGATACTGATACTGCTGTTGGCAAGCCGCTCCCCGTAGACCAGCACGATTTCGTCCAGATTAAAGCAGTTACCCACTGAGGTAATCATCTGCTCATAAGTCATAGTATGGCGCACCAGAAATTGCTCTACCAGTTGCTGCATTATGCCATTTTTATTTCCCTGCACCTTCTTTATGACATCCTCGGTACTCTTTTGTTCTGGATTGAGAATAGTTCCATGAATTTCAGGAACATAGATGACATATCGGTTCTTGCCCTTGCTCTTGGCAATGTATAACATTTTATCCGCAAGACTGAAAATCTCGTCATAACTCTTGCCATTGTCAGGATAAACGGCAGCACCCATTGAACAGGTAACCTGCACATTTTTGTATTTATCCTTGTATTCCCATTCAATATTGGTGCGAATGGTTCGCATCGTATTACGAAGCTCCGTTTCACTCTCAACCTGCGGAAATACAATCATCATTTCATCCCCGCCGATTCGTCCAAGAACACCAAGATTCCCTAATGCCGCTTTAATAATCTCAGCTGTACGGATTAATACTTCATCGCCGACCATATGTCCCAACGTATCGTTGACGACCTTGAAATTATCCAGGTCAAGTACGACCAGACATACTTTGTTCCCACTGGCAGTCATAGCACGTTTGGCATAATCCGTAATTGATTTCTTATTGAGGACGGGCATGCCGATATCTCTGGTATATTCAAAATTGGAATGTTCAGTCGTCTGATTTTCCATGGAAGTGATACAACCTAAAATCTTCTCTCCGTTATATCCGGAAACCAACTGTGCCTTGAATGTACACTGTTCCATCTTATTATCATTGGAAAAGCTGCTAGTCCTGATGCTATATGAAAAACTGGTACGCTTCATCTCCAAATCTCTGCAGAATCCCAAAAAAGACGCTTCATATTCTTTATCCAGCTTCCCGTCAAGCATATTCTCTTTCCAATTTTCTAAAGGACCTGAAAACAGTGAGAGCTGCTGACCTCCATTAAGTATAAAAACAGAAAGCTGTTTAGAGTCAACATCATATGAGAATAAAATGCCGTTCATCATACCCAGAAATGTACTGTACTCGTTTTTATCGTCCTTCAGCTTCAATTCAGTGTCATCATCCGGATCGTTAATATGCAGGTGAAAAATCTCTTCGCCGTCCAGTGCATGAAACTTATAGGACATTGTTACGACTGCCCAGCAATATTCCTTATCGCTGCTGATCAGCCTTACCATAACGATGTTCTTAGGCATAGTTTTAGCCTTCAACTCTTCCAAAGCGCCACGAAATATATCTTTATCATCGGGATGAATACAGTTAATAAAGGATACAAACATATCCTTATTTTCCTGACCGAAAAACTTGCGCAGACTGTCATCCTCTGTTTTAAACACCATTCCCGAATCTATTGTAGCAAAACTATTAGGAACTTTCCCCATGGTTTAAACCCTTTCCTCATTGTACTATTCTTATTATACAACAAGAAAAATATTCAAGCAACTTTCTATTTATTTATATTATAAAATTTTATATTTTAGTTATAAAGTCTCTTACCCGTCTTAGTTTACATAATTATTGTGATTGTTTTCATCTGCCAGTCTTATTATTGACATTTTGCGCCTTCCTTAGAGGGTATCAGTTAGCTGATCTGGCGATAATCTTAAACTTCACGGTCCTAGTGCCGGCATATTCTCCTTTACCTTTTATCATTACACTTGCCGTACCCTTTTTCAGGTTATTCTTATAGCTTCCCTCTATAATTTCAAAATCATCGCCATAGTTAAGAGTACTGCTGCCGATTTTGGCAGTGATGATATTATCTCTGATTATGTCATCTTTACTAAATTTATCAAAGGTAATCTCCCTGCCTGTATACATCTGCGGCTTTATAGTAATCTTGGCGGAAGCAAACGATGAGCTAGCTATCATATAGCCTGCTTTAATAGTTCCTTCGTAACAACCTTTTCCGGTTACGGTCACATTTACTGTTTCCCCTAAAGGAACAATACTCTTTTTATCCAATACGGTGCCATCTGACAGAGTGTATACAATATTCTTCTCATAGTCTGTTCCGGCTGACAGATTCTTACCGTTCGAATCTGTCAGAACAGGCTTACTGATATATTTGCCCGCTTTGTTTACGTAAGGCATATCTGCCACAAAGAGTTTTACAGGGCAAGCCTCAGCCTCTAAATTACTCTTGACAATGGTAAAAGGAATAGTTTTAGTTCCTTTGAAATTACCTTTTCCCTTGATAGTAATGGTTGGCTTCTTTAGATCGCCTGCACCTGCAATCTTCTTATTGTTAGAGTAGGTAATCGTGTAATCTTTTTTCGCTGTCAATTGCTTATGATTACTACCAAAGTACAGTTCTACATCAGGTGTACTGCCACCCTTAGTGTAGACTACTGTCAGGTTTTCCGGAAAACCTTCTATAAGCTGCGACTCATCCACGGACAAGTCATAAGCCGTAATCTTAAACTTCTTCTTAATGGAGCCGGAGTAGGCATTTATTCCTTTGATAGTCATAGTAGCAGTTCCAACATTTATATGCTTATCATAGGTTACTTGATAGTCCTCATCTTTAACAAGTTCTTCTTGGCAGAGTTTTACCTTAATATTCTCACTGTTCTGTTTCTGCTCCTGTCCATTGAATACCTTATTTTCCAGACCGGTTACCGTAGCTTTGGCAATGGATTTTCCTTTAATATTAAAGGAAACTTCCTTCCTGCCTGCATAATCTCCGATACCTGTTATGATTACAGTTGCTTTACCAACATTTATATTATTTAAATATTCAACAGTATAGTCAGTTTCAGGACTTAGCGTTTTCTTACCAAGAGTAACTTTCAGGTCAGGCTTAATTTGCGCTCCGGTGTACTCCTTGGCCGGAATAGATGCAACCTTTGCCTTACTTATTAAAGCGCCTGAGGTAATGCAGAAGTCGATTGTGCGCTCTCCTGTATAATTTCCGCTACCTTTAATCTTAATCTTATAAGTATTAGCTGCTTTGTATGCATCTGTTTTGCCGGAATCCTCCAAATCAGGATAGCTTACCTCGAAGTCTTTTTTGTTTACCAGTTTTTTATTCTGATAGGTCACCACCGGCACCGGCTTTTGCTCTTTATTATTTGCTACTGCATAAATATCCGGTGCGATAATATCTGAATCGAGCAGATTCTTTGCTACTATAGAGAAATAAACATATTTTTTACCGCTATAGCTGCCTTTTCCGGTAATAACAATTACAGGGGCTGTACTTTGGTTGGAAGCATCGTTTACCTTGGTATTATTCTTGTAAGATAAGGTATAATCCACTTTCTCGGTAAGAAGTGTCGCCCCATAGTACACATTTACGGCAGGCTTAATCGCTTTACCGGTATAGAGTTGCGAACTCACATCACTTACCCAGAATCCTTCGGGCGCTTCCATCCCACATACAGTACATTTTCCTTCTTCCCAGGTATGGATGCCGGTAGCCGGTATTTCCTCAATCTTATGTGCACCACAACGAGTACAGGTATAGGTTATCACACCTATCTGCACACAAGTAGGCTCTATCGTAATCTCTCCCCGGTCCCAGTTATGCTCATCTGATGTAGATGTTATTATTGCATGACAGCCCTCTAAGGTACAATTTCCGTCGTCATCAAATTTATGCTCTTCATAACTTCCGTTTTCACGCTGACCGCATCTGCTGCAGGCTCTCCAGTGATAATAAGCATCATAATCTATGATAAAATCATGCTCACGTTCTTCCGGCGGAATCTCCTGACCATAAGCCTTCACCTGCCCACAGCTTAAACAATAAACATCACCGGTATAACCGGGAGTCGTTCCCAAAGGCTCCCTATATCCGAGAATCTGTTCCCTTCCTACATGATTCTCCGAATCTAAAGGACCATAGGCTGTATGACATATATCACATAACGCCTGTGCTGCACAACTGGCAGTACCGCCGTTGTGTTCTTCTTCCTCACTGGTCCGGTTACACCCCTGATTCAGACAGAATCTATAATGACCTGTCTCACTGCCCCAATAGGTTGCGTCATCAAAAGAATGCTCCATTGCTTCCGTCAATACTTTTTCACAGACAGAACATAACAGTGGTGTCGAACAGTCATAATCGTCTTCTTCGGGAGTATGGACAGCTGTCTCTATGTAACCACAAATATCACAATCACGTATGTGTTCGATATCAGTGATTTCCCATCCTCCGAACATATGTTCTGACTTTTCTTCACTTCTGGCTGAACAATAGATACATTCTTTCCAATGGCCGGTGCTGTCGTATACCCAGGCTTCGCCGTATTCGTGATCATGTGCTGCTTTTTCAATCACACTTCCCTCAGCTATAATTTGATTACATCCCAAACAATAAGTATCCCCGGTATATCCTTCATTCCCTTTCGTAGGTTCTATATAACCCCTAATCTCTATACCGCCGTCATGATTATTCGGATTAAACTCTCCATAGGAAGTTCCGCATGTCGAACATATGGCCTGTGAATTACAGGCAGCCACTCCACCGGAATGTTTGACCGGTTCACTCGCCTTATTGCAGTTTGGATTCAGGCACCGTTTAAAATGCCCAGCCCCATTACTCTCCCAACTGCCGGAAAGATTATGAAATGCTTCACCCCGCTTCATAATATAAAAACATCCGCTTTGCTTACACTTTATATCCGTAGTACAGTCTCCGTCATCTTCACCCAACTCATGCGGAAGCATAACTACCTGATTACAATCCCTGCAATTCCTATAATGCCCCTCATTGTTCCATGCCCAAGCACCATACGGAGTATGGGATTTTGCAGCTTTATATGGGTATTCACATTTAGTACACAGAACAGGCGTCGTACAATCACCATCATCCACACCGGCATGATTTTCAGGTGCAGATTGATAAGCACAACCCTCATTTCTGCAAACCGCATAATGAGAAACTGCATCAATTATCCATTCAATGTCATGACTTTTGTTTCCCGACTTTACATAACCGCATATGGTACAGGTCTCTGAGTCCGTACAATCCTCAATTTTATCTTCATTATAGATATGTTCCCCTACAGGTTCGGTTTTGTAATTACAACCTTCACTCTGACATTTCTGCCAGTGTCCGCTCTCATCATATGCATATAACAATACATGAGATTTCATAGAGGTTTCATCTACTGTTTGACAAACCGAACACTTAAGCGGAGTGGTACAATCATTGTCATCATCCTCCCACTGATGAGGAAGCTTCGGTACCGATATAATATTTGCACTCCACGCTCCACAATTTAAACATTGACGAGCGTTTTCGCCAGCCTTTGTACAGTCTGCACTCTCCTTTACTTTAATTTCCGACCAGGAGTGAGTTACCGGATAAGTTATTGTTTCTTTATAATCGCAATATGAGCAGGTTCTCTCTAGTATAGCTGATTTGTTTTCACCGCAATCCATCTCCTGTATTGTCTTGAATGCACCAAGTTTATGTCCTTTGCAAGGAATTATCTTAAGTATTTCTTTATAACCACATTCCGTACATAGCTTATATATTGACCCTTCTTTTAAACAGGTAGCCTCTACTGTAATACTTTCCTCCGGAAATGTATGGTTATGAGTGGCTCCGTTTTCAAATGTCACCTCAACATATCCGCACTTAGAACAAGTCCTTTTTACATATGTCTGGCCATCAGATGTCTGGCCGGACTCCGCTTCACCAAACTGATGTCCGACTGCCTCTTCAAGTATTTCTTCGACAATCCTCAAATATACTTCATCACAGTTTACGCATACATAAAGCAATACGGATTCTTTGGGCTCAGTACAGGTTGCCTCTACAATAATAGTATTTCTGGAACCTAAAGAATGAGTAATATAAAACTTCACAGTGGTTGAATATTCTGCTTCATTCGTTGCTGTAATTGTAACCGCACCTGATTTTCCACTTAAATCAACAGTATAATTTTGGCACTCCGGTTCCATTGATATTGTTTCAGTATTTCCCCCTGAGGATACTTCAACCAAGACAATATTACTTTCATCGTCTGTAACGGTAACTATTGGAGGTTCACAATAAACATTATTTGAACCATGTCCTCCTTCAGCTATCCGTACATCAATAATAGGAGCGGCTGGTTCTCCCGATGCCTCATCAGTTCCGGAATCTTCATAATCACCATCACCGACTTGCTCATTGTCATTATTCATATCACTATTACCGATCTGAGCAACACTATCATTAGTTTTGCTCTCATCGGTTAAAGTATCACTATTTCTGACATCGCTATTACTGATGTCACTATCATTTATCTGATCATCGTAAAATATATCACTGCTCACTTCTTCATGACTATGTCCTTCATGGTCATAGGAATCTTCAGATTCCACTTCCACGATTTCGGATACATCCTCTGCATAAGCATAAATTGATGCCAAATCAGAAAACAGTAATCCTCCACACAGTAACAATGCAAGATACTTCTTCTTTATTTTTTTCATCAGATTCCTCCCACACATTTTTAAAAATATTTTACAAAAAAACTATAACATTTTCGATTGCTAAATTACAACTAAATATGCCATTTAACAACAACTACCAGCAGTTCTATTTTTTGTCATACCATCATTTTATATATGATATATCGGCCTACTAACATATGTGCTTAATGTAGTACTTAATACACTACTTAATGAGCCAATAAACAAGGATTGCATAAATACTAAGTTTTCTTTGCGCCTCTGGCTCCGACAATAAGCAAAGAAAACTTAGTATTTATGCAATCCGCCCTTATTTCGCCCTCATATCGCTCTTATACCGTATTAAGACGCCTTATTCGCATTTGCAATAAACGCTACAAAATCCTTTTTCGGAATCGGTTTTGAGAAGAAATATCCCTGAATAAAATCACATTGCAGGTCTGAAAAAGCATCTAACATTTCCTGCGTCTCCACACCTTCAACAACAATCTCCATGTTCATATCTTTTAACATTTTGACTGTATTTTTTAAGAAAATCCACATCTTGGGATTCTCATTTTCATTCACAAAAGATTTGTCAAGCTTAATGATTTTAAGTGGCAGCTGAATCACACGCTTTATATTTGAGTAACCGGTTCCGTAATCATCCAGTGAGAAGCTAAGTCCCGCTCTCACAAGCTTTTCAAGGTTCTCTGTCATAACTTTCTGGTCTTCAGCCGCAGCAGTCTCCGTAATCTCCAAATTGAGTTTATCAGGAGTAATATTATATTCATCCATAACCGATAGAATCATTTCAGGAAGATCACCGTTCATCATCTGTGCTACCGAAAGATTAACCTCAATATAGCTAAGTCCCAATTTATCAAATTCATCACTTGCAATAAACTGACAGACTTTCTTGAAAACAAACTCTCCTATCTTATGAATAGCCCCGCTTTGCTCTGCGGCAGTAATAAGCAGCTCCGGAGATATAAATCCATGCTGCGGGTCAATCAGACGGATTAATGCTTCCGCAGATACAAATCTGCCCTCAGGAATTGAATAAATCGGCTGATAATATACCTGAAAACTTTGATTTTCAAGTGCCCTGTCAATAATAGCATCTATATTGTTGTGAATATCCAGCTGATTTTTATTATAAATCTCACCCGCCCTCATAACCTGACCGGTATAGTGATGCCTTTTATGAAAATCTGCTCCAAATGACATAAGTGTCTTGAAGTCACCTATTTCGTCAGGACAACTTGCTATTACGATATGCGGTGACAAAGTCACCTCAAAACCGTTAATTATGGTTTTATGTTTAAGATCATGATTCAGCATACTTGCTATTCTGTCTGCTTTTTCCTGATTAGCCCCGCTGAAAACCACTCTAAAGCGGCAATTATCAAGATAATACAAATCTGCACTGCCACGCATTCTTCTGTCAATCTCGCGAATCTTATCCGCAACTACTTTCAACACCTCTGTGGCATAGTCAAAGCCCAACATTGCCTGAATTGTGGGAAAATTACTGATATTCAGCATAATTACAGTCACGTGCTTATGATTATAATAGGTACGTTTCATATCATGGACATAGGCACTGAATTTGCCAAGCCGGGTAAAAGAGTCGATCTGGTCTTCCGGCCGCTGTATACCGATACTGATAATCAGCGTACTGATTGCACCTCCAAACATCTCAAGCAGCGCAGACGGAATAAACATCTGTATAAACATTGCAGCCACTCCAATCGGAATAACCGCACCTATGGCAATCATCTTTTCCCAGCTGAAGAAGTTGCGATACAGAACAATATATACAATATCAAAGAAAATATATAAAATTGTTGTGGCATACATAAAGACAAACCATGGTCCGCGTGTATAGCCGTTTTCAACCGAAAAAAGCATTTTGTTTCCGATATTGGCCACAAAAATAACCAGCATCACTGCAAGGGGTAAAACCAAAATAATCTGAAGGATGGGATTTTTACGCAATTTATGCCATGTATCGGTCAGACTGATAACGAAGATGAGATGCAGCGGAGCACTCATATAGTGCGTGAGCAAATAGCCCAAATGAGCTACATAAAGCGCCGGCATATTACTGCTATGCGCATTATCAAGACTAACTGCCGTAATATCAAACACAGTTGCAGTCATTGCAGTTATGATAATTAAAAGAAATATTCGATTTGATGTACCGCTTGTCATTTTGCGCAAAATACATGAAACTAAAAGTATTGCAAGTAAAATGAGCGCAGCAATGTCCAGACTTATACTTTTCCCCATAGTATTTTCCCCAATGTAAAATAATACCTACTATTAATATCATATCAATCAGAAATGTAAAAGTCAACTTAAGCATAAGATAAAAGTGTTGACTTCTTAAAATTTTTATGCAATTCTTTTAATTTAAAAAGCCCAAAGGCTGATACCTTTTAGGCTTTTCTTTGCTATATAAGTTTTACTGAAAACGATTATACTGTGTATTATATCCGGGATTGTTATCAGGTCTCATAGCATTGGGGTACATAGTATCGGAGTACACATCAGTCTGCAGGTTATTCACCAGCTTAAATACCTGCTGGAAATCAGATATGTTATAAATCTTCATATTCTGATGCTCACTGCCATGGCTATGTGAGGTTTGATACGAATTATGCGCACATATAAATACTACATCTCCAACACCAAACATTCTGTCAAATACACCCTGGTGAATATTAATGTGACCTATATCCGTCCAGGGCTTCATCTCATAATTAAACGAAAGCAGTCCGCCGCTGATATATAATCCCTGGGTCGTAACCATAAAACGAACATTTCTCCACCTTAAGAAAACAGTCAAAACCCCACCCAAGTATATCCAGACAGGCATCAAGTGAACCAGAAAAAAGAGCAACAGAAATTTGACCATATCCCCCGGTACTCCACCCGCATCACTCATGCTGGATGTGGCCACGCCTATAACAGTAAAATCTATTCCGCCCCATATGAGTGCAATGACCAGCATCGGATTAAAAATTGCTTCCAGTATTGTTACCGCTTTGTGAGGCCTTCCTTCCCACATTACATTTTCATTGGTTTTTATCAAATCCCTTAAATCAATCATTCTACTGTTTCCCCCTTCTTATCTAAAGTTACTTCCGATAGTAAAAAAGGCTTTCAGAGTCTCCACTGAAAGCCTTGATTTTACTGAATTATTGAACTATCAATCAAGATTATTCAACGATAGTAGCCACACGGCCTGAACCTACAGTACGTCCACCCTCACGGATAGCGAATGTAAGACCCTGCTCCATAGCGATAGGATGAATCAATTCGATTGACATCTCTACGTTATCACCAGGCATGCACATCTCTGTACCAGCAGGTAAGTTACATACACCAGTTACGTCAGTTGTTCTGAAGTAGAACTGAGGTCTGTAGTTGTTGAAGAAAGGAGTATGAC
>JAFLTG010000033.1:23526-27319 GCA_022510545.1 Lachnospiraceae bacterium | reverse complement strand
CCCTGGACACCCTGATTAAGAGTCAGGTGCTCTACCAACTGAGCTAAAGGCGCATAATATTTATCTTATGCAGAATTCTATTTTACAACGCAAGTGTTATTATAGTATAATGTTATTTAGTTTGCAAGAGTTTTTTTAGATATTTTTAATTATTTTTGATTTAGATGCGTGTGTAAGCAGGCAGATAGGAGAAAAAATGATATTTGAAAGCCATGCTCACTATGATGACGAGGCATTTGACGAGGATAGGGACACTCTTCTTAAGTCTTTTTCACAAAACGGAATAGATGTGGTAATCAACGTCGGAGCAAGTCTGGATAGCTGCCAGATTACTATTGATTTAATGCAGCAATATCCTTTTATATACGGGGCTATGGGAGTTCATCCGAGCGAGACCGGTGAACTGGATGAAAGAGGTTTTAACTGGCTTAGGGAAAGCTGTAATATTGACAAAGTAGTGGCAGTTGGCGAAATAGGTCTGGATTACCATTATAAAGAACCGGACTCGGAGGTTCAGAAAAAATGGTTTGAGAAACAGCTTGAAATGGCAAGAGAGGTTAAGCTGCCCGTGATCATTCATTCCAGGGATGCCGCAAAAGATACTCTGGATATTATGAAAAATCTTCATGCACAAGATATGGGCGGAGTAATTCATTGCTATTCATATACGAAAGAGGTTGCAAGGGAATATCTCAATATGGACTATTATTTTGGCATAGGAGGAGTTGTTACTTTTGCCAATGCCAAAAAGTTAAAAGAAGCCGTTGAATTTATTCCTATGGATAAAATTCTATTGGAGACGGACAGTCCCTACCTTGCGCCGGAACCCTATCGCGGAAGGCGCAATTCTTCGTTAAATCTTCCATATATAGCGGAGACTATTGCGGATTTAAAAGGGATAAGCTATGAGGAAGTGCTTGAGATTACTCACCGGAATGCAGAAATGCTTTTTCATATAAATATATAAATATTTATCGTCCTTCCGGATTGGAAAGGCAGACAGGGAAAATATGGAAAATTTAGGAAGTGCAAAAAATACCATAGAGATTTTGCAGAAATATGAATTCAATTTTCAAAAGAAATTTGGTCAGAATTTTTTGATTGACAAAAATATTCTTGAAAAAATTGTAGACGCGGCGCAGCTTACCAAAGAAGACTGTGTTCTGGAGATAGGACCGGGTATAGGCACAATGACACAGTATCTGGCACAGCGTGCCGGAAATGTAATTGCAGTGGAAATTGATAATAAACTTATTCCGATTCTTCATGATACCCTTTCTGATTATGACAATGTAAAAATTATAAACGCAGATATATTAAAAGTGGATATAAATCGTATAGTAGAAGAAGAAAACAGCGGAAAGCCGATTAAGATCGTAGCTAATCTTCCTTATTATATAACAACGCCTATTATTATGCAGTTGTTTGAAAGTCATATCACACTTGACAGCATTACCGTTATGGTTCAAAAAGAAGTGGCAGACAGAATGCAGGCACAGCCGGGAAGTAAGGATTACGGAGCGCTTTCACTGGCAGTCCAATATTATTCGACTCCGGAAATAATTACGGGAGTTCCAGCATCCTGTTTTATGCCCAAACCTAATGTAGACAGTACGGTAATACGTTTGAAAGGTCATAATGAATCTCGTTTGGATGATGCTGCCGAGGCATATCTTTTCAGGGTTGTACGAGCCTCTTTTAATCAAAGGAGAAAGACTTTGGTTAACGGACTTGCCAATGATCATAATTTGGGGATAACCAAAGAAGCTGTTAAAACTGCTCTTGTAAGTATGGGACTTTCGGAAAATATACGCGGTGAAACATTAACATTAGAACGGTTTATTGAGCTGTCAAATATTCTTATGGCAGTGAATAAGCAATAAATGAGAATTATTATAAATACAATATAATGGAAATATTTATTGATTTATTTCCATATATTGGTATATGTTTATAAAAATATTATAATGTTGCATCATTTTTTTTCTTATATTTATTTACATTAATAACTGCCTATGGTAAACTAAAACAGTAAAAATAGGGTTACTATGTGAAAAATTATGATGTAAATTACATTGTTATGAGGTGAATACTTTGGATAAGTATGAATACAAAGTTCGTGCTGATGAAATAAAGTCCCTGATAGCTGAAGGCGAATATGCCGAGGCTGTTAAAATTGCAGATACTATCGATTGGCGCAGAGTAAGAAGCGTTATGATGTTGTGTACCGTCAGTGACTTATATAAGATAAATCGAAGATATCAAGAGAGTAAAGAAATTCTTTTAATGGCGAATGACAAACGTCCTTCGGGAAGGGCAATTGTTTATTCGCTTTGCGAGCTTTCCATTAAAATGGATGATTTGATAGATGCTGTTAAGTACTATAAGGAATTTGTAGAGATTGCGCCCAGAGATACCGGGAAATATGTTCTGTTGTATCGCTTATATGAAGCACAGGATGTGAGTCTGGAAGAACGCATTGCTGTTCTTGAGGAATTTAAGAAGAGAGATTACCGGGAAAAGTGGGCATATGAACTGGCATATCTCTATCATAGGATAGGACTTACTACCAAGTGTATTGAAGAATGTGATGAAATGTATCTTTGGTTCGGAGAAGGTGCATATGTTCTTAAGGCACTGGAACTTAAAGCGCTGCATGTTCCGTTGAATGCGGAGCAGCAGGAAAAGCATGATTTATGGATTCGTCAGCGTGATGAGGAGATGGCCGAAGAGGAGGAAGAAGCTCAGGAGGATGAATCAGAAGAGACAAGTGAAGTAGATGATAAGCCTCAGACTGATTCACATGTGGCAGACGACTCTGTACCTGTTGCCGACAAAGCAGACTCCGATATAATGACTATCCCAACGACCGAGCTTCCGGAAGTAAAGACGGTTGATGTTGGACAATATAATACCATTAATCTGCAGATGGTAGTAGCAGAGGGTATGAAAGAACTTATGCCGGAAGAATCCGAAGAAGCAGAACCGGCAGCGGTAGAAGAAGTTGAAGAGGAAGCACAGACTCAGATTTTTGAAAAAGTGCCCATGGAGCCGGAAACTGAACCGGAGCCGGAGTCTGAAGTTCAGTCTATGTTGGAACCGGAAGAGGACCTTGAAATTCTGCAGTTGACTGAATCGGAGTTTGAGTCCTCATTTAGCTTTGAACCGGTAACGGCAACAGAGCCTGAGCTACAGTCTGAGGTTGAAACAGAGCCTGAGTTACAGCCCGTGATCGAACCTGAAGCAGACCTTGAAATCCAGCAGTTAACTGAGTCAGAATATGAGTCACCGTTTAGCTTTGAACCGATAACAGAAACAGAGCCTGAACATCAGCCTGAGCCTGAGCTTGAAATTCAGCAGTTGCCTGAGCCGGAATTAGAGTCACCGTTTAGCTTTGAGCCGGTAACAGAAACAGAGCCTGAACCTCAGCCTGTGATTGAACCAGAACCGGAGCCTGAGCCACAGCCCGTTGTTGAACCTGAACCGGAATATGAGTATCAGTTTAGCTTTGTATCGGAACCTAAGACTGAACCTCAGCCTGTTATCGAACCGGAACCTATACATAATAATATTGAGCAGACTGAACCACCGGCTTCCATTGCAGAACAACTTATTGCCCCGCTTTTGCAGGAAACAGCGGAATTGCCTGACATAGAGCCGGAATTAAATAAAGAAACTATTGAAACCCTAATTCCGGAACCATCGGAAATTTATGAAACACCCACAGTTCAGGAAGCCCCGGAAACTTATGAAACACCCACAGCCCAGGAACCACCGGAAACTTATGAAACAC
>JAFLTG010000033.1:0-23426 GCA_022510545.1 Lachnospiraceae bacterium | reverse complement strand
CACCGGAAACTTATGAAACACCCACAGCCCAGGAACCACCGGAAACTTATGAAACGCCCACAGCCCAGGAAATGCCGAAAACAAATGTACGTCAGGGCGTTAACTGGGTAAGGTATGATGATGTCTTATCTCAGGAATATGACGGACAGATTCGTCTGGTAGTTCCGGATGAAAAGGTAATAGAGAAGCAGATTACCGGACAGCTAAGTATCGAAGATATTATGGCTGAATGGGAGGAAATGAAGAAAAGCAACGAACAGAAGCGAATGGAAGACGTCAGAAAGCGGATACTCAGCCGAACAGGCAGCTTATTTGCAGATTTTGACGAAGCTACCAGAAACGGACTTTTAGAGGAACTGGAGAAAGCTTTTGCAGTTGCTATGATGCAGGAATCCGACAGAGAATCTGCTATTAAGAAGGTAGTTTATCCAAGCGGTATAGAATCAAAACTGAATAGTGAGATGAAAACAAAGCTGCAGCAGGCCGTTGCGGATGTGGCATCGGAAACGGCTGAGGCAATGTTATCGGATGAAGCTGCCGACGAAGTGATTCATAATGATGAAGTAGAAGTGCCGGAAGTGATTGCAGAACCGGAGGAAGCAGAAAAACCACGTCCAGCCAGAGAGCTTACCAATGAGGAGCAGGAACTGTTTGGAAGGTATGCACAAAATAAGAAATCCAAAGATCAGATTGTCGATGCGCTTGATAATATGAGTATGGCCGCATATACCGGAAATATTATTATCACCGGAGAAGATGACGGAACTACTATGCCGCTTGCAAAGAATCTTATACGTGAAATGCAGTATAATGACAGTAACTTTTCAGGTAAGGTTGCCAAAATTTCTGCAGCAGCTCTTAATAAGAAAGAGATTGCCGAGACTCTTACCAGACTTAGCAATGGTGCGCTGATTATTGAAAGAGCGGCAGATTTGAATGAGATAACTGTTACAAAACTAAATAAGGTATTGGAAAACGAAAATATAGGATTGTTCTTAATTTTGGAAGATACCAAAAAAAGAATTAATAATCTTTTATCAAGCAATGAGTCTCTTACAACTTGCATTAATTTAAGGATTGATATAGAGCCTTTGGATGATGAAGCTTTGGTAGCTTATGCCAAGAAGTATGCTGAAGAAAACGAGTATTCTATTGATGAATTTGGTGTTTTGGCATTACATACCAGAATTGCGGATATGCAGACAAGCGACCATGAAGTGAGCGTATCTGAAGTAAGGGAGCTGGTGGATAATGCAATTTATTATGCTAATAAAAAGACACCGAGACATTTTTTGGATATTCTTCTTGCAAAACGTTATGATAAAGAGGATATGATCATTTTGCGTGAAATGGATTTTATGCATTATTAAAATGATATATGAGGGGGTTTAAGTAATGGCAGCAAAGGAAAGTAAGAAAAAAAACGTAGGTAACAAAGTATTTATTTCGGAGGATGACCAGTATCTGTTTGCGCAGGGAACGCACTATGATATATATGAAAAGCTGGGGGCGCATCCGTCCGTGGAGGATGGCGTAAAGGGAATGTCATTTGCAGTGTGGGCACCTAATGCGGCCAGCGTCTATGTGGTAGGAACTTTTAATGACTGGAATGAAGAAGTCCATAAGATGAAGAAACTGGGCGAGGGCGGAATACATCAGATTTTCATTCCCGGTGTTAGTGAAAATGAATTATATAAGTACCTTATTATTACTCAGTCAGGGGATAAACTATATAAGGCTGATCCCTTTGCCAATTATACCGAGATGCGTCCGGGTAATGCATCCAAGACTTTTGATATAAACCGATTCAAATGGAGCGACGATGCATGGATGAAGGCAAGGAATGGAAAAGATTATAATAAAGAACCACTTGCCATTTATGAGTGTCACATTGGCTCATGGATGAAACATCCTGACGGAACTGAGGATGGTTTTTATAATTACCGCGAATTTGCGGATAGAATTGTAGAGTATATGAAGGAAATGCAGTATACCCATGTAGAACTCATGGGAATAGCGGAATATCCGTTTGATGGTTCATGGGGATATCAGGTGACCGGATATTATGCTCCGACTTCCAGACATGGTAATCCGGAAGATTTTATGTATCTGGTTAACAAACTGCACCAAAATAAAATTGGAGTTATCTTAGACTGGGTACCGGCACATTTTGCAACAGATGCACATGGACTCGGAAGATTCGACGGAGAATGTATTTTCGAACATCCAGATCCGAGACTGGGCGAGCATCCCGATTGGGGTACTAAGATTTTTAATTATGGTAAGACCGAGGTAAAGAATTTCCTGATTGCAAATGTGTTGTTCTGGGCAAGAAAATACCATGTAGATGGCATCCGGGTAGATGCGGTGGCATCTATGCTGTATTTAGATTACGGCAAACAGGACGGACAGTGGCTGCCTAATAAGTATGGCGGAAATAAGAATCTGGAAGCAATAGAATTCTTCCGCCATATGAATTCAGTTGTAGTCGGTTCAATGCCCGGATTTTTGACAATAGCAGAGGAATCTACGGCATGGCCGCAGGTTACCGGCAAAATAGAAGAAGGCAGTGAAGGTCTTGGTTTTGTTTTTAAATGGAATATGGGCTGGATGCATGATTTTTGTGAATATATGAAGCTTGATCCGTATTTCCGTAAAAATGCTCACTATGGTATGACTTTTGCGATGAGTTATAACAGCAGTGAGAACTACATATTACCGTTGTCTCATGACGAGGTAGTACATCTGAAATGCTCTATGTTAAATAAGATGCCCGGTTATCCTATAGACAAGTATGCAAATCTGCGTCTTGGTTATACTTTTATGTTTGGGCATGCAGGTAAGAAGCTTCTCTTTATGGGACAGGATTTCGGACAGGAGAGAGAGTGGAGCGAAGCCAGAGAATTAGACTGGTTCCTGTTGGGTGAAGACCTGAACAGGGGAATGCATGACTATGTTAAGGAATTGTTAAAAATTTACCGGAAGTATCCGGCTATGTACTCTATTGACAATGACTGGGCAGGTTTTGAATGGTTGAATGCCGATGATTCCGATCACAGTACATACAGTTTCTATAGAAAAGATGAAACCGGAAAGAATAATGTTTTATTTGTGATTAATATGACTCCTATGATGTGGGAAAACTATAAGGTAGGAGTTCCGAAGAAAAAGAAATATAATTTGCTTTTAAACAGCGATGATAAACGTTTTGGTGGAAACGGTCATGAAATCCCTGCTGAACTTAACGCGGTAAAAGATAACAGTGTTGTTTTCAGGGAATATACAATTACATTTGATTTACCTCCGTTTACGGCTGCGGTTTTTGTATTTTAAGATATGGGGTTAAGAAAATAACAAACTATGCCGAAATAAAGGGTGACTGTATTATATACATTCACCCTTTTAAATATTTTTATTATTACTACGATGTTTGGAGCTAAAGCGTTATTAACGCTGCACAAACTCGCGGACGAACAAAGTTCGTCTTGTGAAACTTGAAAAATTTATCCTACTACATGGAGTACGTGTATGAAGATTACATTTGAGAATAACAACACAAATCAAAATGTAGACAAGGTGATGACAACTACATATCGGAACACTCATACTGAGAAAACAAATCAGACGAGTGTATTTGCATTAGACATTTCTGGAACAGTTATGGATAACACAGCTTACAAAGGTCAAGGAAAGACCGCGGAAGAAGTTATGCAGGATGCAGGGCAAATTGATCTTGCCGTGCAGAAAGACTATTTGACAGTTATGTCTAATTCTGTGTCTAAAGAAGATTTTAGCCGTATGATGAAAGACGGTTATCATATCGGAGATATGGATGTTGAAGAAGTCGTTACCATTGTTGACAAAATTAAAGCAGAGCTTATTAAAGGCGGTACGCAGGTGGACGGATATACCGACCAGATAGATGCGGAAACACTTGAGGCAATCACAGGCAGTGAAGCTTTTGCAAGAGAACTCTGTAAACAGTTTGCAGAGAAAAATATACCTGTGACTGAGGAAAATGTAAAAGATGCCGTAAAAGCGTATAATAAAGCAGAAGAGCTCGAGGAATTAACTGAAGGCGCAGTAAAATATATGGTGGAAAACCATATGGAGCCTACTATAGATAACTTATATCTGGCAGATTACAGTTCTACTGCAGACGGAGACAGACAGGGAAGAGGTTACTATGCAGACGGTCCGGGCTATTATGCGAAGAAGGCCGAAGAATATAATTGGCAGCAGTTGCAGCCCCAGATGGAAAAAGTTCTGGAGGAAGCAGGCCTTGAAGTAAATGAGCAAACACTGGGGAATGCAAAGTGGCTTATTGAAAAGGGTGTTCCTTTGACACCTGAAACCGTAGCGGATTTATACAGGCTGGATAACCTGACTCTCCCACAGGATGAGAAGAAGATTCTGTCGGCAATTACAGCAGCTATAGCGGATGGAAAAAGTGCCGGAGAAGCAGACCTTTCAGATGGAAGAAGCAATCTTGAAAAAGCTGCGGAATATGTGGAAAGGTTTGAAAACATTTCCGATGAGGCTGTTGATAAGACCGTAGCCGATGGAAAAGAGCTTACGCTGGAGAATCTGGAAGCTTCACAGAAGCAGATAATTGATACAGGAGCTTCTTATGGAAATGATAATACGGATTTCGAGAAAAACGTCGCAAATAATGTAATAAATATAGAGCAAGATGCAGTAAATTATGACACAGCAGCTGAAAACGCAGACGATGTTGTATATAATTCAGAAAATATTACTGCAAGACGTCAATTGGAAGAAATCCGTCTGATGATGACGATAGAAGCCAACTTGAAATTATTGGAAAGCGGATTTTCGATTGATACTACCGAACTGGAAAATCTGGTAGAAGCATTAAAACAGATAGAGACACAGCAGAGACAGCTTTTATTCGGGGAGCCTGATCTGGAGAGAGCAGCCGAAAAGGCAGCCTTGTATACTGAAACCCGTAATAAGGTGGAAGAGATTCCTTATCTTCCGATAGATATTGCCGGCAGGTTTAGGGTTACAGATGAAGATTTTACTTTAAACCAAGTACATGTAGAAGGCAGCGCATTAAGAAACGACTATGAAGAAGCCAGGGAGCGATATGAGACTTGGATGACACCAAGAGCTGATATGGGCGATTCAATCAGAAAAGCATTTAGAAATGTGGACGCTATTCTGGAAGATATGGGATTGGAAACCAATGAAGAAAATCGCCGTGCAGTACGGATTCTCAGCTATAACAAAATGGAGTTGTCCGATGAAAATATACAGGTTGTTAAGGCTTCCGACATGGAACTTCACCGCGTAATCGATAAGATGACTCCGGCAGTGGTTTTACAGACAATCCGTGACGGTAAAAATCCTCTTGAGATGACTATACCGGAATTAAACGATTATCTGGATTCCACACAGTATGCATCAGAACAGGAAAGCGAGAAGTACAGTAGATTCTTATATAAGCTTGATAGGAATAAAGAGATTAGTCAGGAAGAGAGAGCAGCATTTATAGGTATTTACAGAATGTTCAGACAGTTTGAAAAAACCGATGATGCTGCGGTGGGTGCTCTTATAAATACGGGAGCCGAGCTTTCTTTTAAAAATCTGTTAAGTGCAGTACGAAGTAGGAAAAAGGCTGGAATAGATTTTTCCATAGACGATGCTTTTAACGGTATCGATGTGATAGAGAAGACTATGTCCATTACCGGACAGATAGAGAGCGGATTTAATAAAAATGACCGTGATTTCGTTGCGGATATAGCAGACAGGATGGCCAAGCAGGATGATGATGCCGAAGCCGACTATCAGGCGGAGCAATTGCAGGATATGCGTGAGGCGTGTGAGGTAGAAGATTCCGTAATTGAGGAACTTCTAAATAACAGACAGCCGGTGACGGAAAATAATCTTCTGGCAGCCAATATGTTAATGAACAGACCTGGTTTTCTTTATAAAAAGCTTGATGATTTGACAAAACCGGCCGATAAAGATAAAGTAAAGGATGCAGTTATGCATCTGACAGAATCAATGACTGATAAAGATTCGACTCAGGAAGCGTATAGTGAGATGCAGAATACTTATGAAAATATTCTGGAAGATGCGCAGTATGATGATAGTATAAACTTCATTGATCTGAAGGCAATCCAGAGCTGTAGGAAGCAGTTGACTCTCACACGAGGCTTGGCTCAGGAAGAAAATTATCATATACCGGTTGAGATTAATGGGGAAACTACCTCCATCCACCTTAAGGTATTACATGACAAAGAGGATGGCGGTAAGGTAAAAGCGACTCTTAATACTGAAAGCTATGGAAAGGTGGCCGCTGAGTTCAGCATCAGAAATAATAAACTTTCCGGATATATTGCCTGCTCTACACCTGAGGGAGTTAATGAGGTTCAGAGTCGTAATGAAAGCTTACAAATAAGTTTCAGAGAAACGGTTGAATCTTTGTCGCAGAATAAATTGGAGCTTGGTAAAATAGGAGTAATTCATAGTAATGATCTTGATCTGAATGCTTTTACAGCAGAAGAAACATATGAAGCTTCACCGGTTCAGACGGCTGATTTGTATCAAGTGGCAAAAGCATTTATCACATTTATTGCAAGATAAAGAAAGAGAATTAGTCTAAGAATGATAGACAGGAGGAATACAGAATGAGAATTAATTATAATGCTTCGGCAATGCGTGCCAACAATGCTCTTAATAGAGCGGATAGCAAAGTAGCTTCATCACTAAGGAAATTATCATCGGGTTTTAAGGTAAACAGTGCAAAGGATAATCCGTCAGGATATGCTATAGGCCGCAGGATGAATACCCAGATTGAAGGTGTTTCCGTAGCAACACGTAATGCCAATACAGGTATATCTATTATTGAGACCGCAGATGGAGCATTGACAGAAGTGCATGATATGCTTCAGAGAATGAATGAGCTCGCAATCAAGGGTGCTACAGGAACTATGACTACATCCGATAGAGCAATAGTTAACGAAGAGTTGGCTCAGTTAAAGAAGGAAGTTACAAGAATTGCTAAAGATACTGAATTCAACGGTCAACCTCTTTTAGATGGATGTTTTGACTTAAAGGGTTATACTAATAATCTGGATGTTAAGGTTGGATATTATAGCGACGAAGTACTGTCTCCCCAGACATATACGGTTGACAGGCTGGAAGTTTTTTATCTTGAAGATGGAAAGATTGATTTGGAAAAAACAAGTGCCAGTTTCGTACCGGGTGCTAATTTCCCCACCGACGCAAAAATTTCGTCAGTAGGAGAAAACTGTGTTACCATTCAGGGTCCTAATGACTTTGAGATTACATTGGATATTAAGCCTGGGCTTACCTTGATTGAAGATCTGGAAGTCGATATCACAGGAATAGGTGCTATGGATACCCAGATTGGAGCTAACGAAGGCCAGTTACTGGAGATTCGTATTCCGACCATTTCATTGCAGAGATTGGGTCTTACCAATGCGAATTTGCTTACTCAGGATAGCAGTAGTGATGCAATAGTAGCTATTAAAGGAGCTATCGCATATGTATCTTCAGTCAGAAGTCGTCTTGGTGCGTACCAGAACCGACTGGAGCATACTGTAAGCAGTCTGGATATTACCAGTGAAAATATGACGGCCGCATATTCCAGAATTATGGATGTGGATTTCTCTGAGGAAATGACCACTTATACATCACAGCAGGTTGTAGAGCAGGCTGCGGTTTCTATGCTCGCTCAGGCAAACGAAAGACCTTCTATGGTATTGCAGTTATTACAGTAGGGTGAAATTACTTCGCAGGTTGAGTATGAATAAGGAAGGGAATAATGTATGACTAAGGAATTAAAGCAGGAGTATACATTAAGAATCACACAGGCAAATAAAACTCAGTTGATTACAATTTTATATGAAATGATTTTGCTCTACATTGAAGAGGCAAAGGACGCTCTTGATGCGGATGAAAAGTCAGAATTTAAGAATGCCGTTCGTAAAATAAGAGGCTGTATGAACGAGCTTACTGCATCCCTTAATCTGGAATATGAAATTGCACATAACCTGTTGCAGTTATATTTGTTTATTAATCGGGAGCTGGTGCATGCAAGTATGCATTATGACCGAGAGAATCTTATTCATGTGGAAGCTGTTATACGACCGCTTAAAGATGCATACAGTAAGATTGAGATGCAGGACGTATCCGGACCGGTAATGGCTAATACGCAGACAGTATATGCCGGCTTGACATATGGTCGGAATACTTTAACGGAAAACATAACTGACCCTTCAACAAATCGTGGATTTTTTGTCTAAATTACGTTGATGAAAGTTTGCTATAAAATTAGATTTATATATTAAAAGAGTTGGCATATAGTCCAATGTCATTAAGTTTAAGATGACATTGGACATATAGCCGGCTCTTTTTAGTTTAATAAACTCAGTTCATTATATGTTTCATCGATGGTTTCTTTAGGTATAAGATTAATTCTTGAAGCTTCTTCCAGAAGAAATTTATATCTTTTCATTACAGCATTTAGTTCAAAGATATAACAATCTATTAAGTCAGGGTTGGTTACGTTATCAAAGCCTGCATAAGCATCTTCTAAGGCTCGTTTGGCCTGAAGGAGTTCTTCATGGATTGAAATTTTTTGAAGCTCCAGCGAATCTTCGGTGTTCAGTTGACAAGGACTCTGGCGGAATAAAATTTTCATGATAGCCTCCAATCTTTTCGGAAAAATCCTCTTTTTGAAATTATAGACAAATATTGGAAAAATATTCTTGTTATATTTTAAAGAAGCTGGACATATTATTAGAAAGAGAGGGAGGGATAAGCTTATGGACAGAGCCGGTGCAATTGCAACTATTGTTTGTGTGTGCGTGCTTGTGCTTTTAATCGGAGCATTCGGAAAAAAGGCAGAGTGGATTATTAACTTTGTGCTGCGTGCTGTTATGGGCACTATAGGCATTTATTTTCTGAATAACTTTTTAATTGTGCGGGATATTTCAGTTTCCGTAGGCATTAATCCAATGACTGTTTTGACATCCGGAATCCTTGGATTTCCGGGGCTTGTAGTGCTTTATGGCATAAATTTTTTTAAGGTGTTGTAGAAAACTTACAAACTTTAATTTTTTAAAAAATTTTACTGGACAAGGTAAATAAATGCATATATAATTCAATTTACAACATAAGAAGTTCTTATATCACATAAATGTGATGGTTCACATCACTACGTGCAGCACATCAGTTAATACTGTTATAACAGTATCCGTGGAAGTATCTTCCAACGAATTCATTGGATTTATTTAAAGCAGGAGGTGTTGATCAGACTGATTTACTATCAATATTTATTAATTTTATTACTCATCATAGCGGTTTTTATGGACTTCAAATATGATAGGATATATAACGGCTGGATTGTATTCGGTATTTTACTTGGTTTATCTCTTCGTATTTTGAGAAACGGCTGGTACGATGCTCGCAGTGCCATAACTGCAATGCTGCTTTCTTTTTGTATCTTATATCCACTCTACAAAATCGGCGCTTTAGGAGCCGGAGATGTAAAGCTGCTTATTATGGTCGGCAGCTTTGAATCGGCAAATCAATTACTGCGTGTGATTGTGGTTTCTTTTATCATTGGCTCCGTATTTTCCATAGGAAAAATGATATCAGAGGAAAACTTCAGAGAAAGAATGCAATATTTGTTTTCTTATATGTCAGATGTATTTTGTACCGGACAATGGAAACTGTATGGTGAGAATCTGAAAGATGATTACAAAAAATACAAAAGCAATAAAATACATTTTGCATTACCTGTTTGTTTTAGTGTAATGCTTGGGATGGGAGGGGTGTTTTGAAACAAAAAATTTTTGTAGTCTGTGATTTGGAAGAAAACTATGCCTTCCATATGGCAGAATATATTATAGATAAAGTACCGTCACCATATACGCTACATCTTTTTACCAAAACTGATGAACTTAATATATTCTTAGATAAACATCAGGTTTCCATACTGTTGATTGCACAAAGTGCAATGGATAAACTTAAGATCAATTCGGAAATTCCTAACATTTTCATTTTACAGGAAACGGAAGATGAACCGGAGACAAATTATCGATGTATTAATAAATACCAAAGTCCGGAGGAAATAATAAGGGAAATATCAGAACAGATTACGGAGTTGGATATATGGAATAATGATAAAAAATTATCAAAGCCTAAATCCAGGATGATAGGTATTTATTCCCCGGTCAGAAGATGTCTTCAAACTTCTTTTGCGCTGACTATGGGTCAGCTGCTTTCTAAAGAGCACAAGGTGCTTTATCTGAATTTTGAATGTTACTCAGGGTTTTCCCAGATGCTTCACAGAGAATTTCAGGCGGATATGATGGATATGATTTATTATTTCAGATGCGCTAAAGAAAAGCTTGCTATGAGGTTTCCATCCATAGTTCAAAATATTAACGGACTGGATTTTATTCCGCCCGGTCAGTCCAGTATCGATATGCAGGAAATTACAGGAGAAAACTGGTCCGAGTTGCTAGATACTATAGATTCCATCAGTGATTATGAATATCTGATTCTGGATTTGACGGATGGAATGAATGGGTTATTTGAACTGCTATCCAGATGTTATAAGATTTACACGATTACAAAGGACGACGGTTTTGCTATGGCTAAGATGAATCAGTATGAACAAATTCTGCATTTAAATGAAATGAATGAAATTTTTGAAAAAACCGTAAAATGTCGTTTTCCGTTTTTTAAAAAATTACCTGATGATTTAAATCTTATGACCCATGGTGAATTTGCCGGATATGTCAAAGCCATAATTCAAGAGGACTTATATGAAAAACAGACAGGATGAAATAAGAAGAGAACTAAAAAAGAGGCTTACTGCAAGTATTGATTATTCTAAAGAAATATCAGATGAAGAGATGCAGGAGCTGATAGACGAATTGATCATAAAAGATGGCAGGGAATTGTCACTTAGTCTTTCGGAAAAGGAGAACTTGCGCAAAGAACTTTTTTATGCCGTAAGAAAGCTGGATGTATTACAGGAACTAATAGATGATCCAAAGATTACTGAAATAATGATTAACGGTCCTGAGCACATTTTTGTTGAAAAAAGCGGTAGGTTATCGAGGTTTGATCTTAAGTTTGAAAGTAAGGAAAAATTGGATGATGTGATTCAGCAAATTGTGGCAACCTGCAACAGGGTTGTAAATGAGGCATCACCTATCGTAGATGCAAGACTGGAAAACGGAGCCAGGGTTAATGTAGTCCTTAGTCCGGTAGCATTGAACGGACCTATTGTAACTATACGACGGTTTCCGGACAAGCCGATTACAATGGAAAACCTAATCTCTTTTGGATCACTTCCGGAGGAAGTATGTCTCTGGCTGCAAAAGCTGGTCAAGGCAAAATACAATATTTTTATCAGTGGAGGGACCGGTTCCGGAAAGACGACATTTTTAAATGCACTATCCAATTATATTCCCAAAGATGAACGTATCATTACGATAGAGGACAGTGCCGAACTTCAGATTTTGAATATTCCCAATATTGTTAGGATGGAAACAAGAAATGCCAATGTGGAAGGCTGTAAGGAAATTACTATTCGTGATCTGATAAAGACTTCTTTGCGCATGAGACCGGACCGCATTGTTGTTGGAGAAGTAAGAGGTGGGGAAGCTTTCGATATGATGCAGTGCTTAAACACCGGGCATGATGGTTCAATGTCTACCGGGCATGCAAACAGCTCTAAAGATATGCTTAGCAGATTGGAAAATATGATTTTAATGGGAATGGAACTGCCGTTAAATGCAATAAGGCAGCAGATTGCATCAGGTATTGATATAATCATTCATTTGGGCAGATTGAGGGATAAATCAAGGAAAGTTCTGGAAATTGTGGAAGTGCTGGGTTTTGAAGATAATGAGATTAATGTGAAGACCTTATACAAATTTGAGGAAAGTGGTGAAGATGAAACTGGCAGGATATTGGGGGCATTGCAGCCAAAAGGAGAATTAGCGTATGTTGACAAACTTAAAACCGCAGGAATCTATGCGTAAAAACGACGATTATAAAGAGTATACTTTAAGCGTTAGGGAATACATTATTTACTGCTTTGAGGGTCTTATGCTATTTGGCATTATCAGCTATTTCTTTTATCGCTCTATAGTGGCGTTAATCATAATGATTCCGTTGCTTCCGATTTTTCTAAAGACAAAGAAAAAAGAACTGAGCAAAAGAAGGAGAGAAGAACTGAATGTGCAGTTTAAGGACGCGGTGCTTGCCGTTTCGGCAAATCAGAAAGCCGGATATTCCGTAGAAAATGCTTTCAGGGAAGCTTATAAGGATATGGCAATGTTGTACGGCAAGGAAAGTCACATCTGCAAAGAGCTTAATTATATAGCAAAGGGATTGGATAACAATGTTGTTCTGGAAAAGCTGTTATATGATTTTGCCATAAGAAGTCACATTCAAGATATTATGCAGTTTGCTGATGTTTTCATGATTGCCAAAAGAAGCGGAGGCAATATGACAGAAATATTATCTGAAACAGCAGATACAATAGATCAAAAGATTTCGGTGGATAAAGAAATACAGGTTTTGGTCAGTTCTAAAAAAATGGAGCAGAAAATAATGAACGCAGTTCCGTTTGTAATTATTTTCTATATTGATATGACTTCAAAAGGCTTTTTTGATGCTCTATATCATAATCTGATAGGGATTGTTGTTATGACAATTTGTCTCGCTGTTTATCTGGCTGCAATAATGATATCCGGAAAGTTAGTTGAAATTGAGGTTTGAGTATGATTTATATATATCTTTTTATACTATTGTTGTTTCTATTGTTGTTTGTATTATCAGGTAAGGAGGATGTGTCTGCATATATGGCACAGGCATCAGGTCAGTCTTATCCCGGAGAAAAATTTTTCTTAAAGGCGGCAGTTTGGTGTTTAAGAATGAAAGAGATGTTTTCTGCAAAGCTTGGAAGAAATGAAAGACAACATAAGGAATTTTTATATAAAGAGCAGCTAAATAAAAGCCGGCTTGGTAAAAAACTTAAGCTGTTAAATCCGGAATTATCCGAAAAGCAGCAGGTAAAAAATTTTTACTTAAAGCAATATTCCATTGCATTATTGGTTCTTTTTGTCGGAAATTTACTTTCATTGTGCGTGGCAGTCAGTTCACATACCGGAGGACTCCTTAAAGAAGATGGATACATTAATAGAAATTCTTATGGGGAAGGAAATATAGATCTTGTACTATCCGCACAAATAGAGGGAAGAGAGGCCGAAGAAATTTTTTATACTGTTGAGGAACAAAAAATTACTGAAGCAGAAATCATAATATTGTACAAAGAAGCATCCGAATTACTGCCGTCGCTCATTCTGGGTGAAAACAGTAGCCTGGATGCGGTAACAAAGAATTTGAATCTGGTCAGCGTGATAGATGGGTATCCTTTCAAAATATTATGGGAGAGCAGCAGCTATTCATTAATACATACGGATGGTTCGGTACAGAATGAAGAATTGATAAATCCTGAAATTGTAACTCTGAAAGCCTGCTTTAAGTATGATGAATCGGAATTTGAGGACGTATTTCCGGTACAAATATATCCTGCTGAATTAACGGATAGAGAATTACTTATAAAAAATATAAAGGACGCGTTGGAAGAACAGAATCAGCTAAGCAGGTCAGATGATGCAATGATATTGCCAAAGAAGATTGGAATGGAAAACGTAACATGGAAGGAGGTGATACAGGATAGCAGCGGGTACTTATTCTTGCTTATATGCATTGCATCTGTGGTTGTGTTCATCTCTCAAAATAAAGAGGTGGAGGAAAATCTAAAAAAGCGTAACAAGGAATTATTGCTGGATTATCCGGAAATGGTTAATAAGCTCACCTTGTATATGGGTGCCGGAATGACAATCCGCAACGCTTTTATAAAGATGGGGGAGGATTATAAAAAGCAGAAAACATCCAACAAAAAAAGATATGTTTATGAAGAAATTCTATTGCTTTGTCATGAACTGCAAAGTGGCATATCGGAAATGGAGGTTTATACGCATCTGGGAAAGCGATGCAGTCTGCAGCAGTATATGAAACTAAGCGCTTTGTTGTCACAAAATATACGTAAAGGCAGTAATAATTTGCTGAATATGATGCGACAGGAGGCTGCAAATGCATTCGAAGAGAGGAAGAATACCGCAAAAAAATTAGGAGAGGAAGCCGGTACCAAACTTCTTATTCCAATGATGATGATGTTATGTATAGTCATGGTCATAATTATGATTCCGGCATATTTTTCCTTCTCAGCATAAAAAGGGTGAACACCAAGAATATAGTAAAGGAGAAAAGGATTATGTGTAAATATGAATTGAAAGGTTTTAAGGATTTTCTTAAAGAAGATGAGGGAATGGGAACTGTTGAAATTATCCTCATTATTGTGGTACTGATTGGATTGGTAATTATTTTTAAGAATCAGCTGCGCGCTCTTGTAGAGAGTGTTTTTGAAAAAATTACATCCGACAGCAATACGGTAATGTCATGAGAAGGGGATATATAACAGTATTTTTGTCATTATCCCTTACATTGATTCTGTCCCTTGTATTTACTGTAATAGAAGGGGCAAGAATCAGTGCCATAAGAATGAAATTTGAGTGTGTTGCAGATATCGGAATGAACTCGGTTCTGGCTGAATATCACAGGGAATTGTTAGAGCAGTATGATTTGTTGTTTGTAGATACATCTTATGGGACAGGCACTCCGTCTATTGCAAATACAGAAGAACATTTAAGAAACTACATACAGAAAAACTTTCAGAATCAAAAGTCAAGCGCAATACATAGTTCAAGGGACTTTCTGAATATGCGGATTGGTAATGTAGAATTTATGGAATATTCTATTGCATCGGATGATAATGGGGATGTACTAAAAAGACAGATTACGGATTACATGACCGATTATCCAACAGGAGCATTAGTGGATAAAATCACTGCCAATTCATTACAGATTAGTTCTTCAGGTATGGATTCTCGCGATATAGATGGGGAACGTGAAAGCTATCAGAATCAAATAGAAGAAATCGGTTTGCCGCAGAAAGAGGTAGAGGAAGGAGTTTTTGAAGAAGTTCCATTAGATAATCCGGCTGATATTGCTAATGCCACTCGAAGCATGGGAGTGCTGAATCTGGTTGTTGGAGATACTTCTTCTATTTCTACTGTTAAAGTGAATCTGGATCAGTATATTTCAAATCGCGCACTTATGAAAGGAAGCGGCATATGCAGCGATGCGGTTAATATATCGGGAGCGCCAAACAATCTTCTTTTCCTTGCATATTTATTTGATAAATGTGGTTATTACGGGGAGGTCAAAGAGAATTCGCTTTTGCAGTATCAGATTGAATATATGATTGCCGGCAAAGATACAGATTGGCAGAATTTGGAAGAGGTTGCGAAAAAACTTCTGCATATACGAGAAGTTTCCAATATAATTTATATTTTCTCCGATACTGCCAAAATTGCAGAAGCAGAAGCAATGGCACTGGCGCTTACGGCAGTAACGCTTACTCCGGCATTGGCGGAACCGGTAAAATATACGATTATGTTTGCCTGGGCATATGTAGAAAGCTTGCAAGACGTCAAATGTCTGCTTAATGGAGGAAGAGTTCCTATATACAAGACTGCAAGCGATTGGAAGACCGGAATAAACAGTATTAAAAATGTAAAAGAAAGTTTGTCTGATACGGACGGAGGCAGGGGGCTTAACTATAAGGAATATTTAGAGGTTTTGCTCTTTCTGACCGCTGATCATGACAGGACTTTTCGGGCAATGGATATTATGGAAATGGATATCCGCAAGACTCCCGGAAACAGTGCATTCAGACTGGATGGCTGTTTTGATACATTTCGGGCGCAGCTGTCTATAACAAGCGGATTTGGCTACAGTTATGAGCTGGAGCGTTTATATGGATATTACTAAGTTGAAAGGAGGTAAAAGAGGATGCCCTTTTTACGGTCACTTAATGCCAATAAAAGCCAAAATAAAATCAAATCGACAGTAAATTCTCTCCGGACACATCTGGATGTTCTTTTCCAAACAAGGCCGATAAAAAGGGTGTCCTCTTTTACCTCGTGGAAACTTAGTGCATCTATGACCGTCGAAGCAGCTGTTGTACTGCCCTTGTTTTTGTTTTTTATAATACAGGTTATGTCTGCAATAAATATGATTGGGGTGCAGAGTCGTCTTGGCGCAGCGCTTCATCAGATCGGAAATAAAATGGCATTTTCGGGATATATACACGAAAAAACGTCAAATAATATACTGCCTGACGCATTGGCGTCGGTGGCATTGACAGATGTGTATGCCAAAAATCAGGTATTAAATTATGCCGGTAGAGTATATCTGGATAAGTCATGTATAAAAAGCGGAAGCAGCGGAATTAGTTTTACCGGTACATCTATCATGGGAAACAATGATATTATTGAAATTTATATTTCTTATTATGCCAAACCGCTTGTAACGATTCTTAGCTTCGACGGCATTGCTATGAGTCAGTGCTATTACGGGCGGGCGTGGACAGGATATGATGTACAGAGTGCGGTAAGTAATATGGATGATAATGATCCGATGGTGTATGTGACAGAAACAGGAACGGTATATCATACTAACCATAACTGTACTTATCTCAATCCATCCATAACATCCGTAAATGCTGGTGAGATCAGTAATAGCAGAAATCAGTCCGGAGGAAAGTACTCTCCCTGTGAGCGATGTGCCAGAAGTAATGTGCAGGGAACACTCTATATTACAAGTCAGGGCAGCAGTTATCATACATCCGTTACCTGCCCCGGACTTAAACGAACAATTTATACAATTCCATTATCCCAGGCAGGAGGAAGGAGAAAGTGTTCAAAGTGCGGCTAGGAAATATATTTTTGAATATTATTTTTATTATTTTTTTATGCACATGTACAGTATTTGATATTAGAAAAAAGGAGATACCGATACATCTGATTTTAATAGGACTTATTTCATCATTTGGAGTAATTATGTGGCAGATATTTGAAGGAACAGTGTCTGTAACCGGTGTGGGCGTCTCATTTTTACCGGGCTTGTTTTTTCTGCTTATAAGCTTTTTCACCAAAGAAAAGATAGGATATGGAGATGGTTTGATATTGATTATATCAGGGCTTATTCTGGGTTTCTACCAATGTTTCCTGGGACTGTGCATAAGTTTGATTTGCTCTTCGGTTTTTGCGCTGCTGCTGTTAGTGCTTCATAAGGTAAAAAGAGACAGTAAACTGGCATTTGTGCCGTTTCTTACGATTGGAATCGGGGTGAGTTTTTTTGTTTATTAAGTTTATTAATAAGAAAAGAAAGATTGTTTTAAATGGATATATGTCAATTGAGGCAAGCTTTATTATGCCATGGGTAATTTTTTTATTTGTATTTATAATCTATACAAGCTTCTATTTATATGATAAGTGTGTGCTGTTTCAAGATGCTTATGCGCTTTCTTTACGAGGGAGTATACAGAAAGAAGATGGAAAAGTATTGCAATATATTAACGAGCATATGGCAGAGCAATTTGGCAATAAATATTTTGGGGTGGGAAAAGTTGAAGGAAAGGCGGAGCAATCAGGACAGGAAGTAAGGGTTATCGGAACCTGCTCTGTAAAAATACCGTTTGATAATTTTTTGACATTCTCAAATGAAAGCGGGTGGCAGATTCAGACGGAAGCAAAAGCACAGGTTATCAATCCAACTAAAGTAATCCGCAAGTGCAGAATGGCAGAAAATATTATAGATAGTATAGGGGGATAAAGATGTTTGAAGCAAAATATTACAAGGATTATAATCATAACTATATAATTTTGGAAAGTAAAGATAGTGATAAAAGGAAGACTTATCAGCATAAGATGTTGGCATCTAATAAAATAGAAAGCCTTTTAAAGTGTTCCGTCAGGGATGTTAATGGAGCGGTATATTTTTATTATGATATCAGTTCCAAGGTGTCGGTTGCAAATCTTTATAAAGGTAAACAGCTTTCATATGAACAGATAAAAGAGTTCTTTCATCAGATTAATAATATTTATAGAAATCTGGGTCAGTATTTTATGGATGAGAAAGGACTTCTGGTTCGACCGGATTGCATTTATTATGATTTGGCATACCAAAAATATTATGGATTATTTTATCCTGATAATGAAAATCAAGTTGGAAATCAATATGAGGAATTAATGGATTTTTTACTGGAACATATTGATACCGGAAATCAAAAGCTTGTAGATGCAATGTATCAAATTTATGAAATGTCTGAGAGTCAGAATTTCCTGCTTACAGATGCATTATCTGTTTTTGATGAACCGGAGACGACTGTACCTGATGTACATAATATTGTTGAGGAGAAGTTATTGAAAGAAAAGGTTATAGGAGAGATTAAAGGAAGTATTGAAAGAATGCCTTCTCCTATAACCATGAATGATAAAAATTATTATAAGGATTATAATGACGAAGAAGAGTATCTGTTTTTAACAGAGGATGTAAAAAAGAATAAAGGCAAGTTAACAAAACAGAAAAGCGGTAGTAAGTATTATGGAATTTTTGCGATTATCTCTCTTGTTGGAATATGTGCTGCAGGTTTTATATATTTAAATTACAAGCTGACGCAGCAGGAATTAATGATGATTATATGTTGTTTGGTACTTATGGGTTTGTGTTTTATATTTTCTGTAATTCAGCTTTCCTTATCGGGAAGAAAGGAAAAAGAAAAGGAGCGGGAAGAACGGGAATTGCAACATGATATAGAAGATGAGTTTCGTGATGAGAAACCGGTGGCGCTTAATGAAGTATTGGACAAGAATTTGTATGCGGGTGCAAATGTAAATGTGGAGTCCGGGCATAGAGAGGTTAAAGAAAGTTATGGGGAAACTGTATTTATAGATACACATAAGCAGAATACGGAACATAAGTTGTATGCGTTGGATAGAAAGAATAAAAAACATATCGAATTGACACAATTTCCATTTACCATTGGAAAAATGGCAGGTTGTGTTGACTGTGTGCTTATGGATGATTCTATAAGCAGAATGCATGCGCGGATTGAGATGCAGGATGAAAAAATACTTCTGACAGATATGAATTCAACCAATGGAACCTATAAAAACGGATTGCGGATGGAACCAAGTGAGACAGTGGAATTAGAACCGGGGGATGAGATTCGTTTTGGTAAATTAAATTATTGTTATAGATGAGATTATAAATATTTGTGTTTCCTGTTTGACATGATAAAATTAAAATGTTACTCTCAAAAGTATAGGGAAGGGTATATTATTATCATGGTATTTGGACAGTTAGAACATTTATTGATAGAACAGGGATTTGAAAAAGTTTCATCTAATCTTCCGGAATTCTCATTCTTTTTTCGAAGGGAAAGTACATATGCGAATGTTTTGTATGTTATTGATTTTAAACCGGGGCTTTATATTACACAGGATCAGTATTGGCATATCAGGGAGAAGATTAAGGACTTTTTTAATATAAAAGGCATAAATAATATACACATATTATCATTGTTGATCAGTTCTGATCCTGAGCAGGCCAAACAGTTATGTGTAAATGATCCGTTCTGCTGGTTGATCGATCCAACCGGAAACCGATTATTGATTTATGAACATCAGGTAACTGATTTTTATGGAATAAAGGGAGTATTGGAAAAGTTTCTATTTGACATATCCGTATCTAATTCCGGGGAAACTGTAAATCAGGATATAGAAAATAATATTAATATTGACCAGAACAGTCAACATGCGAATATGCCATGGATGAATATAATACTGGTATCGGTCAATGTTATTTTGTATATTGTATGTACAATTACAGGAGATTTGTTATATAATATAGGTACTTTCGGTGTAATGGATCTGATAGAGAACAGGGAATGGTATCGTTTCTTTACCTGTATGTTTTTGCATGCCGATATTCAACATCTTATCAGTAACATGCTCATATTGTATTACATTGGGAATGTGGTAGAAAGACATATAGGGCATATATCATATATTATTATTTATTTTCTGTCCGGACTGGCAGGAAATGTTTTATCTGCCGGATATGAACTTTTTACAGGCAGCTATATCAGTTCGCTTGGTGCCAGTGGAGCCGTTTTTGGCATAGAAGGTGCAATGTTAATGCTGGCGATTCTTAATAAAGGAAGGATTACAGAAATAACGGCAGGGCGGCTTGCATTTGCAATTTCTTTTTCGTTGTATTGCGGTTTTACCAGCAGCTATGTTAATAATATGGCTCATATTGGCGGCGTATTAATGGGATTTGCAGCAGTAGGTGTTTTTTGGTTGTTATCCGGATTAGGAGAAAAATATAACAATTAAAATCTCGCAGGTTGAGCAAGAATGGGGGATTAATTATGAAAATTAATATTTATTATGGCGGCAGGGGGATGGATGATCCAACTCTATATGTGCTTAATAAAATAGAAGAGGTATTGGACGAACTGCATGTAACAGTAGAAATCTTTAAACTGTACGAATTAAAAAACAGTATTACAACACTGCCCCAGACATTGAAGGAAGCAGATGGCATTATCTTGGCAACTACCATAGAGTGGTATGGAATCGGCGGGTTTATGCAGCAGTTTCTGGATGCCTGCTGGTTGTACGGTGATAAGGAAAAAATAGCGCAGATTTATATGTGTCCTGTTGTAATGTCTACAACCTATGGAGAGCAGGAAGGTAAGCTTAATCTTGCAACAGCCTGGGAAATATTAGGAGGCCTCCCGTGTGACGGTCTATGTGGTTATATTGAAGATATGAGTATTTTAGAGGACAATGATGATTATCTGCGAATTATTGAAAAAAAGGCAGAGAACCTCTATCGCACAATTAACCAGAAGATGCCTTGCCTGCCGGCAAGTAATCAGGCGGTTAAGCAGAAAATAACAGTTCCACGTAATATTGATTTAACGCCTCAGGAATCTGAACAGCTTTCACAATATGCATCTGATGACAGTTATGTACAGCGTCAAAAAGCGGATATTCAAGAACTTACCAGTTTGTTCAGGGATATGATGGGAAGTAGTGAGAAAGAAAACAGTACGGAATTTTTGGAAGATTTGGAAACACATTTTAGACCTTTAGCCGGTTTTGCCGCTAAATTGAAAATAGTGATTGAAGAAAAGAAAAAGCCTATTATTATTGAAGTAAATGGTGCACATATTAATTGTTTCTACGGAGATAGCGATGGATGTGATGTGGAAATGCAGATGAGTCAGGACTCAATGAAAGAAATTGTTTCCGGAATGGCAAACTTCCAGCGTTCTTTTATGGCGGGAGACATGAAAATGAAAGGTGATTTTAAGATTCTTGGAACTTTGGATCAGATATTTATATTTGCGTAAAATATTGAATTATGAAAGGAATAGCTGGAAATGAAAGATGATAATTGTATTTTTTGCAAAATAGCGAACGGGGAGATTCCCTCCAAAACTTTATATGAGGATGAAAAGTTTCGTGTGATTCTGGATCTTGGACCTGCAACAAAAGGCCATGCGCTGATTTTACCCAAAAATCATTATGCAAACCTGTATGAGCTTCCGGACGAAGCAGCATCCAATGTTATGTTGCTTGCTAAGAAAATGGTGTCACAGATGACTGACAGGCTTAGCTGCGATGGTTTTAATCTGGTACAGAATAATGGAGAGGTGGCAGGCCAGACGGTATTTCATTTTCACATGCACTTGATTCCTAGATATAAAGATGATGTTCAAAAAATAGGCTGGAAGCCCGGAAAACCGTCACAGGAAGAACTGGAAGAAATACGGGGAAAAATATGCGGGAAATAAATGTTGCAGAGATTACAGAAAATATAAAAGAAATGTGTATTGAGGCAAATCATTTTCTGACACAAGATATGGATCTGGCGATGAAAGATTCAATTGATACAGAGAAGTCTCCATTGGGCAAACAGATTTTATGTCAATTGCAGGATAATCTGAAAATCGCCGGAGAAGATATGATTCCAATCTGTCAGGATACAGGTATGGCAGTTGTTTTTATGGAGATAGGACAAGATGTGCATTTTATCGGTGGGACTTTGGAAGATGCCATTAATGAAGGAGTCAGGAGAGGATATACCGAAGGCTATCTAAGAAAGTCTGTTGTAAGTGATCCTATTTTAAGAGAGAATACCAAGGATAATACACCTGCTATAATACATTATGAAATCGCTGCAGGTGACCGTGTAAATATTACGCTTGCTCCCAAAGGTTTTGGCAGTGAGAATATGAGCAGGGTATTTATGTTAAAACCATCTGATGGAATCGAAGGTGTCAAAGAAGCAATTCTTACAGCGGTCAGGGATGCCGGACCGAATGCATGTCCACCTATGGTAGTCGGTGTTGGTATCGGCGGTACTTTTGAAAAATGTGCAGTACTGGCAAAAAAAGCATTGACCAGACCGGTCAATATACGTTCGCATATTCCTTATGTGAAAGAGCTTGAAGAAGAGATGTTGGAAAAAATAAATAAAACGGGAATCGGACCGGGAGGCTTAGGAGGAACGACTACTGCACTGGCTGTTAATATCAATACATATCCTACGCATATTGCAGGATTACCTGTTGGGATTAATATTTGCTGTCACGTAAACAGGCATGCGCAGAGAATACTCTAAATAATGAAGATTCTTATTCTGAGAAGGGAGTATGTACAAAAATGGAACAGCACATTAATTCCCCAATGAACACAGAGGATGCAAAAAAATTAAGATCCGGCGATTATGTATATATAACCGGAACAATATATACGGCAAGAGACGCGGCACATAAGAGAATGTATGAGGCATTGGAAAAGGGAGAGTGCCTGCCATTTGAAATGAAGCATAATATAATTTATTATATGGGACCATCTCCGGCAAGAGAAGGTAGGCCGATTGGTTCGGCAGGTCCGACGACATCAAGTCGCATGGACAAATATGCACCTGCACTTCTGGATCTAGGCTTGATTGGCATGATAGGAAAAGGGAAACGCACTGATGCAGTGAAAGAAGCGATTATCAGAAACGGGGCAGTATACTTTGCTGCAGTCGGCGGCGCGGGCGCACTGCTTTCTAAGGCAATCAAATCATCGGAAGTAATTGCATACGATGATTTGGGAACCGAAGCAATTCGAAAATTGGAAGTAGAAAACTTTCCGGTGATTGTTGTAATCGACTCAACAGGAAATAATTTATATGAAACGGCTATTAAAGAATATGCAGAAAAAGCCATTGACAAATAAATTTGCCTTATGTATAATAACAAATGCGTCATATGTAAATAAACATGTGGCATAATAAATTCCATATTGGTAGAGGTTTAATTCAGACTGTGGAGAAATACTCAAGAGGCTGAAGAGGCGCCCCTGCTAAGG
>JAFLTG010000032.1 GCA_022510545.1 Lachnospiraceae bacterium | reverse complement strand
GAAGTTCTTATTCCCGAAAGCCGCCACATCCCCTGTTAATTATGCCCCCGCCCCGACTTCGACGCCTCTCCATCCGTCCCCCTGTCCCACACAAATTTCATTTATACAGCCTTATATTATCTTTATTCTCAATCCGGAATCAAAAGCACCTGACCTATACTCAATTCATTACTTGTAAGTCCATTTAAGCTTTTAATTGCATCCACTGTAGTTCCAAACCTCTGTGCCAAAAGCCACAGTGTATCTCCTGACCTGACAGTGTATTCAAAGTATGAAGGTGATTCTGATGATGTCGGAATTTTCAATACTTGGCCTATATACAATGAATCGCTGGTTAATCCGTTCAAGCTCTTAATGGCATCTACCGTGGTTCCGTATCTCTGTGCCAGAATCCATAGCGTATCCCCGGAACGGACCGTATATTCAAAATATGATGGGGAGGGCGATGGGGAGGTCGGAATTTTTAATACCTGACCTATATATAATGTGTCACTTGTCAGTCCGTTTAAGCGTTTTATCGCATCTACCGTGGTTCCGTATCTTTGTGCAATCAACCACAGAGTATCGCCTGAGCGGACCGTATATTCGAAATAATCTGACCCCGGATTATTTGATGGTATATTTGCCTGAATACCCAGAAAGATACTATAAAGTGCCTGCCAGGTAGCTGCTCCCACCACACCATCCGGATTAAGCTGCATCATCTGCTGAAAAGTTATTACCGCCTGTCTTGTTGATGCGCCAAATATACCGTCTTGTGAAACACTCGGTATATTAGGATAAAATTGTGCAATTACGTTCAAAATGTATTGTAATGTCAATACATCATTTCCTCTGGAGCCCTGACTCAGTACTGCATTGGGAGGTACCGTTCCTACTCCTATAGACGTTCCTTCACTGTCAAGCTCTGCCAGTCTGGTCACTGCAGTATATACCTGAGACAGTTTATACCATGTAGCCTTCCCAACAATACCATCAGCTCCCAGATTAAAGACACTCTGAAATTTTTTGACCGCTGCTTCCGTGCTGCTCCCAAATACACCTATCTCATCGGTAATCTCGGGAATCGCAGGATAATTCCTGCGTATTCTGTTTAAATATGTCTGAATAGTCTGGACATCCAATCCTGTACTACCTATTCTTAACGGTGTACCGGGATAAGAAGACGTGGCGTCTGAAACTGTATTGGCCGCTTCAATTACTATATCATCCGGGTAATATGAGCGAAGAATCTGCAATGGAGTGAGCCCGCGCTGCGCCAATGTAACAGTGCCCCACTGTGAAAGGCCCGAACAGGTAACTGTAGTTCCGTTGCAGAAAGAAGTAAAGTATGGCGCATTCTGTCCCGGTCTTTTTACATATTCATTAAAAATTTCATCTACAATATTATTGATTGATTCATAAATCGGTCCACCATATACATAAGCCTGATCGTATGCAGTGTTGTTTGTAATATCAAAATCGTATCCCTGACTCCTGTACCACTCAGTAAATATACGGTTTAGTACAAATGTAATAATGGCATAAATATTAGCCCTTAAGGCCACATCAGGCCAAGTGGGATAAACTTCACTGCTGGCAACATTTTTTACATAGTCAAGAAAAGGTACCTGCACATTGGCAGCATAAGAGGCCGGAGTTCCAAGATGAACTGTAATAGTCTTAGGAATAACTACCTGACGAAGTACGCGAGGCTCATCAATAGGTGCCTGCTGAAAATGTGGCTCCCTCCTTGCAGCTGCCGGTTTCTCAATCGTAATTCTTGTCACCTCCGTGCTACGCGCAAGTTCCTGCAATGGTATAAGCGTAATCGGCAAAATAGCACTTTCTCCGTCATATATGGGTACGCCTTCAATATAGATAGCTCGAAAACCTTCATCCTGAACCAATACATTGTATCCCACATAGGGTGTTCCGGTATAATTTGGATTTAATGAAAGACTTGCGTCTACCGTTTCCAAAGAAACCATAGGAGTTTCTCCGTTAGAATCAGTTGTAAGGTCATAAACCCTGCGTCCCTGATCATCCAAAATCCGGATTTGTATTCCTTCAAGCGGAATAGCATCATTGGCAACCCTTGTTTGTATAGTCAAATAACCAATAGCCATAAATAAAAAATCTCCTTTTTTCTTCTGTTCTATTATATGAACGGAAAGGAAAAAGGAGATTGTTTAAGTTATTTAATCACTCTAACCCGGAAAACGCCTTCTATAGATGCCAGTTTTTTAATAATATCCTCGGATGCAGGTGTTTCAATATCAAGCATTGTGTAAGCAACCTCTCCCTTGGACTTATTAGTCATATCAGAAATATTGATTCCGTTATCACCGAAACAAGCTGTAAATTTCGTGATCATATTGGCGATATTCTTATGGAAGATTGCGACACGCCCTGCCTGAGTGCATACCCCCATATCACACTTGGGATAATTTACACTGTTTATGATATTACCGTTTTCGAGATAATCCATCATCTGCTTAACTGCCATCTTAGCGCAGTTATCTTCAGATTCTTCAGTAGATGCTCCAAGATGCGGGATAACAATACATCCTTCTGTTCCTGCAGTTGTGGGATTAGGAAAGTCCGATACGTATTTACGTACTTTTCCTGACTTTATTCCGTCAACAACTGCTTTTTCATCTGCAAGGAGATCTCTTGCAAAATTAAGAAGAATCACTCCATCCTTCATCTTATCGATTGCTTCTTTATTGATCATTCCTTTTGTCGCATCCATAAGCGGCACATGAATAGTTATTATATCGCAATTTTCGTAGATTTCGTCTACATTAAGTACATGCTTTACATCACGGCTTAGATTCCATGCTGCATCTACAGAAACATACGGGTCATATCCGTATACCTCCATTCCAAGATGTTTTGCTACATTAGCAACCTTTACACCGATTGCACCAAGACCGATGATACCCAGTTTTTTATCCTGAATCTCAGTTCCTGCAAAATCTTTCTTTGCTTTCTCGGCATCTTTGGCTATGTTTTCATCGTCTTTATTGGCAGACACCCATTCGATTCCACCTACTATGTCTCTGGAAGCCAGAAGCATAGCAGCAATCACAAGCTCTTTTACACCGTTTGCATTGGCACCGGGTGTGTTAAACACTACAATGCCTTTTTCGGCACACTTCTCCACCGGTATATTATTGACACCTGCACCGGCTCTGGCTATTGCAAGTAAGTTTTCCGGCAGCTCCATATCATGCATTGCTGCACTTCTTACCAGAATGCCGTCTGCTTCCGCTGCGTTATCAGTTTTTTGATACTGTGCTGTAAATTTCTCAATTCCTACTGCAGAAATAGGATTTAAACAATGATATTTAAACATTCGATTTCCTCTTTTCTTAAAATCCTGAAACATAATACCCAAATCTATTATAAAGGGCATTACAGATTTTTATTTATTGTTCTTCTCAAATTCCCTCATAAATTCTACAAGCTTCTCAACACCCTCAATCGGCATTGCATTATAGATACTTGCACGCATTCCGCCTACGCTGCGGTGTCCTTTCAGGTTGACAAATCCGGCTGCAGTTGCTTCTTTTATAAACTTAGCATCCATTTCATCATTACCTGTAATAAACGGAACATTCATAAGAGAACGATCTTCTTTTCTTACGGTACCTTTGAACAAACTGCTTTCATCCAGAAAATCATATAAAATCTTAGCCTTTTTCTCATTAATTTCTTTCATTTTGCTAAGACCACCGTTCTTGAGAAGCCATTTAAATACCTTTCCGCATATATAAATTCCATAGCAGGGAGGTGTATTATATAAAGATTCGTTATCTGCATGCACTTTGAATTTCATCATAGTAGGTGTTCCCGGAAGCACTTCGTCGGTAAGAAGATCTTCCCTGATGATAACAACCTGTACACCTGCCGGTCCTACATTCTTCTGCACTCCGGCATAGACAAGACCATACTTTGTCACATCCATAGGTTCCGATAAGAAACAGGATGAAACATCTGAAACCAGAATCTTACCCTTAGTATCCGGCAAAGTATGGAATTTGGTTCCATATATCGTATTGTTTTCACAGATATAAACATAGTCCATATCATCAGTAATCGGCAAATCGGAACAGTCAGGAATATAGGAAAAAGTCTTATCGGCAGAAGATGCAAGTTCTACCGCTTCTCCGTATATCTTAGCTTCAGCATAAGCCTTTTTAGCCCACTGTCCTGTCAGAATATATCCCGCTTTACGGTTTTTCATAAGGTTCATCGGAACAGATGCAAAAACAAGACTTGCACCACCCTGCAAAAATAATACCTTGTAATTATCGGGAATATTTAATAAAGTTTTAAGATCAGCCTCTGCCTCTTTAATAATTGTATCATATACCTTGGAGCGATGGCTCATCTCCATTACTGACATACCGCTTCCCTTATAATCCAGCATCTCCTCTGCTGCTTCTTTTAAAACCTCTTCAGGCAGAACTGCCGGTCCTGCCGAAAAATTATATACTCTAGACACTTTTCATTTCCTCCAGTAAATAACAGTTTTATAAATCACAGAATATTTTACATTCATACTATATTTTCGTCAAGATTCTATTATAATTTTTCACTCATTAATAAAACATAACCACCGGTGTCCCCATTTCCACCATCTCATATATTTTAGACATAACGGAATAGGGTGTGTTAATGCAGCCATGAGAACCGTTGGTTTGATATATTTTTCCGCCAAAATTGCTGCGCCACGTGGCATCGTGTATTCCTATATTGCCTTTTACAGGCATCCAGTAATTCACATGTGAAGCGTAACCTTCTCCGCGTAAAATTCGGTCAGTCTGCTTTAAATATACATAATTGACGCCTTCGGGAGTTCCCATCTCGCGAGATGTATTTCCGGTTACAATCGGTGTTTCAATCTCAAGTCTTCCATTCAGATAATAGTACATCATCTGCTCAGTCATATCAACTTCGATATATGTATCACCTATATCATCTTTTCCCTGCTTCACTGAGGTTTGTTTATAGACAGGTGTATGTATCTCATCGACTTTATTGATAAAGGCCTGGGTAAGATATTCGATTTCTGCATCTTTGTCTATTTTATTACCGTATGTGCCACCCTCTATTTCTACAATTTCGCCCCTTGTTGCCTTAAAACGTCGGGTTTTCCCTACGGTATCATACTGATCTGCCAGCTTATCAATAAATTCTGCTACTGCATCCTCTCTCAATTGCAGCTGGCCTTTATCATCAAATGCAAAACTCCCGTCCTCCTCAAGTAAAATCCAGTCACACACTACGGAAGCATCTACAGGAACCATTGCTTCTCCTATCTGATATACAATATTACAGTCTTGAAAGTCTTCAACAAGTTCCCAATTATGCAGAATTTCCTGCATTTCCCGAGTAATCTCCATGTCATAATAGCAGCCGGCATCTTCCAGAGAGATGGAATCTTCTGCATTTCTAACAGCTTCTTCTACCGCAAGTTTTGCCGCCTCAACATTCAAAAGTCCACATCTTTCATTTAGCAGTTCGTAACCGTTATACTTTTTAATAATTGCAAGTTTTCCGCTTCCGACATTTCCTTTAGGGACAAAAGACATGGCATTAAAACATTCTTCAAAATCACCCTCGTCATATTTTATTGCGGGATTCAGTTTATCATTTCTGACTTTCCAAAAGCTGTCCACCCATAGCCATGAATTCTGTCTGTCCAGATACAGTTTGAGCGACTGTCCAAAATCATATTGATAATCAATATCCTCAGCTGATATCTTATATGCATTCTGCTCTTTATCATAAATCGTAATGCCGGCATAATCAAACTTTCCAGCTAACTCTTCATTGACCTCTTCAATGCTTTTACCCGTACAATAAACTCCGTTTATCCAGGTTCCGTACTCAAAAGCATTTTGGTAATAAATTGCAAGTCCGACATAAGCCAACATAAACTGCAGTATAACTACAAAGACCAGAATTATTACTTTTTTAAACGATTTTTTTCCCATATAATTTTCCGGTTTATTTAACTATTCTTGCTTCTCCAAATCCTGCGCATCAAAAGCTTCACTTATCGGCGCACCTGCCGGTACCATCGGAAATACCTTATCATCTTCCGGAATAATACAATCCAATAATACAGGTGCATTCATTGCCAGCGCTTTTTCAATTGCAGGTGCAACTTCTTCCTTAGTTGTTACACGTATTGCCTCGCAGCCAAGCCCCTCTGCCACTTTACAGAAATCAACCTTGTCACTAAGTACAGTCTGGGAATAGCGTTTTTCATAAAAGAGTGTCTGCCACTGTCTAACCATTCCAAGTACATGATTGTTTATTACAATCTGGATAATCGGAATATTGTATCTGCTTGCAGTTGCCAGTTCATTCATATTCATTCTGAAGCAGCCGTCTCCTGCAATATTGACACAAATTTTATCAGGTTTCCCTACCTTGGCTCCTATGCAGGCACCCAGTCCATATCCCATAGTACCAAGACCTCCTGAAGAAAGAAAAGTACGAGGTTTCGAGTATTTATAATACTGCGCTGCCCACATCTGATGCTGACCCACATCGGTAGTAATGATAGCCTGCCCTTTGGTGATACGATCCAGTTCTTCCATAATATACGGACAGGATAAAACAGAATCATCATAATTAAGCGGATATTTTTCCTTGTAGCCTTCAATATGAGCGGTCCACTCCTTATGATCCTGTTTATCAATCTTGGAATTCAATTCTTTTAATACTTCTTTAAGATCTCCTACTATAGATATATCGGTTCGAATATTCTTATCTATTTCGGCTGCATCGATATCTATATGAAGCACTCTGGCATTCTCGGCAAATCTCTTAGGATTACCTATAACTCTGTCGGAAAATCTTGCACCCAGCGCTATAAAAAGGTCACATTCGCTTGCACCGAAGTTGGAAGCCTTGGTTCCGTGCATTCCTATCATTCCGGTATAAAGTGCATCATGTCCATCATATGCACCTTTTCCCATTAGGGTGTCACATACAGGTGCATCAACTTTCTTAGCAAATTCATTTACTTCATCATATGCACCCGAAATCACAGCACCGCCGCCCACACAAATCAAAGGTTTTCTGGATTCTCTGATAGCTTCCAGTGCTTTTTCAATATCGGTTGAATTATCGATAACTTTTTTGCCATATTCCGTTATTGGCATTTTGGTGTATTCGCACTTGTTAGCAGTAACATCCTTGGTTATATCCACCAGCACAGGCCCAGGGCGTCCGCTTCTTGCGATTGCAAAAGCCTTGCGCAGTGTATCCGCAAGGATATTGACATCTTTTACAATATATCCATGCTTAGTAATCGGCATAGTCACGCCTGCAATGTCCACCTCCTGAAAAGAATCCTTTCCAAGCAAAGGCAGATTTACATTACAGGTAATCGCTACCATTGGAACCGAATCCATGTATGCGGTTGCAATACCTGTAACAAGATTGGTTGCTCCCGGCCCGCTTGTTGCAAGACACACGCCCACCTTGCCGGTAGCGCGCGCATAGCCGTCTGCAGCATGTGCCGCACCCTGTTCATGAGAAGTCAGAATATGGTTTATTTCATTACTATGTTGATACAAAGCATCATATACATTTAAAATACTTCCGCCGGGGTAGCCGAATACTGTGTCTACTCCCTGCTCTTTCAAACATTCTACAACGATTTCCGAGCCTGTAAGTAACATTACTTTATTCTCCTCCCTTATTCATTAAGATAGCGCCTCTGTTTCCGCTTGTTACAAGTTCACGATATCTTGCAAGATAACCTGTTGTAATCTCAGGTTCCCTTGGCTGCCATTTTTCTTTTCTTGCTGCCAATTCTTCATCAGATACCTTTATATCAAGCTTCATTTCAGGAATATTTATACTTATAATATCTCCTTCCTCCACCAGTGCAATCGGGCCGCCTACTGCAGCTTCCGGTGATACATGTCCTATGGAGGCACCACGTGACGCTCCTGAGAAACGTCCGTCCGTAATAAGAGCAACACTTGAACCAAGTCCCATTCCGGCAATGGCAGAAGTAGGATTTAACATCTCACGCATACCCGGACCTCCTTTGGGCCCTTCATAACGTATTACAACAACGTCTCCTGCAACTATCTTACCGCCCTTAATTGCCTCAATGGCATCTTCCTCACAATCAAATACACGCGCAGGCCCTTCATGTACCATCATTTCTTCTACAACAGCCGAACGCTTAACAACACTTCCGTCCGGAGCCAGATTTCCTTTTAATACCGCAAGGCCGCCTGTCTTGGAATACGGATTGTCAAGAGGTCGTATAACCTCAGGATTCTTATTTACGGCATCCGCAATATTTTCTCCCATAGTCTTACCTGTTACCGTCATACATTTCGTATTCAAAAGTCCCGCATCTGCAAGCTCCTTCATAACCGCATAAACGCCTCCGGCTTCATTCAAATCCTCCATATAAGTTGGACCTGCCGGTGCAAGATGACAGAGATTAGGAGTTTTAGCACTTATATCGTTTGCAAATGCTATATCAAAATCAAAGCCGATTTCATGTGCGATAGCCGGTAAATGCAGCATTGAATTGGTTGAACAGCCAAGCGCCATATCTACAGTGAGCGCATTCAAAACAGCATCCTTAGTCATGATATCGCTTGGTCTGATATTCTTTTTATACAGCTCCATAACCGCCATTCCGGCATGTTTAGCTAACTTAATCCTTTCAGAGTATACTGCAGGAATCGTACCGTTACCCCGAAGTCCCATACCCAGTGCCTCAGTCAGACAGTTCATTGAATTGGCCGTATACATACCGGAGCAGGAACCGCAGGTAGGACATACCTTTTCCTCAAATTCCCTTACCTCTTCCTCAGTCATAGTACCTGCCGCATGGGAGCCTACTGCTTCAAACATAGAAGATAAGCTTCTCTTTTGCCCCTGTACACGACCTGCCAGCATAGGCCCTCCGGATACGAATACCGTAGGCACATTTATTCTTGCAGCGGCCATTAAAAGTCCGGGTACGTTTTTATCACAGTTAGGCACCATTACAAGAGCATCAAACTGGTGCGCAAGTGCCATACACTCGGTAGAATCCGCTATCAAATCTCTTGTAACAAGCGAATATTTCATACCGATATGTCCCATTGCTATTCCGTCACATACCGCAATAGCAGGAAATACCACCGGAACACCACCGGCTTCGGCTACTCCCAATTTAACCGCGTTAACTATTTTATCAAGATTCATATGCCCCGGCACGATTTCATTATATGAGCTTACTATGCCGACCATTGGTTTGTTCATTTCCTCCTCCGTAAAACCGAGCGCATTAAATAAGCTTCGGTGCGGAGCCTGCTGTATACCTTTTTTTACGTTATCACTTTTCATTACTCATCTCTCCTTTATAATATTAACTGTAATGTCGAATTTCTTAAACATACAAATTAATTATCTTTTTTATAAAAAATGACAACTCTGTCATTTTTGTAATAAATTTCTGTCTCCTCTTCCAGATACTCTCTTGGTATTTCATCATAAGTTATATATAATTTCCATTCATCCGCATAAGAATCCAATGTCAGTAGTGTATCCTCGGATAAAAGCAGCATACTGTCCAACATAATGTAATCGGCATCCTGTGGTATTAATGTTATATTTTCCCTGTCAAAAAGGTATTTTACCAAATATTCCTGATCACAGTCGGTTACACAAAGTATGTCATCTTCTTTTAAATCAATCTTGTCAAGTGCATCTTCTATTGCCGCTTCTCTGTCACTGTACTGCCGGTTGTATGAAGGTAAGAATAAAAATCTTATACACAATATACCGGTACCAACAGTAAGCAGTATGGCAAAGTAGTCATAACCTTCACGTTTAGAGTTTTTAATCAAAGAATCAATACAGACAAATAACCATGTAATAAGCACAGCCACAGGTACCGCAAAGAATGAGAATACCCTGTAAAAAGGAAGTGCTGCCTGTATGATAAGCATAAGCGGAGTGATTAAAAACGATAACAGTAGATACCACTCAGTAAAACTGTCTATTCTTTTCTTAAAAACCATCTTGCCTATAATTGATATAATACTAATACAGACAATCAAAATCAATGGCACCGACAGGCCGGAATAATAACTTTCAAATAATGCCTTAATCCATATTCCAAACCTCGGAATATAACCTTCCCTTGCCACACTCTGTATATAAGGTGTATCAAGCATATATTGAATGCCTGTCTGAATTGCCTTAAAAGGTGCATGCAAGATAATTGAAAAATGCCCTTCTCCATAATACAAACTGTCTTCTGTCTTAGACAAGAGATTGGAACCGATTGCAAGCCATATTACAGCATACAGTCCCACCGTACATATCGCACTTATCAATGCAGTTATAAAAAGTTTTATAAACTCTTTTATGCGCTTTTGAATAAGCAGCCATCCACCGCCAATTAAACATAACGGAATAACGTAATAAACACTGCTTGCAAGCGTGTACAATGCCCATATGAACGAACAGGCGATAATAATATAATTTCTTTTTTTACCTGCATTAAATACTATAATCTGAATTAGTTCATATACGACAGTCAGATACAGGCACGTAGCCAGCGCATATCCCCTTCCCTGTACCGCGAGGGAATTTACTATATTCATTGATGAAAAAATAAACACCGGTACCAGCGCAAAGCCTTTGGGAAAAAGCTTTTTTCCTATTGAAAACAACAGGCACATACTGATAAGACTTGCAAGCCACGATACACCTCTTAATCCAATTGCAGAATTCCCCAAAAAATCAAACACTGCAGATAATACCGAATACCCCACATGATTATTGGGCAGCGGCCAGTGTATAGCCGCATAAACCGGTCCTCTGCTGATAAAATAATAATAAGTATAAAGCTCATCATACCAAGGTGTCAACGCAAAAAGCCGCCAGCCGTAATACACTGCCATTCCTAAAAGAAAAAGCAGGAATATCACATTTTCCGATTTTCGTTTTATCATAATCTTATATTCTTTGCGCAAGTAAATCTCCCATCTGCTTACATCCCACCTGTGTGCATCCTGTTGACATTATATCAACTGTTCTGTAGCCTTCTTTTAATACGCTCTTGACTGCATTGTCAATCGCATCCGCCTCCTTATCCAAATCAAAGCTATAACGAAGCATCATTGAAGCCGAAAGCACAGTTGCTATCGGATTGGCAATATCTTTACCTGCAATATCCGGCGCAGAGCCATGACTCGGCTCATACAGCCCAAACTTGGAATCATTCAATGAAGCAGACGCAAGCATACCTATGGAACCGGTTACCATACTTGCTTCATCGGATAAAATATCACCGAACATATTTTCGGTCAATATAACATCAAACTGTGCAGGGTCTTTTACCAGCTGCATAGCACAGTTGTCCACCAGCATATGCTCTAACTTAACCTCCGGATAGTCTTTTGCCACCTCTTCCACTACCTTGCGCCACAGTCTGGAAGAATCCAGTACATTTGCCTTATCAACGCTGGTTACTTTCTTCTTTCTCTTCATTGCAATATCAAAGCCTTTGACAGCTATACGACGGATTTCATTCTCATCATAAGTTAAAGTATCGATTGCCTTTAATACACCGTTTTCTTCTATTGTCTTACGCTCGCCAAAATAAAGCCCACCGGTAAGTTCTCTCATAATAAGCATATCGAAACCGGCTGCGGAAATCTCTTCCTTTAACGGGCAGGCTCCAGCAAGCTCCTCATAAAGCACTGCAGGTCTTAAATTTGCAAATAAATTAAGCGCCTTCCTGATTCCAAGAAGTCCTGCTTCCGGTCTTAAATTGGGAGGCAGTTTATACCAGGGAGAAGTAGTCGTATCACCGCCTATAGAACCCATAAGCACCGCATCCGCACTCTTAGCCTGCTCTATTGCTTCATCTGTAAGCGGTACGCCATATGCATCTATAGATGCCCCTCCCATTAGAATATCCGTATACTTCATGGTGTGACCAAATTTATCTGCCACAGCATCCAAAACCTTCTTAGCTTCAGTTACAATCTCAGGTCCTATTCCGTCTCCCGGAATACAAGTAATATTTAATTCCATTTATCCATCTCCCTTCTATAGCATAATAAGATGCACCGAAATGCATCTTACTTTTATCTTACTTAAATATTAATCCCTATTCGGCATCAGGTTTTTCAATCTGCACAATAGCTGTCTTTTGCATCGGAATACGGCAGTTTTTGTTATTTCCAAACTCAACAATAACCGTATCGTCCGTAATATCAATTAATGTTCCGTAAAAACCGCTGCTTGTCAAAACAGCATCGCCCACTGCAAGTTCAGCCATCATAGCCGCCACTCTTTTTTGTTCTTTTTTCTGCGGACGAACCATAATAAAATACATAACGGCTACAACTATTATTATATATATTACCATAATAACGGTACTGCTTGCGGCTGCACCTGCTTCTGCAGCAGCCTCTTCTGCTGTCAATAATATTCCCATAGTAATCCCTCCATTCTTATTAAACTATACACAAAACAAGAAAAGAAAACAAGTCTTTTATAAGCCTTCCAGTTTCTTTTTCTTATACTGGGCAAATTCACCCCTGTCAAGAGCATCTCTGATTTCAGTCATCATCGTATTATAAAAATATAAATTATGCAGTACACAAAAACGCATACCCAACATTTCCTTTGCTTTGAGCAGATGCCTGATATATGCTCTGGAATATCCCCTTTTACATACCGGGCAGCCACAGCCTTCTTCAATCGGCCTATCATCAAGCTCGTATTTTGCATTGAAAAGATTCAGCTTCCCATGATTGGTATATAAATGCGCATGCCTTCCGTTTCTGGTTGGATAAACACAATCAAAAAAGTCTACTCCCCGCTCCACTGCTTCCAAAATATTGGCGGGAGTTCCGACTCCCATCAGATATACCGGTTTATCCTCAGGCAGATATGGCACTGTTTCTTCAATAATATGGTACATCTGCTCATGACTCTCACCTACGGCAAGACCGCCAATCGCATATCCGTCTAAATCAAGCTCGGTAATCCTCTTGGCATGCTCTATTCTTATATCATCAAAAATTGCTCCCTGATTGATACCAAACAAAAGCTGGTTAGGATTAATAGTATCCTCCAGAGTGTTAAGTCTGTTCATCTCCTGTTTGCATCGCACCAGCCATCTTGTGGTACGCTCTACAGAACTTTGTACATAACTTCGTTCCGCCGTACTAGGCGGGCACTCATCAAAAGCCATTGCAATTGTAGAAGCCAGATTGGACTGTATCTGCATACTTTCTTCCGGCCCCATAAAAATTTTTCTGCCATCTATATGAGAGTTAAAATAAACGCCTTCTTCTTTAATCTTGCGAAGTCCTGCCAGTGAAAAAACCTGAAATCCACCGGAATCCGTTAAAATAGGCCTGTCCCATAACATGAACTTATGTAAACCGCCAAGTTTCTTTATAACAAGGTCTCCCGGTCTTACATGCAGATGATAAGTATTGGACAATTCCACCTGGGTATCTATCTGCATAAGATCCTCGGTAGAAACCGCACCTTTAATGGCTGCCACTGTACCGACATTCATAAAAACAGGTGTCTGTATTGTACCATGTACAGTGCTTAGTTCTCCACGTCTCGCCCTGCCTTCTTTTTTTAAGATTCTATACATGAATCGCTAATCTCCATCTTAAAGATACTTATCCCAGAATTCTTCCAGACAAATATTATCCCGCACCATAACAGTTGCAGCATCTTTACCTACATATCTGAAATGCCAGGGTTCAAATTCAATACCTGTAATATACTCTTTGCCGTCCGGATACCTAAGTATAAAACCATATTCACAACTATGCTCCGCCAGCCATTTACCTGCATTCGTATCCCCAAAGGCTGCATCTAAGCCTTCATGCGTATCTGATGTGATATCCAATGCAAGTCCTATCTGATGTTCACTCGAACCGGGTATTGTAACAGTCAGGGATGCGGTCTTATATGCTTCCATATATGAATAACCCTGAGCCATATATCGATTGATTTTCCGACCAAAAAGATACTCCTGTCTATCCAATGTCCTGTATGGAGAACGAACCGCAAGATTGATACCGTCTCCTCTGGCAGCCTGAAGCATACTGAGCAGGTCGGATACAATTCTCTCGTCACACTTCATATCGCCCCTAATGGCACCAAGCTTAAAACTGTAATCCTCCGGTATGGGATGCTGCTTATTTACCAGCACAAGCCGCCAGTCGCTGCTGTCAAATTCCGGTATCTGTTCTGTTTCAGTCTCCGATTCTTCCTCAGCTTCTGCTTCCGTTCCGATTTCTGATTCCGTTTCGGTTTCTGATTCCGCTTCAACATCATTTCCTTCTACATCATCATCTATAGAATATGAATCTGAATTTTCCAAAATATCATCCAATGTATAAGAAGTTGCATCCTCGTCATTTTCAGCCAATTCGTGTTCTTTCAAATCTTCTTCGCTCTCTGAAAGCATACTTTCGTCAGGTTCAAACGTTTTTTCATCCGCAAAACCTATATCAGAATATTCAACAACCTCATTATAAGTCTCCTGTGCATTAATAAATCCCGACGGTCCTGTAAATACAGCAAAAGAAAAGCTGCATCCGGACACGAAAAACAGCAGGGAAAATGCAATCCCCGCATATCGTTTACCATTTGTTGCAAAATGACGGCACAAGTAATACAGACTTAAAATTATGACCATAACTACCATACTTGGATATTTCAACAACTTATGCTTTTTTGCAACAGCCGTACATTTTTGCACAACTTTTTCGCGAAAAGTTTTATTCATCCGAATGTACACCACTTTCAAAATATAAAAAGCCCAAAAACGTTTAAAACGTTTAATTTTAAAAATCTAATATATATAATAACACATATTTTTTATTTGTACATCTTTTTTTGTCATGTAAAGTTTTTCCCTAATTTATTATGTTATTATCAAAATTATGCGCCAATATTACTTCTTGATAATTCACCCAGTCTTTTATATACACCATCCTGTTTCATTAACTCGGTATGCCTTCCCTGCTCGCATACTTTTCCATTTTCTATGACATATATCATATCTGCATTTTCAATAGTCGATAACCTATGCGCCACTACAAGTGTGGTGCGTCCCCCCATAAGTGCCTCAATTCCTTTTTGAACAAGCTGCTCGCTCTCTGAATCTAAAGCCGATGTTGCCTCATCAAGAAGAAGTATCGGTGCATTCCTTAAAAATGCACGTGCTATTGCAATCCTCTGGCGCTGTCCTCCTGACAGGCTTTCACCGCGTTCACCCACCAGCGTATCATATCCATTTGGAAATTCCATGATGAATTCATGTGCATAGGCACGTTTTGCAGCCTCTATTATTTCCTCATCACTCGCTCCCGGTCTTCCATATCTTATATTTTCTTTTATGCTTGTTGTAAAAAGATAGGCATCTTGCGGAACATATGCAATATTACCACGTAGTTCATCCAAAGTGTAGTCTGATAGTGGTTTCCCCAATATTCTGATATTACCACTGTTAAGTTGATAAAACCCCAATAAAAGCTTGACTATCGTACTCTTGCCTCCACCGCTCTCTCCTACAAGTGCAGCAGTCTTTCCATTATTCACTGTAATATTAATACCGTTTAGCACTTTTTGCAGATCATCATAAGAAAATACAGCGTTACTTATAGTAATATCAGTATCTCTAGTGATGATATCAGTGCCATTTACAGCAGTCTCTCTATCGATAATATCATTTGCCCCGATGTTTTTATCTTCTATGGAAAAAGAACCGCCTTCATTAATATTTTTAATCCGTTGATCCCTCGGCTGTGTCGGCTGATCCAAAATCTCGTATACTCTGTCTGCCAGGACAAATGAATCTATCAAACTTCCCCATGCGCTGCCAATGCGGCTTAAGAAATACGATACCGCACCCTGCAAGCTGAGAATTGCTATCACCGTGCCAAAATCCATCAAACCTGCATAAGACATAAATACACCGATGATCAGGATAACAATATTGCACAAATATCCAAATACCCATTCAACTGCCGATACGTCAGACATCCTGCGAAATCTCTTCACTGTATGTTCAGCTGCTTCTGCATTAAAACCGGAATACCGCTCTATCATAGCCCGTGTTCCCGGAAACATTTTGATAACGTTAATCCCTGCCAATATATCTGTCAGACTCATTGTACATTTAGTAAGAAGTTTCTGTATCCTAACCGCCATACCACGAAGCGGTTTTGAAAGAACCATATTTATTCTCACTGATAAAATGCTTAATGCAAGTACCATAAGCCCTATACGGGCATCCAGCAATAAAATGATTATAATTGATGAAACACCGATTACCACAGGACCTATGATCACTTGATGTCTACCTGCAAGGGAGGTCTTTATATCCTCTACATTGAAGCATAGTTTTTGTATGGAGTCCGCCGAGTGGTGCTTTTCAAAATATGACGTCGGCATATTGAACAAATGTGTCATCACCCTTAGTCGAAGCCTGGCCATAATCTGGCGGACATGATACATATATGTATAAATAATAAAACATCTGACCATGTCTGCGGCCAAAACAACTGCTGCCAACCAAAGCGCAGTTTTAAATAAATTTATATCGGAAGCCGTCACTGCATTAATGATATTTTTATAAAATATTGCATTCATTGCGCTTACAAATACATCTGTGGCCGGAATCAATATCAGGCAGAACCAATATACACCGGAGCCTTCAAACAGCGATAGATATTTTTTTAATTTATTAATTGTTATTTTATCTTTATTCATAATAATCTCTTTCACTTATGTTTAATATTAATATGAATTACCTTCGTACATATAATAAAGTTTTGGATAAACTCTACCCTTTTCCAGTAATTCTTTATGCGTCCCAACTTCAACTATTCTTCCGTGATCCATAACAATGATATAGTCTGCGTTTTGTATTGTAGACAGTCTGTGTGCGACTACAAGAGTTGTGCGTCCTTTTGCCAGAGAGTCGAGTGCCTTTTGTACATCGGATTCTGACTGTACATCAAGTGCCGAAGTTGCCTCATCCAAAAGCAATATAGGCGCATCTTTCAGAATCGCACGTGCGATGGAAAGACGCTGTATCTGCCCTCCTGACAATCGCGACCCCCGTTCACCTGCCAGAGTGTCGTACTTTTCGGGAAGTTCATTTATGAAACCGGAAGCATTTGCAGCCTCTGCCGCCATATGAATCTCGTCCTCACCTGCTCCAAACTTACCCATTGCAATATTCTCTCCCACAGACACCGGAAATAAATATGAATGCTGCGACACATACGAAAGGCGCGAGCGCAATGCCTCCAAATCCCAATCATCAAGTTCAATTCCTTCAATCAAAATATTACCCTGCTGCGGTCGATAAAATCCGCATATGAGACGAAGCAGCGTGCTTTTTCCACCTCCACTTGCACCAACTATTGCAACGGTCTTACCCTTAGGAACTTTAAAGCTTATACCATTAAGCACAGGAGCTCCCTCTTCATAAAAAAACTTCACATTACTAAATTCTATTGCAGGAGCAGTCTCTACACCGCACTTTACGCTTCCCGTCGGTTCGACCGGTGTATTTAATATCTCAAACACCCTTTCTCCTGCTGCCAATGCTGTCTTACTGTTAAATAATTTATTTGCCATATCATTAATTACATTAACCATCTTGGGTAAAAGAGAAAAAAATGCCACCAGGCTGCCTATTGTCAACCTTCCCTGAATGCAGAACCCCCCTCCTATAACAAGGCAGAGTATAGAAGAAAGACTACCTGACAGAATAAAAAATGCCCGCCCTTTATACTGATTTTTGTCATTAGAAACTGACATGTCTGTCATTTTTTGCACATTTTCACGGTAACCGCTAAGCAGAGTATCCTGGAGACAATAGCTTGCAACCACCTCCATGCCGCCTATCATGTCTACTGACGAACTTATGACATCTGCAGAGTACTGCATATATGCCTTTGATCCGGCCTTAAATTTAGTAGTAAGCATTGAGCCAAAGGGCAGACAAAGTATTGTCGGCACTATGGATATAATAAATAATGGAGGATTGAGATATAACAAATATGTAAAATAAAAAATAAGTAAGAATGGGTTCATAATTACATAAATCAAATCATCTTGCACAAAACTACTTACTCGGTTCACATCATCTGTCAGTCTTGACAGAATATCCCCCGAACGTTTTTTTGCCATATATTCTGCTGTAATTCCGGTAATATGAACTACTGCATCATCTTTCACTTCTTTAAGTATCTTAGTTGCCGCGCTCCCTGATGTATATCGCGTAAGCCATGCCGAACCGGCTCCGGCTGTAAGTATACCGATGCATACCAAAATAATGTGTCCTATATCTGTTAATGTTCCTGCTTCAAGTCCATCAACCACACGCTTTATAAGCTCAGAACCGGCAACATCACATCCTGTACATAACGCCCCCGATAATAAGGCAAGAAGTATGAGTATTTTATGTTTACCAACATACTTTAAAATCTTTTTAAATATTTCTTTATCCGTTTTCATAATTATGCTCCTGATTCACTTTCCTGATTACTGCCACAATATACGTCCCCTACTCCAAACTTTCTCTCCTTTGTGCTTATCATCGGTTTCAATCTGTCCAATACGCCAGCACTCCGAAAACTGCTCTATAACTTTAATGGCTTCTTTAAAGTATTTTTCCGGCACAGCTGCTACCATACCGATTCCCATATTAAAATGAAACGGAAAAACATTTTCTCCAATCATATCCTGTTCAAAGATGAATCTATACAAAGGCATAACCGGAACAGAAGACAAATCAATATACGCGCACAGTCCTTCGGGTATATCCCGCCAACATTTTACGTTTATAAGAGAATTACTGATCCGAAAAGCCTTGTGTAAATATCCTAACTCATGTAAAGCTGCTATCTCCCTTGTGTACACCAGATTTGCTTTCATTAATTCATCCAGGAAAGAGCTGTTTTCATTAATTTTGGCATGATAAAGTTCAGGTTTTTTATCCAACATTAACTTCACAAAGGGATAACTTATGCCATCTATGCCCTTTGTCTTTATACCAATCAATATATCTCCTTCTTTAATACTGCTTCCTGTCAGCACTTTATCCTTATCCTGTACACCTACCACCGTAGTGTTCAACCAATATTCTGTCGGGTTATAATTAACAGGCTGAGCGGAAATCTCCATTCCGGCAAATGAAACTTTATTTTCTTCGCAGATACGCTGAAATGTCTGTGCCATAAGATATAGCTGTTCATAATCGTAATTTCCACAGATTATCATTGACCTTAAAATAACCGGTTTCATGCCATGATGTAATGTAAAATTAATTGCACGGGCCGCTACATCCTCACAAATCTCCTTATTATATCCATACTCTTTTGCCAATTTTTCCTTAGATCCCGGAACACAGGTAATACAGGAATATACCGGTTCTTTCATCTGTGAGGTATCTATCCTAAACAGACAGGCATCCGCATAATTTGAGGACAATATAGTATCATCATCAGAATTAAGTTCCATGACTGACGATTTTAAAGCGTGTAACTTTTTTGTATCAAGCCCCGAATCCTTATATGAAATCCACCTGTTTTTCCATTCATCTTCATTTAACAGCGCATCAACTGTTACATTTAAAAGACCGGAAATCTCATATAGCATTTCAACCGTAGGCAGACTCTTTCCTGACTCCCATTTTGAAACGGCTTGGTATGAAATATGCAAAAAATCAGCGAGTTCCTTTTGCGTTATACCTTTTTGTTTTCTAAAAAAAGCAATTCTTTTACCAATGTTTTCTTTATTTAACATGCTTCATCCGGCCTTTCTTAATCTGTAAAATGTCCGTGTCTTAAGATTATATCCATTGCTTTAGAAATAAATATGTATTAAGTTCCTATTACATTTAAAATATACCATAACGTTTTATATAGTATCAATAAACGCTTTAGCGACTCATTTATGATAAAATCAACTAACAGTTGAGTTACTGAACACTGTAATATTTATCGAGACTTTTCTTGGTTAATAATTTATGCTATACTTTTACGTAAACATATTAATGAATGCGAAAGGAACGTATACTATGTCCGGTTCATCTTATGGCAAATTATTTAAAATCACAACGTGGGGGGAATCCCATGGAAAGGCACTGGGTGTTGTTATAGACGGCTGTCCGGCAGGTCTTCCTCTATCCGAGGAAGATATTCAAATATTTCTGGACCGCCGCAAGCCGGGTAAAACTAAAATCTCAACCCCAAGAAAAGAAGATGACAAAGTAGAAATCCTCTCCGGTGTTTTTGATGGAAAAACTACCGGAACCCCGATTTCTCTTATAGTACATAATACCTCACAGCGTTCTTCCGATTATAGCGAAATTGCCAGCTATTACCGCCCCGGACATGCGGATTATACTTTTGATGCAAAATATGGTTTCCGCGACTATCGTGGCGGCGGACGCTCATCCGCAAGAGAAACCATTGGACGTGTTGCCGCTGGCGCAATCGCTTCTAAAATATTGAATACACTGGGCATCAGCCTTATGGCCTATACCAAATCGATAGGCCCTATAGAAATTGACGAAAAAACGTTTAGTCCGCAGGCTATTCTCGATACTCCAACCTGCATGCCTGATTATGAAGCATCCAAGAGAGCCGAGGAATATCTTGCAGAATGTATGAAGGATTTTGATTCCGCAGGAGGAGTCATTGAATGTAAAATAGAGGGCTGTCCTGCCGGTATCGGCGAGCCGGTATTTGATAAACTGGATTCCGATATAGCCAAGGCCATTATGTCCATTGGGGCTGTCAAAGCAGTGGAAATAGGTGATGGAATACAGGTTTCTACACGCAGGGGCAGCGAGAATAACGATTCTTTTACAATGCAGGGCGATAAGGTATGCAAAACTACTAACCATGCCGGAGGAATTTTAGGCGGAATCAGTGACGGTTCCACTATTGTTTTCCGCGCTCATATAAAGCCTACTCCTTCTATCTTCAAGAAGCAACAAACTGTAAATAAGCAGGGTGAAAATATTGAGATTGAAATCAAAGGCAGACACGACCCTGTGGTTGTTCCAAGGGCCGTGGTTGTGGTAGAGGCTATGGCTGCCATTACTTTGCTGGATGCCATGCTTGTCAATATGGGGTCTAAGATAGAAAACCTGCAGAAGGTTTATGTACTATAAACGAACGTCAACCGGTACATATGTTATAGAGTGAGATATTACTGCCGTTTCGCCTGGTGATGTATTCTCCGCAGCAGAAGTGCCTGACTGTTTGTTTACGCTTTCTGAACCGGATATGTTTTCTTCTGTATCTTTATCTTTTACACTTATATCTTTGTCTTCTGGCTTACTCTCTTCACTTTCCTTGCGGTCTGTATTGGCTGCTTCCTTCATTGTTTTACTTGCATCCGCTAAAGTAGATAGTTGTGATGCTGTCGCTGTCTGCGCTTTCTGCTCTGCCTTGGACAATTCTTGTTCATTCGCCTGTGTATCTCCACCTCTAGCTCCATCCAGGCTAATTTCAGCCTTAAGAACTCCTGCTCTACCTTCCATTTTTGTTGCTACGCTGCCCTGGGTCTTTGCCTGTTTCATGGATGTGTCAGCAGAAATCATCGCTTCCATGCTTGCCTGTGAAAGTCCTGAGACTTTTTGTCCTTCATTCATCTTACCATTATTCGATTGACCATTTGGGTCAAAAATGTCATCTGATGAAGATGATGCTTTTTCCTGCTGTTTTTCTCTACGTTGTTCTATCTGGTACTGCCTTAACTGCATATTAAGTTCACTTATTTGCTGCTGTATTTCCTGCCGTTTTTTCATCTTTTCCTCTAAAGTCATATCCTCGTTAGATGAAAGCTCCTGTAATTGCTTCTGTGCATCGGCAATCTGCCTCTGAATCTGACGGATGTAAGGATCCGTTGACTGATTCATCCCAAGCTGTCCTATTTGTGTGTTTACTCCATTGATACCATTAACTGTCATTTTCTTTTCCTCCTTGATAAATAATTTGAAATCCATTTCGAAGTTATCAGTTTTTTGCTTCTGTTAATTCTATCGGAGAATCAAATATCGAAATAAAGCAAATTGTTGTAAAGCGTCCTTTTTATGGTGTGAACCCGGAATATCAAAAAGCCACATATAATTTACTCCATCATAAGCATAACACTTAATACGAATTCATCATTTTTTAATACAATATCTATATCGCCAAAATATTTCTTTGCTACTTTTTGAATATTATGTAAACCATATCCATGACTATCTGTTTTCAATTTTGAAGTAATTGGCAATCCACATTCCATATCCCAGTGCAAAGTTCCTTCAAAACTATTACTGATTTCTATCATATAAGCATTGTTCATACGGTAGGATTTTACACTTATATGTGCATCCTTTTCTCCCTCTGTATTTTCCACAGCGTTCTGCAAAGCATTATTCAGTATGACACTGATATCAAATGCGTTAATATTAGAACCTGTAGGAAAATGAAAATCACTGTCAAAGCAGATATTTCGTTTTTCCGCATCCATCTTCCATTCCTGCAGAATCGTATCCGTTATGGGATTTCCGCTGTTTATTCCATCCACCACCACGTTGGATAGATGTGCCTTCAATTCATTGGCATATTCCTGTGCCTGCTCCGCTCCATTACTTGCATAAAGCTTTTCCAGCGTAAGTATATGATTTGTCATATCGTGCTTAATACCGCGTATATCCTGATATAGATTTTCAACCTGTCCAATATGACGCTTCAGATCATCTATCTGTGTGGAAAGCAGCTGATTTGTCAACTTTTCCTCCTGTGTTGCTTTTATATTCTGATATAGCATAATTAAGATAACTATCACCGTAACCGCCACTCCACAATAAATCAGTAACAGTAAATCATATACCTGTGGCAGCTTTCTGCTCTCCAATATATAAAAAACACGATAGTAGCGTATGATCTTATATCCCACTACTCCCAGAAATGGTGGAATCACCAGCATAAACAATTCACGCTTTGACATCTGCTCATATTTATACACATAACTCTTTACTATAAAGCAGATAGCACCGGCCGTAATCACAAACACCATTATCAAATAGGATACACATCCCCCGACATAAACCATAAACTGCATATACATAGGAGGATTTCCCTTGTACCATGCGGTATTTTCCACGATTTTATACAAATAATCATATAAAATATCTGCCATTGTAGCAGTAAACCAGCGCAATGAAAAATAGATAATGGCAAGAAAGGCTTTCTGAGTATAGTTTCTCCGTTCCATTATGCACATTATTAAAAACGCTATGAGGCTTCCCAGCAAATATGCCGTAAAGATACCCATATGCGGCGGAATGAGATAAAGCACTATCATTGCTAAAAAATAAGTTATTCCTGCTGCTAAAGCCACCTTTGTACGCTGTACAAATGACTTTAGCAGCCTATTAAGGCAGTAGCCCTCAATACATAGCTCTATAACAAAAGCAGCCACACCAATGCTGCTCCAATCAGCTACATCACTCATCTCATGTTCTTCCTTTCATCCGGTTATATCGCAAATAGCTTTTCACGAAACCCTGATAGTTCTGTTTGGCCATAAGTGCCTGCCCCTTTTTCAGATAAATATTCTTAGCATCATATTTTCGTATATAGTCAAAATTTACGAGATATGCTCTGTGAGGACGGTAGAATCCCTCTCCTGCTTTTTCTTCCAAGTCTTTTAATTTTCCATAATACTCTATATCCGCATCAGGTGTATGAATGATTACTTTGCGGTCATACACTTCAGCATATATAATCTCCTCAAAGTTGACTATGATATGTTCTCCCTTTGTGGTTATAAAAAGACTTGGCTTTTCTTTTTTCTCATCTACGAATTGCGACTTTTTTCTGTCTGTAAGCAGTCCTGTTGCTTTATGCAATACTTCTGAAAACTTCTCATCTGAAAATGGCTTTACAAGGTAGTGAAGGGCATCAACGTCAAAGGCCTGAAATACATAATCTTCTATTGCCGTCACAAAAATAATTATAAGTTTCTTATCTATCAAACGAAGCTCTTTAGCCGTTTCTATTCCGCTTTTTCCCTGCATCTGAATATCCAAAAGCAAAATATCTGGCAATTCTCCTGCCAGCAGTTCTTCTCCTGATGCGTACAAAAGTATATCCGATTGAGGATAGAGTTTTAGAACTTTATCCTTAATAAGCTCCCTTATATCTTTTTCATCATCACATATCCCTATCTTCATTTTATCACTTCCCCTGCAAAAGCTTATATAAATTATATCGGAATAAAAAGAAGTTTAACATATGGAAAATGTTGTGAACAAGACATTTTATGTTGTATATGTCCTTGTTCAATCTGTAAAGCAGTAATATAATATTCGTATAAAATTCTGAAATTAGTGATGTAACTTTTATGATAAAGGAGTGCTTTGTATGTTAACAAGACGAACTAAAGGAATTATCGCTATTATAGTTGTTGTGGCTATAAATATAATTGTTAGCTGTGCAAGAAACTCAAACACAATTTCTGATACAAATGACACACAGGAAGAATCATCTGTTGGAGAAGAAAGTAATATCCATGAAGAAATGCCTGATGATGAAACAGATACTGCATTATCCAATACCTCTGAATCTTTGACAATGGATATGATTATTACGCTGTTTAATGAAGGTGTACTTGGAGACACGGATTTTTTTACATATGACAATTGGGAACGCGAGGATTTAATAGACGGAGCATTAAATGATACCTACAGTTTTTATATTTATTATAACGACGAGGAATACCAAGTTGGTTTGTCATATTCGATTGAGGATAATGAACTTGTTGAAGTATACCTGTCACGAATATCAGATGGCGAACGCTGTCTACTGTATTCAACAGATGAACGCTATCACACAGTAGACAGCATAGAGGAGTTTTTAAATACCAAGACGCAGATTAGCGACTGGCTGACAATTGAACTGCCCGAGGGCTACACACTGTCAGAATATGACGCAAATGTCGGAATTGGATGGGGAGGCGCCTATATAGAGCCTCAAGCCTATGATGTGCAGGGTGATGACACTTATGGAAACTATGTAATTGACTGGACAATGTCCGGCTGCATAGGACGGCTGTATGTCGAACCGGATGACTTTTTATTTAAAAACGGCATGCTTACAGAAAAACAGATACGTTTATGGAATCATACCTCTGAGGAGAAAGTCACGACGCTTGCGGAGCTTGATAAACCTGCTATTTTATATCATATAAATCACGATCTTTACACAGCAGGGGATATAGGACGACTTGAGGAACAGGGCATAAGCATTACACCTGAGGATACCACAAGCGACTATTGGTATATTTTCTTTGCAGAGGAAGGCGAATCTGAGGCTTTTTATCTGGCTTTGGACCAAAGGCAGTTTACCAGGGCGGAGGCAATTGATATTGCAAAAACGGTAAAGTTTACGCAATCACAATCTGATGAAAATGTAATGAAGGCGGTGCCTACGGAGATTTTTGACAAGCCTGTTAATGACTTGGATGGTGTCTCAATGAAGGTAACTTCTGCAAGTCCAACCTTTGCAAGCTTGGAAATTTTAAATTCAACTGATTTACAAATTCGTTATGGAGATTATTATGATTTACAGGTATTTCAAAATGGAGAGTGGTACAGCCTTTCATATCTGATTGATGATTGGGGATTTACGGCAATAGGCTATGATACAATAAAGAATGTTCCCTCTGAATTTGGTATTAACTGGGAATTATTTCACGGAACGCTGTCAGCAGGTGATTACCGTATAGTCAAAAACATCAGTGATCGTAAAGAAAACGGTGATTTTACGACATATTATCTGGCTGCTGAATTTAGGATTGATTAGATATCTTTCTTTTGAAATCCCTTTGCGTGCTTTCAAATTTAATCTATAGCAACAGCCGGTTGCTTGTCTCTCTGAAACAGCGATGATATAGTATCTACGAAAGGGGATTAATTATGGAAACAAAGAATATTATATTTGAACTGCGAACCAAAAACGGATTATCTCAGGATGAACTCGCGGAGAAAGTCTATGTTACCCGCCAGGCTGTATCCCGCTGGGAAACCGGAGAAACCACACCAAATACAGAAACTCTGAAGCTGCTGTCAAAACTCTTTGACGTTTCTATCAATACGCTTCTTGGTTCTCCGAGGAAACTAATATGCCAATGTTGCGGCATGCCGCTTGATGATTCTTCTATCAGTAAAGAGACCGACGGTACATTCAATGAAGAGTATTGTAAGTGGTGCTATACGGATGGAAAATTCGTTTATACAAGTCTGGAAGAATTGACCGATTTTCTTGTGGGACATATGTCAAATGAAAACTGGCCTCCAGAGCAGGCACGGGCTTATTTTGAAGAACAGCTGCCTAAGCTAAATTACTGGAAACCTTAATTATTTACACCGGTTTGTGTCAATACTTCAATAAGTGAACCGGTTTTTGAGACATATTTGCAGCTGTGCTCCGAATTCTCGTGGTAAACGGGGTATCTGTTTATATAAAATGCATCTATTCCCGCTGCATTAGCGCCCGCAATATCCGACTTTAACTCGTTGCCTATCATAATGCTCTGTGATTTTTCAAGTCCGTAGCGCTCACAGCAGATATTGTAAAAATCAGGATCGGGCTTCATACAGTGTTCGTCCGAAGATATTAATATACCATCAAAATACGGCACGAGCCCTGTGTTTTCAAGCTCCTGCCACGTAAAGCTTCTCTGCGCGTTTGATAACAAAAATATTTTCTTCCCTGCAGCCTTGAGCTTTTTTAAGCATTCAAGCGTATCCGGAAAAAGGCACAAATATATGAGAGAAATATTTCTAAAGTTCTCGCATAATGTCAGTATATCCGCGTCTGACAGCTCATAGCCCTTTATTGAAAAAACCTCACGAAATACATCCTCTATTTGAATTTCGGCTTTTATATGCTTACCCGCTTTAGCAGCGTGTTCTCTGTGCTTACGCTCAGTTGTTGTGTACATTTTATAAAATTGCTTCCATTCAAAAGAAAAGCCTTTACTGCGAAGCCATTTTGAGTATTTTTTGAAAAAATTTTTGCTGTATTCGTCCGTATGGATGTCAATAAGTGTACCATATAAGTCAAATATATAATTTTGATACATTTGCTCTTCCTCCGCTTTATCCGACTTAGCTCGATTTGGTTCCTCACTCTCGGGTTTCCCTCATTTTTTCAATATCATCAGCTACTGCAAAAAACGCTTCCACAACCGCCGGATCAAAGTGCGTACCGGATTCCTCCCTGATAATCGCATACGCCTTTTCAAGCGGCATAGCATCCTTATAACAGCGTTTGGAGGTCAGTGCATCAAAAACGTCTGCTACTGCCATAATCCTTGCACTAAGCGGTATTTCTTCACCACTTATACCATAAGGATAACCTTTTCCATTCCACCACTCATGATGATACGCTGCCA
>JAFLTG010000031.1 GCA_022510545.1 Lachnospiraceae bacterium | reverse complement strand
CCCTGTGTCTTGGTAAGCCCGTATTGATCGGTAAAGACCGACATCCAAAATACGATTACCGCTATGGACACAATCTTTGCGATCTGTGCTATGGTGATAAATTTTGAACCTGTATAGCTCTTATATTTCCTGGCAATAAGAAGGATGAGCTTTACAACAAGCGAAATCACCCCGATGACTGTACATACAATATAAAAGACAAGTAATGCAAGATTTACGATCACGGCAGGTTCTTGCACATAGCTCTGTGGACCGAGACTAAGAACTCTTGTACCATCTTCAAGCTGATAGCTTATTCCCATCAAACCCAACCCATCCTGTGTGAACCATAATATATCTCCCGATATACTCTTGATTTGTACTATGCCTGCTATATCATACTCCCCATCGCCTGAAGAAACAACAGGCAATAGTCCCAAAACTGAAACAAACTTCAAGGGACCATGCCTCATTGAACGTGTGCCAATATAGAGTCCGGATATATCGCTGCCTGCGCTATCGGTTTTTTCAATATTAGCAGGATAAGTATCAGGCATATCTCCGAATACAATTTTCGGTATTTCAGAAGTTGGAAGCCCCATACCACTCATAAGAACCACCGCTCCAACCCCGGTTTCAGTATCAAAAAGCAAATCTGCAGTACCTGCGTTTGTAGCTCCATCATGATATAATACTTGCGTATCACCATAGAAATTGGACCATAAACCATGATAACTAACTCCAATATCCGTATCTCCGAGTGTAGATGAAGGAGTAAAAAGAAAATCTCTCGTTTCTTTATTCTCAAACAACGGACAATCGTCTCGCACAAAGCTTTGTGCGTATTTTGCCATATCGCTTATAGTACCGGTAGCAGCTCCTGCCGGATAGGGCATGATATATGCAAGCTGCGGACCGACAGATTTCCAGTCGTTACCGGTACCGGCATAGCTGACAAGCTTCTGTCTTTTCGAATACACCCAGGGATTATCATCATGTGCCGGGCATATAGAAGTGTGTTCCATTCCCAACGGTTCAAAGATATTCTTATGAACATACTCATAAAACGGCTGCCCCGATATACATTCGACAATGTATCCTGCCAAAGCAGCACCGTAGTTACTGTATGAAAAGACTTCTCCGGGACGATAAATCTGTGCGGGCTCGGTCGTCGAGAGTACTTCTCCCAAAGACATCACTTTATTCTCATCACTTGTTTGATACGCCCACACATTTTCGCACCATCCTGCATTATGATTCATAAGGTTTAACATTGTGATAGGGTCATCAAATTTAAGATTATGGAGAAAACCATCCGGAAGATATTCTCTGATATCCGTCTCAAGATCAATATCTCCCCGCTCCCATAATTGCATTACACTTACCCAGACAATTGTCTTTGTAGTGCTTCCCCATTCATACACCGTATCTTCATCAGCCACAATTCCATTCTCGCGGTCTGCATATCCGAATGCACCCTGATACACGATATCATCTTTACAAAAGACCGCTGCGGCAAATGAAACATACTCATCAGAATTTTCATCTGCCCATTCTTCAATTTTGCTGCCAACGTCTTCAAAAGCCAGTCCGGACGGCGTAAGGCGGTCTGATGAAGCAGAAACGCTGATTGAGGTATTTGTAAATAACAAAAGCGCAGCCATACTGGCTATGATTTCCTTTGCTATACTTTTTCCTGTTTTTCTTCTCATTTCGAGTTTCCCCCAAATTCCGATTTTTTTGACATCACAATTATATCATATAATAAAAACCAAGACATTATATAAGTTTAGAAAAATTTTATAACTTGCAAACCCGCATAAATACTGGGTTTGCAAAAATTTTCAGACAATTTTAGCACTCACCTCTTGACAGTGCTAACAAAAAGTCATATTGTTATACTGTAAATAGAAAAACACCAATCAAAAAGGAGGCAGAGAGTATGAATTTGACGAAGTTTACCCAAAAATCCATTCAGGCTGTTGAGCAATGTGAAAAGCTTGCATATGAATACGGAAATCAGGAAATTGAGCAGGAGCATCTTCTCTATGCGCTTCTTACAATAGATGACAGCCTGATTTTAAAACTGATCGAAAAAATGGAAATAAACACGGATTATTTCGTAAACCGTGTGGAACAGGGACTTGAAAAGCGTGTGAAAGTCCAGGGAGGGCAGATATACGTAGGACAGGACTTAAATAAAGTGCTTGTTACTGCAGAGGATGAAGCAAAGCACCTTGGTGACGAATATGTTTCCGTTGAACATTTATTTTTATCGATGATAAAGCATCCGAACCGGGAAATCAAAGAGATTTTCAGGGAATTTGGAATTACGGGAGAGCGATTTCTACAGGCGCTTTCTACAGTGAGGGGCAATCAGCGTGTGACTTCCGACAACCCTGAAGCTACTTACGATACCCTGGAAAAGTACGGGCAGGATCTGGTGGAAAAAGCCAGAAACCAGAAACTTGACCCTGTTATCGGCAGGGATAATGAGATACGAAACGTAATCCGCATACTTTCAAGAAAGACGAAAAACAATCCGGTTCTCATCGGCGAACCGGGTGTCGGTAAAACCGCAGTAGCGGAAGGATTGGCACAGCGTATTGTGCGCGGGGATGTGCCGGAGGGGCTTAAGGATAAAAAAATCTTTGCACTGGATATGGGCGCACTGGTTGCTGGAGCCAAATACCGCGGTGAGTTTGAGGAGCGATTGAAAGCAGTACTGGATGATGTAAAAAACAGTGACGGGCAGATTATACTTTTCATTGATGAGCTGCATACAATTGTAGGTGCGGGCAAAACTGACGGTGCTCTGGATGCAGGAAATATGCTTAAACCTATGCTGGCAAGGGGTGAACTCCATTGTATCGGTGCCACGACTTTGGACGAATACAGGCAGTATATTGAAAAGGATGCCGCACTTGAGCGACGTTTCCAGCCTGTTATGGTTGAGGAGCCGACTGTGGAAGATACGATATCGATTCTGCGCGGATTAAAAGAGCGTTATGAGGTTTATCATGGTGTGAAGATTATGGATACCGCGCTTGTTAGTGCGGCGGTGCTTTCACATCGTTATATTTCAGACAGATTTTTACCGGATAAGGCAATCGACCTGGTGGATGAGGCCTGTGCACTGATTAAGACCGAGCTGGATTCCATGCCGACTGAGCTGGATGAACTACGACGCAAGGTTATGCAGCTTGAGATAGAAGAAACTGCATTGAAAAAAGAGGATGACCGACTGAGTCACGAGCGCCTTGAGCATCTTCAGCGTGAGCTGGCGGAACTAAAATCCGAGCTGGATAACAGAATGGCTCAGTGGGAGAATGAGAAAAATTCAGTTGAGAAGTTATCGAAAATCCGTGAAGAAATAGACGAAGTCAACAATCAGATACAGATTGCACAGCGCGAAGGAGATTATGAGAAGGCGGCCGAACTCAGTTACGGCAAACTTCCGGCATTGAAACAGCAGCTTGAAATAGAGGAAGAAAAGGTAAAAAATCAGGACTTTTCACTTGTGCATGAAAGCGTATCGGATGAAGAGATTGCAAGAATCATTTCGAGATGGACCGGAATTCCGGTAGCTAAGCTGACGGAAAGCGAGCGAAATAAAACTCTTCATCTGGATGATGAACTGCATAAGCGTGTGATTGGTCAGGAAGAGGGTGTTACTAAGGTAACAGAGGCGATTATCCGCTCCAAGGCAGGCATCAAAGATCCTACCAAACCCATTGGCTCCTTTTTGTTCCTTGGTCCCACCGGTGTGGGTAAGACTGAGCTGGCCAAGGCTTTGGCAGCATCACTTTTTGATGACGAAAACAATATGGTCAGGATAGATATGAGTGAGTATATGGAGAAATACTCTGTTTCCAGGCTGATTGGAGCGCCTCCAGGATATGTAGGCTATGAGGAAGGCGGACAATTGACCGAAGCAGTCAGAAGGAAACCCTATTCGGTGGTATTGTTTGATGAGATTGAAAAGGCACATCCTGACGTATTTAACGTGCTTTTGCAGGTTCTGGATGACGGGCGTATTACAGATTCACAGGGAAGAACTGTGGACTTCAAGAATACGATACTGATTATGACATCCAATATCGGTGCAGAGTATCTTTTGGATGGAATTGATGAGGAAGGCAATATAAGGCCGGAAGCCGAAGAGATGGTTATGAACGATTTGCGTAACTACTTCCGTCCTGAGTTTTTGAATCGTCTGGATGAAACTATTTTGTTCAAACCGCTGACTAAAGAGTCTATTGGCGGAATTATCAGGCTTATTATTAAGGATTTGAATATGCGCTTATCCGACAGGGAGCTTGTTATCGAACTTACACCTAAGGCAGAAAGTTTTATAGTGGAAAATGCATATGATCCGGTATATGGCGCAAGGCCGCTTAAGCGTTATATTCAGAAGTATGTGGAGACTTTGTCGGCTAAACTGATTCTGGCGGATAAGGTGGCAGCCAAGGATGTGATTCAGATTGATGTGGAGAATGATAAGTTGATGGCGGCAAAGAAGTAAACGGAGAGACCACAGGATTAAAGCAATAAAGTATTAGATATAAAAAGACATGGTAATTATTTTAGTAAGAAGGTATAATACAGGTATGTAAGGCAATGTGCTTACATACCTGTTGTATTTTAACCAAGATAGTCAATCGAACATATACGCCTACATTTATTAGGTGATAAATTTAATCTATTTGAAAGGAACTGGACAATCAAAAATGAGACACCCTGGATTTTTACCATCAAACGGAACAATAGGCTTCGTTGCACCCTCATTTGGCTGTGCAACAGAGCCCTACAAAACTGCTTTCATAAACGCACAGAAAAAGTGGGAGGCGGCAGGATACAGCTTAAAGCTTGGACCTAACTGCTATGTGGAAAAAGGAATCGGAATCAGTAATACCCCGAAGGCCTGTGGGGAAGAACTTGAGGACTTTTATTGTGCAGACGACAACGACTGCCTTATTTCCTGCGGCGGCGGAGAGCTTATGTGCGAAATTCTGGATTATGTTGATTTTGACAGGATAAAAGAAGCAAAACCCAAGTGGTATATGGGCTACTCAGACAATACAAATATGACGTTTCTGCTTACTACACTCTGCGATACGGCGGCTATTTACGGCCCCTGTGCGGCAGCGTTTGGTATGGAGCCATGGCATCCGGCGCTTAATGATGCTATGGGCATATTGACCGGAGGGGTCAACAAAGAAGGCGCATCGACTGAGCCGGATATGGCGGTCGATTCGGCATCTGGGAAAGTGACCATGCCGGTCTTAAAACTGCAAGGCTATGATAAGTGGGAAAAAGAATCCCTAAAAAACGAAGAGAATCCTTTGGAGCCTTATAACGTGACGGAGCCCTCGGTAATCCACCGTTTTCCGGATGAAACCCTTGATTTCAGCGGAAGGCTTCTGGGTGGATGCGTGGATTGTCTGGTCAATCTGCTTGGAACAAAATATGATAATGTAACTAATTTTATTGAAAAATATAAAGATGACGGAATAGTTTGGTTTTTGGAGGCTTGTGATCTGAATGTAATGGGTATCCGCCGTGCTATGTGGCAGATGGAGCACGCAGGCTGGTTTAAGCATTGCAGCGGCTTTTTGATCGGCAGGCCTCTGTGTCACGGTCAGGAAATGATGGGACTAGACCAATATAAGGCAGTGTATGAGGTTATCAAAAAATATAACGTGCCGGTTGTAATGGATGTGGATATAGGACATATCCCGCCGATGATGCCGCTTGTGTGTGGAAGTATGGCAACAATACATGCTCAGGGAAATCAATATACGGTGGAGATGAAGCTGTGTTAGAAAATGAAAATAATAAAATAAAAATAATAGAAAAGGCTGAATAATTATATGGAAACGGAAAGGAACGTAATTATGATACCCAAAGACCCGGTAATGTTTCTTAGCTTCGTTAATTTAAAATTAAGGGATTTTTATGACAATCTGGACAGTTTATGTGACGATATGGATATAGATAAGGCAGAAGTTATTGAAAAATTGTCGTCTATTGATTACCATTATGACAGTGAAAAAAATCAGTTTGTGTGAAGTAGGCATTTACGTGAATCAATGCAATTCTAAAAATCAGCATAACAGGCTGGTCCAAAATATTTAGACCACATTTTTTGAGGAGAACGGTCAAGTTGTCAGAATCAATTAATATTACAATTATAATTGAAGATGCCCCCAACGGCCATAAAGAAGTAAATATAGCACATGATAAAAATATGACACTCATGTCAACTTTGTTAAAAGAGGGGCTTATGTCAGTGGATAACTGTGGCGGCAGAGGTACGTGCGGAAGATGCCGTATCCGCTTTATGACTTATGCGCCCATTCCAACCGGACTTGAAAGAAGAACTTTTAGCCCTGAAGAACTTAGACAGGGCTGTCGTCTTGCCTGTATGGCTAAACCTCAAAATGACTGTGCTATAAGATTAGAATTTATAAATAATAGAGAGATTGATATTGTGACTGTTGCTCAATCTACATTAGAGGGCATATCAGATAATAAGAAAAAACACATAATAGCTGTAGACCTCGGCACCACCACCATAGCTATGCAGCTGGTAGAGCTTGAAACCGGCAAAGTCACAGATACCTACTGTGCAATGAACCCACAGAGAGTTTACGGTTCCGATGTATTATCCAGAATACAGGCTGCCAATTCAGGACAGGCCGACTCAATGAAGGAAAGTGTCTGGAAAGTAATTTCCGATGGTGTATATACCTTCCTTAATATCTCAAGCAATAATACCTCAAGTCGCAATATTACAAATCATAATAAAGCAGACCTCAACAAAACAGATTATAGCGTTCAGTCAAATATAGACTGCATATGCATAGCAGGCAATACCACTATGGAGCATATACTCATGGGACTTTCCACAGAAGGTCTGGGAAAAAGCCCATTTACCCCGGTAGAGCTTGGCTTGCAGAAATGCGTAATGCCCGGATATAACTTTCCGATTTACATAACGCCAGGAATCTCGACCTTCGTAGGCGGCGATATAGTTGCAGGTCTCTATCACTGTAATTTGCTTCCGCCCTTAACCGAAGAGGTCTCAGAACTTTCAAATGAAACCGGAGCTCAGCTTTTTATGGACCTGGGAACCAACGGAGAAATGGCGATAAAATCCGGCAATAGAATAATTGTTACGGCAACCGCCGCAGGTCCCGCTTTCGAGGGCGGCGCAGGAGCAGCGGTCCCGGGAAGCGACATGATCAAAATCACGGCTTCGTTATTGGAGCAGGGAATCATAGACGAAACCGGACTTTTATCGGAGCCCTATTTTGATGATGGAGTTGATATCGCAATACAACCGGCCTCTGACAGCATTTGCATCATAGGCCGGTCAATGTCTAACAACATACACCTTACCCAGTCTGACATTCGCACCCTGCAGATGGCCAAGGCCGCAGTCCGGGCCGGTATCGATATATTATGTCAAAAGGCAGGTAACCCTAAAATCGACAACGTCTATCTTGCAGGCGGTTTTGGCTACTACCTGGATGTAAATGCCGCAGTCACCATCGGTCTTCTCCCGGAAAATCTGCGGGATTGTACTCAGGCAGCAGGCAACACTTCCCTGGCAGGTGCTTATGATATCGGCAGGGACATGTTGACCGGAATAGTCAACAAAAACACCCTTGAAAAGCGCATTCAACAGATAGAAAGCATCAACCTGGCACAAGAAGATGATTTTGACAGATTATATATTAGTTATCTCAATTTTGACAATGGCAGAAACACATAAAATCAACATAATAAGGTTATGTTAAGGTTCTCCCGCCATATCGTTAAGAATCCCGCCGTAATATGTTTGTATGATATGGAAATCCTCTATTTTTAGGAATTCTGCCTTATCACACAACAAAACGCAAACAGTGAGAGGAGCCCCGGCTATGTGGACAAGAAGAGAATTAAAACAAAAAGCAAAAGAAGCGCTTAAAAGAAACTATTGGAAAACGGTTTTAGTAGCATTGTTTCTTATAATACTTGGTGACGGGTTCAGTCCTGCAACAGCAGCAGGAGGTGGAAATAATTCCTATTCTTCTCGCAATGAAATACAGGAAAGCACATATGAGATTATAACTGAAGCCGGAACAGACACGATATCCCGATCCATCGCATCATCCGTAGTCAACAGATTACAGCAGGTGGACCCTGTGGTAATAGCCGCTGCTGCTGTTGCGATGACTGCTTTTATACTGATTGTAATAGTCGGCATTATGGTAGTAGAGATGCTATTGATTAACCCGTTTATAGTCGGCGCAAAACGCTTTATGTTAAAATGCGTTGAAGATAAAGGTGATATTGCCGAGGTAGGCTATGCCTTTGACCATTCATACTTAAACTGTGTAAAAGCAATGTTTTTCCGGGAAATGTACATTTTCTTGTGGGCACTTTTATTTGTAATCCCGGGAATTTATAAAAAGTACCAGTACTATATGGTAGAGTATATACTTGCCAGAAATCCGGAGATGCCATATAAAGAAGTGCTGGAGCTCAGCACACAAATGATGCAGGGACACAAATGGAACACTTTTGTACTGGATTTGTCATTTATACTCTGGCATATGCTTGGAGTGGTGACTTGCGGCATAGTGGAAGTATTTTATGTACAGCCTTATGCACAACTGACACGTGCGTCACTTTATTATGAGCTGAATGGGGGATTAAGATGTCCTACAAAATTTTAATAGCAGATGACGAGCCCGAAATCCGGGATATCCTGCGCCTGTACCTGGAAAAAGACGGATATGATGTAATAGAAGCGGCAGACGGCATAGAGGCTATGTCAGCAATAAATGATGAAACAGTTGATTTAGCCATACTTGATATCATGATGCCGGGGATTGACGGTTACCGCGTATTGCGCAATATCAGAGAAAACAATAACATACCGGTTATAATCCTTTCTGCCAAAAGCGACGATTCCGACAAGATTCTGGGCCTTGATCTGGGAGCGGACGATTATATAACCAAGCCTTTTAAACCCCTTGAGGCTGTAGCGAGGGTCAATTCCAATATCAGACGCTTCTATTCATTAGGCGCCGGTAAACTGAATCAGCCGGATGAACTTATAGTACGTGACCTGAAGCTGGATTTAGGCTCCTGTCTTTTGCAACAGGGAGAAAAAACGATTGAACTGACCTCTGTGGAATTTAAGATAATGCGACTTTTTATGGAAAGCCCCGGAAGGGTATTCACTAAACAGCAGCTCTTCGAGGAGGGCTGGGGAGATGAATACCTTGAGTCTGATAATAACATAATGGTATGCATCAGCAAACTACGCTCCAAGCTAAGTGATGGTGGTAATGCGTATATCAAGACGATACGCGGGCTGGGATATCGGCTTGAGAAATAAATCAAAAGTAACGAACATAGAAGTTACGGTTATCAAAATTAACATCCGTATTCTTGTTGAAAGGATAATATTCTGAAATGAATCAACATACATCTAAAGAAGCTGTACAATCTCTCAAATGGTTTTTGATACGTCGCTTTGTAATAATTATGTTATTCATTTTTGTAAGCGAAGAACTGCTGAGTATGTCTTATCGCGTCTGGATTGTTCCGTTTTTGAGAGACACGATGCATATAGAAATACTGACTGTAATGACAGATGACAGCAGCCTGATGCTTTTGACGCTTAAAATACTTTTTCTGGCAGGGGTGGCATTTTTGCCTGAAAATATATCGAGAGTTATACAGGCAATGACAGGAATAAACTTAGAAACAGGACTGCGGATTAATATTACATCACCGCTTTTAGACGGAGTAAGTCCATTGATTGCAAGATTATACCAATTCGCGGTAATACTTATCTTCGCGGTTCTCCTTATTATAACTTTGCTGCCGTATATAATTTCAGCATATTGGTACTATAAAACAGTCTCGGGAAAAGTAGGAGAGCTTTTGCAGGCGCAGGAAGAGCAGCAGGAGGAATATGACAGACAGCGCAACCTGCTTTTGTCAGACATTGCCCATGATATTAAAACCCCAATAACGACAGTGAGCGGATATGCAAGAGCCCTTGCAGACGGTATAGTACCTGAGGAGGAAAAAAGAAAGGAATACCTTAATGCAATCTATGCCAAATCAATCCGGGTGGATGAACTGATAAACCTCTTATTTGAATATGTAAGGCTCGACAGCAGCGGCTTCAAACTGCACAAAGAACCTGTTGATCTGGGTGAACTGCTGAGAGAAAACATTGCGTTGCTGTACCCTGATTTTGAGGAAAAAGGAATGCAGCTTGAGATTGATATACCTGAAAATGAAATTCTGTTTGAGATAGATAAAATCCAGTTTAGCCGAGTGATTGCAAACATATTGACTAATTCAGTCAAATATAACGGTGCGAATACAAAAGTCTGCGTAAAACTGAATGTGGAGCCGGATATTTCTAATGTTCCAAATCATCATATAAATGCATCTGCCTATACTTCCTGCTATAAAATAACCATAGCAGACAACGGCACCCCCATAGACGATGAGCTTGCCGCACACATCTTTGAACCCTTCTCCCGTGGAGATAAGTCAAGGAGCAGCCGTGGCGGCAGCGGCCTTGGTCTAAGCATTGCCCACAAAATCGTACACATGCATGGCGGTAAACTCGAACTCAAGAGAGATTGTGGCGACGGTTATACCAAGGCATTTGTGATTACGCTATCCTAAAATCCCCAAATCAGGCATATATATAATTGAATACCGACAAGGAGCAGATTCATGAACAATAAGAAAGTACGCCTTTTCATTTTTTCCGTAATACTTATTGTGGGTCTGCTTTTCTATTTTTTAGGCAGAACCCACGGTAAAGAGCAGCAGATAAGAATAGCCGCAAAGAAAACCCATACCGGTAACAGCATCATGGTAGAAAAGGTTATAATAGAGGAAGATAATGCAGAACCGAAAAAAATTGCGCTTACCTTTGACGATGGCCCCCACCCCTACTATACCGAACAGCTTCTGGATGGACTAAAAGAGAGGGATGTAAAAGCGACATTCTTCGTTACGGGAGAACATGCCGAGCTGCATCCCGATATTATTGGTAGGATGAGTGAAGAAGGACATCTTATAGGAAACCACACATACAGTCATATTCAATTAAGCTCAAGAAACAGAGATGAATTTAAGAATCAGATTATAAAAACCAATGAAATCATTAACGAAATAACGGGTAAAGAAGTGCTGTATATCAGACCGCCTTACGGTACTTGGGATAAAAAGTTTGAGACAGAATTAAATATGTTTCCGGTACTTTGGACCCTGGACCCGCTGGACTGGAGTTCAAGCAATGCATCCCGCATTACCGACAAGGTAGTATCCAAGGCTGATGAGAACGATATAATACTTATGCATGATTATTATGAATCTACCGTTACGGCCGCCTTGAACATCGTGGATAAACTGCAGAAAGAGGGGTATGAGTTTGTGACGGTGGATGAGATATTGTTTGATTGAAAAGTAAATATTTTGTAAAGTAGTTAGTCTAAAAATCTTAATAGTAAACTTGCCCAAATTTTCACCCAAAATTTGGGCAATTATTTTATGCAAATATTTATTGTACACAACATATTTTGTGGTAAAATCTATAGTGAGAATTCATATTACCATATATATAGTATACACATTGCATAAAAAGGGGGCCGGATTTGATAAAAACGATGATGATGTTGCGCTGCCCGAATGATTCGGGTTCAGAGACCAACACATAGAAGCCATCATTGCTATTTATATTTAATAACATTTGTAATTTAATTAATTTATAACAAAAAAAGGAATATGCTGCTTTTGCTTCTATAAACAGCAGGAAAGGGTAAAATGAAAAAGGCAAAAAAATTAAGCAACAAATTGCTGGCTGCTTTATTGAGTATGGCTATGATACTCACGACTGTATTGCCGAGTACAACGGTATATGCCGCTGAACCCGCAATCGAAGCAGAGACAGTCGGATCAGAAGATACTGCTTCTGATAATGAAGTACCGGATGGAATCGGTACTGAAAACGGAACAACTGATGAAACAGGTTCGGGAGAAGAGGGACCTGGAGAGACCACACCCGGAGACGAAGAGACTCTTCCGGGAGATGAAGAGACCCTCCCCGGAGATGGAGAAACAAATGAGCCCGGATCGGGAGACGAAGGCTCCGGTGAAACCACACCCGGAGATGGAGAAAACGAAGAGCCCGGTTTGGGAGAAGATGGCTCAGATGAGAACGATGCCGACGCTGAAGGCTCAGATGAGAATGTAGATGGCGAAAAGGCAGAACTCGAAGGTATGATTGAAGACTATGTTCTGGATGCTGACGAAGTTTTGTCTGACGTTACAGTTTCCTCAGAAGCTCTTACCGCAGGTGGTTGGACCGAGAGTATCTATGCAGAGATAGCTGATTCGACTCTTCAGCCCAGTGCTGTTACATCTGTAAAATATACAGCTGTTCCGGTAAATGGAGTTACCAAAGGCAAAAACGGTGAACTTGATGCGAAAGGTCGTGAATATCTGGTAAGAAAGATAGGTAATGTTATTCGCATTGATATCCCCGGAGTTAAAGCAGGTACATACAACTTAGAAATTAAAGCTGGTTCCAGTACGCTGACTGCGTCAAACATTGAGGTATCTGCATATGACCGCGCAGGATTTGCGCACTATAATTATACTCGCGGTGTCGGTGCATATAATGATGATGGTACCTTAAAGGACAATGCAGAAGTTCTTTATGTTACAAATAACAATAAAAATGATGTAGAACTTACTGTTGGCAATATCACGGTAAAGGGTATCGGTAATATCTTGAATTCCGTTGGTGCGGAGTACAACGGCACGGGACATACAAAGCCTACTGGTAAAAAGAATGATAAATACGGAATACCCAACTCTAATCAGGAGATTATAAAGAAATTAACAGAGTCCGGCAAACCTCTTGTTGTAAGATTTATAGGTACTGTCTCAGAGTCAGGCCTTGGTCAGAGGGGTCAATTTGATACCTCTAAAGCAGGTGAGATTAAGGGCCTTACAGCGTATGCTTCTTATGATTATGGCGGATCAGCTGATGATAACGGGCATATGGCACGTATCAAGTCCGGTAAGGATATAACGCTTGAAGGTATCGGGTATGATGCAACGATTGATGGCTGGGGATTTCATTTTATGGCTGAGTCATCAACGTCAGCTTTGAATCAGGGATACGGAACAAGCTTTGAAGTACGTAACCTTACATTTATCAATACACCTGAAGATGCCGTTGGTATGGAAGGCGTGCAGCAAGGTAATGAAGATGGTTCCCTTACAGCGAGTGTTGAGCGCTGCTGGGTTCATAATAATGAATTTTACTGTCCTAGCATTGTAAAACCTACAGAAACAGATAAAGCTCAAGGTGACGGTTCCGTGGACTTTAAGAGAGGTCAGTATTTCACCTGCAGCTATAACTATTTTGAGGCCTGCCACAAGACTAATCTGGTAGGTTCATCAGATGACAGCCTTCAGTACAATCTGACATACCATCACAATTATTGGAATTTATGTCAGGCGAGAGGACCTCTTACCCGTCGGGCTAACGTACATATGTATAACAATCTTATTATGACGCAGACGGACTATTCAATGAACACAAGAGCAGATGCATATATATTCTCTGAATCTAATCTCTTCTATGCAAGTAAGAGTCCACATGCTGTTGAAAGTGGGGCGATTAAGAGTTATCATGATTCGATTGCAAGTTGTATCTGGAGTAAAGGCTCAGCGGCAACTGTTGTTACAAATAAAGATGCAAAAGTGCCCAATAACTGTAAATATATAAGTAAAAGTATTGATTATAGTTGGTTTGATACAAATAAGGACCAATCTTATATTCCGAAAGATTCTACTGACACAAATGGTCATCAAAACTATGTTGATAGTCTTAAGGAAGACTTTACTGAGTTAAGGAAGGTAATTGCATCTCAGACAGGTGTACAGGATAGAAATCCTAAATTGCCTGCAGAAGTTCCTGCAAGCGAATATTCTGTTATAGCACTAAACCAAGCAACCGTTAATGCTATTACACCGCCACTGAATGATTTTAGTGTAAAAAAATCAAAAAATCCATATGCTTTTAAGGTTGAAGGAGCTTTTAATTTGAGTGTTACCTATTCAAGCTCTATTGTTGGGATCCTTGTAAATGAGGCTGGCGAGAATCTGCTTGAAGGAAATGGAGAACTTCAAAATCTTCCCGCAGGCACCTATATGATACAGCCGGGTGCGGCAGACCCCGGTAAATCTACGTTGAATGCACCTCCTGTTTATAAAGAAACGACCATTGAATCATTAACTATTACCGCAGCTGATCCTAATGCACATTATCATAATTGGAAATTGGTTAGTGAAAGGTCAACAGACCCTACCTGTGAGGGTCAAGGTACATATGTTTATAGATGCGAGGGTGACGAAAACACGACAGCATGTGATGCACCAAACAAAGAAAAGACAGAACCTGTTCCGGCCCTTGGTCATAGTTATGGCTCATGGATAGTAGATACTCCGGCAACTGAAACAACTACCGGCTCAAGACACCGTGATTGTATAAGACCAGGTTGCGATCCAAGCTTAGAAAAGCACACTCAAACTGAAGATATACCTATAGGTCAAGGCTCCGGCAGCAGCGGTGGCTCCAGCGGTGGCAACCCAGCAGCAGGATTGTATGTACTTCACTTTACAGGCCAGAAAGAAAATGATGAGGGCGATATCTTCGAGGTATCGGGAAATTATGCAAGCAATAAGAGTTCAGCGACAGTAGATGGCTATACATATACCGATAGTCTTAAGATGGAATCAGCTACCTCTGTATCTTTCAAATGTAATGAAGGAGCAACTCTATTCATGGCATTTGGTGAAACCGGTAAACTTGTAAATGTAGATGGAAAAGCATATACAACAGATAATAACGCAACTATTACCATAGATAATTTGTCAGGAGGTACACATGAAATAACTAAAAATAGTACAAATACATTTCTGTATTATGTGCGGGTACAAAATGTAGCTTCAAACGAAGTCTACTACAATATTACATTGGATTACAATGATGATAATACACCTGACCCTGTATACTTAGAAAATGTTGTTGAGAATACAGTATATGATTCAGAACAGAGTTTAGCGGCTTTAGCATCATTTACAAGAAAAGGCTATATACTTGAAGGCTTTTATTCAAATCCATCATGTACGAACAAGATTTCATTCCCATATAAAGTAACCGGAGATGCAACACTTTATGCGAAGTGGGAAGAAGATGATGTAATTACTTATAAATTGATGTTTGACTCAAATGGCGGTCCGGCAGTAGCAACAGCCGAGATGCCCGCAGGTAAAGTGTATTATATAACACAGAGACCCGGTGCAAGAAGCGGTTATGCATTCGCGGGCTGGTTTACCGCAGCTCAAGGCGGCAATCTGGTAGATAAGATTGAAAATCCTACTGAAGATGTTACCGTATATGCACACTGGAATAAGCTGTCAGAAGAAAAGCTTTCACTTGATTGTAGTAAAGATTTTGATGATCAAAACATTGGTACTTTGGACGAATCTACTGATGGTAAAGCAACCGTGAGCAGGGATATTACAAAAGATGAACCCATTAATGGATTTATAATTCATGCTGGATCAGGTAGTGTAACATCAGGTGACAGCACTATCAAATACTATATGACTGTTAAATATTCAGATAAAGACAAAAAAGATTCTAGGAGATTGTACACAAATGGTACACGACAGTCTGATTTGAGTCTTCCGGGAAACAATAAAGGACTACTTAGAACTATAGAGTTTGAAACGGATGGTGCGGGTACTTTGGTTGTAGTAGTGGCATCGTCAGGAAAATATGAGGCAGAGAAGCCATGTGCACTTGTTCTTGCTAAGCAAGAACAAGACGGGTCCGAAGTAGAAGTAGGCAGAACCGCGCTCACAGATGGTATAGTACTTGGTACCGAAGAATTTGATATTAACGGAGCAGGCAAATATTTATTATATGCTGATGGAGGAAAAGGTGTAGCTTACTCCAGCATTAAGTTCACACAACAGTTGTACACTATCGTATATGATACCGGATACGGAACGGCGACAGGCCTTGATACTACTCAAAAGAAGGCGGGAGAGACAGTAACATTGCCTAATTGTAACGCGTACCCAGGATGTACATTCCTTGGTTGGTCAGTAAAAGGCGGTGCGCCATTTAAAGGTTCATATGTAGTTAAAGCTGATGATGCAGTAGATGGTGTTATAACGATTACCGCAAAATATGATGGTACACCTACCGGCGGCAGCGGCGGCAACGGCGGCAACGGCGGTGGCAACGGTGACGAAGGCGACCCAGACCCAGATACGGAAAGCGGTCTTGCCATCGTAGGCCTTGAAGAAACCTATGAATACACCGGCGCTAAGATAATTCCAAACATCGGTGTTATAGACTATAACATTGGCGATGAAGGTACACTGTTAGCACCAGGCATTGATTATACCGTTAAGTATACAAACAATGTTAAGAGTTCAACAGACCCTAAGAATAAAGATAAAAAAGCGTCAGTTATAGTAACCGGTAAAGGTAACTATGCTGGTAAAGCTCCCAAGCCGGCTTACTTCACTATTGTAGAAAACAATGAATTAACGGAAGGCTTGTTAGACCTTAAGGGAGCTAAAATCGATAAGATTACTCAGGTAGATTATAACGGCAAACCTCAGTATCCTGATATTAAGCTCACATTAAAGAAGCAATCAGCTGTAACATATACTTATAATGATGATTTAGGTTATTATGTTAAATCAGGAGCAACAGAAGGAGCACCTGAACGTCTTCAGGCGAACGTAACTTTATCAAACAACATTAATAAAGGAACGGCAACCATCCTCTTAACAGGTTTGAAGGGCAGCAACGGTAAGGCAACAACGGTTAAGAAGACCTTCAAGATTGCAGCATTGGATATAAGCGGCAAGGCTACAATAACTTCAACTTCAGGAAAATATGCTGTAAAGGGTGCAACGCCTGAAAGCTTGGATGTAAAAGTTACAATTGAAGGATCAGAGGTCACACTCAGGAAAGGTATAGATTACACTGTTAAATACTCAGCTAATAAAAAGGTTGGAAAAGGCAAGGTTGTAATTACAGGTAAGGGTAACTATACTAAGAAGAAAGATGCTCAATTCGACATTGGCAAACTGGATTTGAATGATTGTAAAATCACTGGAGTAGTTGCATATGCCGATTTGAAAACAAACAAGATTAAGGCAACAGTACTGGATGGTCAGAACAATGCACTTAAGGCATCTCAGTACACCCTTAAAGTTTATAAGGATTCAGTTTGTACGCAGGCTTACACTGATGCCAAACTTAAAGCTGCAACTTCAGACGAGGATGTAATCTATGTACAGGCAGAGGCTAGAGATACCAATAACCTGACAGGTAAGACCAATGCAATACCGGTTAAGGTAGGTAAGAACATAGCTAAAGCTAAAATTTCAATCGTTAAGGTTGGCAAAAAGACCAAAACCTTTGATTATACAGGCTCTGAAATTGAGCTTGGTGCCGGTGACCTTACAGTGACGATTAAGGAAGGTAAAACTACAAAGACACTTTATATGGATACAGTCGAAGGTGAAGGCGGACACAAGGCAAGTTTTGAGATAGTTGGATATATGAACAATATCAATAAGGGAACTGCAACAGCAATTATTCAAGGAATCGATGAATACAGCGGTACCAAGACAGTTAAGTTTAAGATAGTTGGTAAGGCGATGAATATTGATATCGATAAAAATCCGACTTGGGACACTGTCACAAATGCTTTCAAGAATTTTATGAATGGTCTTTTCAACTAAAACTGTTGCAATGAACTAAAATCTAACAACATAAAGGGGATGCCCAACAGGGCATCCTCTTTTTTCTATAATCTATAAGAAATATTTCCTGCCATATTTCATCATTATACAATATGAGCTATAAAACAAAAATATATATTTGTAATTTCGTATACAACATGCTATTATATTGTGAAAGGTAGATCCCCTATCAAAGAATCGTGCGGAGGCGATTGAAATGTGTATTTTTGAGTTTGATGAAGAAAAGTTCCTTAAAAGCGAACGTGAATGGGCATATAATAATGGACATGAAGCTGCCAAGGCGAATTACCATTAAAAAATGAAATAAAATAATGGATTTTCAATATATTGAACTAATATATTGAAAATCCATTAAATATACTCAAGCAATTATTTTATTAAGACATATATTTAATACGTGTCTCTTCTCTGTCTCCTGTAGAACGTATAACATTTCTGAGACCATTGAGCGATTTCTGGAAACGTCCATATACTTCATATGCACGATTGAACTGATCAAGCGCTTCTTCGCGGTCCCCTCTGTCCTTGGCATGCCATGAAGCACAGGCATAGTCGTGAAGCTCATGATGTAAAGCAACGGCCTGTTTAAATTCTGAAGAGTTTGTTATGCGGGTATCGGTCTGTTTTCCGACCCATTTACCGAATTTACAGCCGGTAGGATTATTGAGCTGCTCAATCTTAAGATGCTCGAAATCAGCCAGGTTATTGTATACACGCCATGTAAATATCAGATGATCTATCTCAAATACAGTAATCCAATCCAATGTTGAAAGTTTGGAATTATGTCTTGCCATATCGCTTCTTGCACGGTCGATGTCACGGGAGATACGATAGAGATGTTCACCTGTTCCCACACATTCATCAGACAGTGTATGATAGCTGTCGGCAATAGCGTCTATTGATGAAACAAAATCTTTGGTCAAAGATGATTGAGTATTAATTTCTCCATAAATATGGTCAATCTCGGAACTTATTAAGTCAAGCTGATTTGCCATATTGTCAATGTAGTCTATGGATTTATGTATGCTTTCATTACTGGTGCGCAGATGACCGGCAGTAGTATTAACCGAATCATAAAGTAAGCTGATTCCGTCCATCAGCTCTGATACGTATTGTACCGCATCTTCCGCAGATGCAGTAGTATTAGCGGAGAGGTCCCGCATCTGGGTGGCAACTACCGCAAAGCCTTTGCCGGCATCGCCTGCGCGGGCAGCTTCAATAGATGCATTCAGGGCAAGCAGACCGCTTTTACTTGCGATTTTCTTAACCATATCGATGATCTCGTTAATCTTGATCGCTTTATCCTTAAAATCGGCAAACTGTTCGCTGATAGAAAGCACCTGTTGAACGGATTCATCCACAATTCCCACACTATTTTGCATATCTTTAACAGTATTCTGGGATGTTTCTATTACTGTATGAGTGTTTCCCTGAATATTTTCAACTGCATTTTGAATATTCTGAATGGAATCCCCCAGTTCCTGACTGGAGCTACGCATACCTTTGATGGCAGTTGTCTGTGAATTGACCTGTTCGATCATTTCCTTTACACAGGAACTATCGCCGATTCGCGTCATTGAATCGTTAAGACGCATAATAAAGTTATTATTAGCCTTAAGGAACGCGTTCAGCAAAGTATTGTATTTCTCAGCAAGTTCCTTATCACGGAAACTTGATACGTCAATTTCCGAAAAATCGCCTTCTATTGCCTTATCCATACAGGAAAGAAAAAGAGCTCTGTCTTCAGATTGATAATCATTTTGTCTTTTCTTTTGCACTGCGAAACCCCCTGTCCATATAAAAGATATTTTCCCATATATACACTATATATTACTATATATAAGGATAACATATTTTTAGAAAATATAAAATATGTTTATTGAAATTTCCTTTTATTTCTTGAAATCATCTGGCATAAATGTTAAGGTCGTTACCGAAATATCACTTGCATATTTGCGAAGCTGCGGTACATATGTTAAAATAAAATCAATATTGGATGTGAGATTAATATATAAGGAAAGCAAGGTGTATATATGATGAAAAAACATAATAAAGTTACTTTAAATCTATTAATAACACTTGCTATTATAATGTGTGGGGCATTCTTCCCTCAGAGTACTTCGTCTGCAGCTGATCCTGATAAAATGGAAGTGCATTTTATCGATGTCGGTCAAGGGGATTCAACCTTGATAATATGCGGTAAGCACGCCATGCTTATTGATGCGGGAGATGATTCCAAGGGAACTGCAATTCAGAATTATTTGAAAAAACAGGGTGTGGATAAGCTGGATTATTTAATCCTCACTCATCCGGATGCAGACCACATTGGTGGTGCACCGGTTGTTATAACTAAATTTGATATTAAAAAAGTATTTGTATCAAACTATGAAAAAGATAGCAAGAGTTATTTAAAGCTGATACAGGCACTGGACTATAAAAACCTAAAATATTCGACACCGAGAGCAGGGGCCAAATTTTGCCTCGGAACGGCTGAAATAACCTTTTTGGCGCCGAATAAGGAATATGATAATCCTAATGATGCTTCAATTGCGCTGATAGTAGAAAATGATGACAATAGGTTCCTGTTTTCCGGTGATGCCGGGGAAGCGGCAGAGAAGGATATTCTGAACAACGGTTTGGATATTTCAGCTGATGTTTATCAGGTGGGACACCATGGAAGTAAGTATTCAAGCTCTAAGGAATTTTTGGATGCAATTAACCCTGAATATGCGGTTATAAGCTGTGGTGAAGGCAATTCCTATGGACATCCCCATGCGGATACGCTGAATAAATTAAGGAACAGCAACGTTAAGCTATACAGGACCGATGAGGCAGGAAGCATAATAGCTACATCGGATGGTAAGAATATAAGTTTCAGTGTGCCGGCATCTGAAACCTGGAAAGCAGGGGAGGGTACGGGAAACTCTGCTGCGGTGCATAATAAAGGAACGACACGTGCTACAAGTAAGGAACAATCCACTGAGGTGGAGAATGTTGTACCGGAGAACAATAACTCTGCGTCCACAGAAATAACATATGTTTTGAATGTAAAAACTAAGAAGTTTCATAAGCCGTCATGCGGCGGACTGCCGACAGCAAACCGGCAGGATACATCCGAGAACAGGGAGAGCGTGATTGCAAAGGGATATGAACCGTGTAAGAAGTGTCATCCTTAGCATTATCTAAGGCATATGGACAATTAAATAAAAAATTAATTTTGTCTGTTTTGGGTAATATATAGACAAATTTGTAAAATATCAAGCGTTATTAAAAGGAGGAAAAATAAGATGAACGTATTGATGCTCAATGGAAGTCCACGGGTAAACGGAAATACCTCGATTGCTCTTAAGGAAATGGAGAAAATCTTTAATGCAGAAGGAATAGAATCCGAAACTATTCAGATTGGCAATCAGGATATTCGTAGCTGTATAGCTTGTAACACCTGTTATGAAAAGGGGAAGTGTGTGTTTGATGATGTAGTAAATGAGATTGCACCCAAGTTTGAGGCTTGTGACGGATTGGTCATAGCCAGTCCTGTTTATTATGCTTCTGCTAATGCAACACTTGTGGCACTTCTGACACGCCTGTTCTACAGTACGCATTTTGATAAGACTATGAAAGTCGGAGCAAGCGTGGTTTGCGCGAGAAGAGGCGGATTATCTGCAACTTTTGATGAATTGAACAAATTTTTCACTATAAGCGGTATGCCTGTGGCATCCAGTCAGTATTGGAACAGTATACATGGCAGAGAGCCCGGGCAGGCATCAGAAGATCTGGAAGGCCTTCAGACTATGCGCACATTGGCAAGAAACATGACATTTCTTATGAAAAGTATTGCTCTGGGCAAGGAGAAATACGGTCTGCCGGAGCGTGAGGAGTTTGTGAGAACTAATTTTATACATTGATTAATAGCATAAGTTATTTTATAAATTATATGTTCATGATAATTTTGATTATGAAATAGCCTTAACATAGGAGTTTACAATTAATGAATGAACTGGAGAAATGTCTGGCAGGGGAATATTACGACTGTCATAATGAGATATTCCTGGAATATAAGAATAATGCCAGAAAGCTCTTGGCACGTTATAATTCCTTATCTTATGACCAAAAGGATGAAAAAAATAGAATACTGGGGGAACTTTGTGGCAAGATTGGAAGCAATGTTTCCATAGGGCAGCCTTTTATCTGTGATTATGGAAAGAATATTAATATAGGAAATAATGTTTCCGTAAATATGAACTGTACATTTGTAGACTGCAATAGGATTGATATAGGAGATAATGTTTTAATAGCATCGAATGTTCAGCTGTATACTGCCACGCATCCGGTAGAGCTTACGGAACGGCTTACGCCTGATTGGAAACCGGAAAGTGGAGAATATTTTTGTCGTACATATGCGCTGCCGATAAAAATCGGCAATGGATGCTGGCTTGGCGGCGGAGTGATAGTACTTCCCGGGGTAATGATTGGTGACGGCACTGTAATAGGCGCCGGAAGCGTTGTGACAAGGGATATTCCCCCAAACTGTGTTGCCGTGGGAAATCCCTGTCGTGTTATCAGAAAAATAAATGAATGATATTATGCTTCTGTTGCAACTTTGGTACCTGAGCCTTTTTCCCTTACAAAGATTGCTTTAAATACTGTTCTGATCAGAGGCTGGATAAAGAACAGCTGTGAAAAGAAAGCAAACGGAAAATTAAGGCATACAAGTTTAATCCAATTTGCAAGCATAGTAAAGAAGTTAAATCCATTGTAGAACGGATAGTAAAGTATTGAAGCCAAAAAGCTCATAATCGGGCACATTAAGCCGACGGTTGCACAGATGATAGCTGTTTCAAACAAAACCGGATGAGTTTCTTTCGGATTAAATACACGGCATGCAAGCTTGAAAGAAAGCGGACTTCCGACTAAAACCTCAATAGCATATGCAAGGATGAATTCCACCAGAACAATTGCCCATATAGGACAGAGGTGTCCAAGCATATAAACACCACCCTGCTTGTTGATGGCCTCAATAACACTTGTTATGTTATTAATAGCAGTCAATGTATTTCCGTTTACAACGTATAAACTGTAAAATACATATCCGTGTACGGTGACTAAAACTGTGAGAAGTGCAAATATCATTCTTTGAAATTGATTTTGTGGCATAATAAAAAACTCCTTTTCTTAATTAATTTTGTTGATTATTGATTTTTGCGCAAAAAAAACATGTGATATCCTATAGGCAAAATCCAAAAAGGAAACTAAGTGAAAATTGTTGCTGTTCCGTAATCAGATTTATGTGCCTGATAGCACCACATGTGTCGTATGCAACCAACAAATTACTTTGAAAATATACCACAATGATTTTTTTCAGTCAAGAATAAAATTTAAAAAAATAAATTAAATTTGGATTTAATAAAAAAGGAGCGTTGGATAAAATGATATATTTTAACTGTGATTATAATGAAGGCGCACATGAAAAGGTAATGGAGCAGTTGATGCTGACTAATATGGAACAGACTCCGGGTTACGGCTGTGATGATTATTGCAGACAGGCAAAGGAATTGATACTTAAGGAGTGTGATACTAAGGATGCCGAAGTACATTTTTTGGTGGGTGGCACTCAAACAAATACAACTGTTATTAAATCGGCTTTAAGAGCGCATCAAGGCGTCATTGCTGCTGACAGCGGGCATATAAATGTTCATGAAAGCGGTGCCATTGAATCCGTGGGACATAAAGTGCTTGCATTGCCGGCAGAAGCCGGAAAACTTACTGCAGCGCAGGTGGAGAATTGTTATCTTGCACATATCTCGGACGACAGCCATGAGCATATGGTACAGCCTAAGATGATCTATATCTCCCAACCCACTGAATTGGGAACACTGTATTCGCTTAAGGAATTAAAGGATATTTCTGAAGTTTGCAATAAATATCGATTGTTGTTATTTGTAGACGGCGCAAGACTAGGATATGGACTTGCAGCTCCTGGTAATGATGTAACCCTTGCTGATCTGGCCAGGCTGTGTGATGTTTTTTATATTGGCGGAACCAAGGTTGGGGCATTGTTTGGAGAAGCTGTTGTGATAATAAACCCATTGTTAAAAGAAGATTTTAGATATATAATTAAGCAACAGGGAGCAATGCTTGCAAAAGGACGGCTTCTGGGAGTACAATTTCAGGTGTTATTTAAAGACGGCCTATATATGGAAATCTCCAGACATGCTATAGATATGGCGGAAAAGCTAAGGACAGTACTTTATGATAAAAAGGTAGCGTTCTATGTGGAGAATCGAACTAACCAGATATTCCCGGTTCTGCCGGATGCTGTTTTGGATGTTCTTAGGAAGAATTATGGCTTTGAATATCAGGCACGAATTGATGAGACGCATAGTGCAATAAGAATCTGTACCAGTTGGGCGACAAAAGCGGATTCTGTGGAAAAGTTATGTCAGGATTTAACTAATTTGCTGTAGGCGTGTATTGTGTTGAATTATTGAAATGTAACACATGTTATCATAAGTAATGAGATAATGTTTATATTATGTATGGAAATGGGTTGAATAGTAAATTGAATAAGCAAGGTATAGTTAGCAGTGCATTTTTAAAAAACATAGCATATGTTACGATGTTTATTGACCATTTCTTTGCGATTGTTTTTAAAACATACATAAATGTGTATACATCGCAGGGAGTTAATATGGATGAGGCCAATGATATATATGACATAGGAAGGGCAGTAGGCAGGATATCCTTTGTGCTTTTTGCATTTATGATGGCGGAAGGCTTCAAATATACCCGTAATACCAGGAACTATCTGCTGAGACTGGGGCTTTTTGCATTTATTTCGGAAATTCCTTTTGATTTGGCCTTTTATGGTAAGATTTTTTATGTCAGCAAGCAGAACATCTTTTTTACATTATATCTGGGAGTATTGGCATTATGTCTTATAAAGAAGTTTGAAGGCGAACTCTTCATACAGATTAATTGTGTAATACTCTGCTGTATGGCAGCTGCAGTCCTTAAAACCGACTATATGTTTATGGGTGTATTGCTGATTGTTGCATTTTATATTTGCAGGAGTTCCTTTTGGTATCAGTTTATTGTGGGATCCGCTGCAATATACTTTGGAATCATAATGGTATATGTGGTCAGATACTGGGAACGGGGGTATGCCTTAAAAACGTATCTAAAACTCGGAATCAGTGAATTATACGGTATTTTTGCTTTTTGCTTTATATATTTTTATAATGGGAAAAAGGGCAGGCAGCTTCCAAAGGCCTGTTACTATCTGTTCTATCCATTACACCTGTTATTATTATTTTATATACAAAAAACTCTGTTTGGACAGAGTTAAAAAATGGTATAATCATAAATTATAGAGCAGAATGAGTCTATACTCAGGAAGAGTTAAAAAGAGAGGTATCGCTATAGATTATGAAACAGACGGGGGCACGTATTTGGAAAGATATAAGAGAATACTGGATGGCTGCAGTGGTATTGCTTGTGTATACTATAGCGGTCAACCTTATTTTTCACAATTTTTGTCCTATGGTCATAGTGTCGGGGCTGCCTTGTCCGGGGTGTGGGCTGACTCGGTCAATCGTTTGTCTTATATCGGGCAGATTGTCGCAGTCTCTCTACATTAATCCGATGGGCATACCCATTGCCTGTATTTTGATTTATTTTTTCTGGAACCGATATATTACAGGAAGAAAAGCTAAGGGAATGACGGTATTAATAACATGTGTTGTGTTTATGTTACTTGTACTTTATATATGCAGGATGTATATGTTTTTTCCTAACAGAGTGCCATATGTATATACTGAGAATAATATTCTATCGCGATATTTTTCTATTTACGAACAAATACTACATGGTTTTAGAATATTATGATAGAATATAAGAAGTAGAAAATGATGATTTAATAATAGCTTTGAAGTTTCTTGATTAGTATAAAATTAGTATAAGATTAATATAAGAGTTAGTATTAAGAAAGTATAAGAAATTAGTATAAGAATTAATGTATAAGAAAATGCAGAAATACTATCAGGGAGGAAAGAAGATGGATAACAACAATATGTTTAACGACAGTCAGGCAGACGATTCCGGACAGAATTACCAACAGACGGGAGGAAGCGACCCGAATAACCAGCAGTACGGCAGCAATGATTCTAACTATCAGCAGTACGGCAGTAATGATTCCAATTATCAGCCGTATGGCAGTAACGATTCCAATTATCAGCCGTACGGCAGTAATGATTCCAATTATCAGCCGTATGGCAGTAATGACTCAAATAACCAGCAGTACGGTAGCAACGATTCAAACTATCAGCAGTACAGCAGTAATAATTCCAACTATCAACAGTACAACAACAATGATTCCGGATTTTCACAGTATCAGTATAATAACAATAGTTATCAAACTCCGTATCAGTCTCCATATCAGATGGATTTGGAGGAGCCTGTAAAAGTAAGTGAATGGTTGATCGCACAACTGCTTATGATGATACCCTGTGTTAATATCATATTAATGTTTGTGTTTGCGTTCAGCAAGACTGAAAAGAAGAGTAAATCAAATTACTTTAAGGCAATGTTAATAATGATGGGCGTTGTTTTTGTACTTTACTTTATTTTGATCATTTTTGCTGTGGCAGCGGGAGTAGGCGCTAATTCTGTTATGAGATATTAATAACAGTAGTTATTGATATGAACTCTGCCATCTGCACGCAGCTCCACAGGGAAGTATCAGACCGTTTGAGCTGACAGGCAGGCCGATTTCTGAAGCCTGTAACTGACCGCCGAATTGTGGAGTGATGGCGGTTTGTACCATATAGGATAAAACAGCGGGCTGTAGGCCTGTAGTATATGAATTTATTAAAAAGAAAAGAGCATCTTTCGATAAAATCCGGGCAGTAAGCTCGATAAAAGGGAAGATGCTTTCTTCTATTTTCCAGATTTCGCCTTTAGGGCCCCTTCCGTATGAAGGAGGGTCCATAATGATAGCATCGTAGGTATTGCCACGGCGGATTTCCCTTTCCACAAATTTTACGCAATCATCCACCAGCCAGCGGATTGGTGCATCTGTAAGGCCTGATGCAGCAGCATTTTCTTTGGCCCAGGTGACCATGCCCTTGGAAGAGTCTACGTGGGTAACACTTGCACCTGCTTTGGCAGCGGCAATTGTGGCACCGCCTGTATAGGCAAAGAGGTTGAGTACCTTAACAGGTCTACCGGCTTCCCTTATTAAAGAAGAAAACCAATCCCAGTTTGCCGCCTGTTCCGGAAAAAGTCCGGTGTGTTTAAAACTGAAAGGCTTCAGGCGGAAGGTCAAATCCCTGTACTTGATGCTCCACTCATCCGGAAGGTCAAAAAATTCCCATTCACCGCCGCCTTTAGAGCTTCTGTGATAGTGTCCGTTGAGTTTCTTCCAGCCTGGGTGCGCTTTTGGAGTATTCCATATTACCTGGGGATCAGGTCTGACCAAGATATAATCTCCCCAGCGTTCCAGTTTTTCACCGTCCGAGGTATCAAGCACCTCATAATCTTTCCAATTGTCGGATATCCACATGGTTGTTTTGCCCTTTCTTACAGGTGTACGAGTGCGTTATGCCGTGTAATATTAAAATAATATCATATACCGGTTGCTATTGCAATTCAGGCAAATTGAAATTTGTGTGCGGCGGGGGACGGGTGGAGAGGCGTCGGAGGCAGGCCGTGGGCATAATTAACAGGGGATGTGGCGGCTTTCGGGAATAAGAACTTCTAATAGCA
>JAFLTG010000030.1 GCA_022510545.1 Lachnospiraceae bacterium | reverse complement strand
GAACTTCTTATTCCCGAAAGCCGACCACCAGCCAGCTTACTATTTGTGTAATCCGTCTTTCAGGCATAGCAACAAATTTCAATTTTGTAATAAATCTATTAAAAGGTGGAAGAAGATATGGAAAAATTTGAGCGTCTTGAAAGAACCCTTGTGCATAAGGGCGCGATCATAGACTATTATCAGGATACCGTAAAGGTTCCCAATGGCAATATTGTCAAATGGGATTTTATCGGACATAAGGGTGCAGCCGCAGTTGTTGCGGTGGGTAATGACGGTAAACTGCTTATGGTAAGGCAGTACCGTAATGCTCTTGACAGAGAAACCCTGGAGATACCTGCCGGAGGCCTTGAAAGTGTTGATGAGCCGACCAAGACGGCAGCCGCAAGGGAATTGGAAGAGGAAACCGGTTATAAGGCAGGAAAGATTGAGCTGCTTATTACGGTCCGGACCACGGTAGCTTTTTGCAATGAAAAGATAGATATATATGTTGCCACAGATTTAACGCCCAGTCATCAAAATCTTGACGAAGATGAGTATATAAATGTGGAGGCATATGATATCGAAGAGCTGAAACAAATGATTTATGAATGTAAAATCCAAGATGGAAAGACAGTAGCTGCGCTGCTGGCATACAGTGATAAATATTGTAAATAATGTGTATACCCTCTTTTTGACTGTCATATATTAGTGTGAAAGAAAAGAACAGTTAGAAAGAGGGTATTAACATGCTGCCAAGGTATGCAAACAAGACCGGATATTATTTGCTTTATCTTTTTATGCTGGGACTGTTTTTGGGTATATTGCTTGTCAATATAAGACATGATGTCTGGATTAAAGACGATGGTCTGTTAAATATAGAAATGATGAAACAGCTTAAAAACAGTGAGCTAAATAGCAGCTATCTGCTTGGTTATATTGTAAAGCACAGGATTTCGGTAATACTGACTGTCAGCCTGCTTGCATCAACCGTTATAGGACTGCCGATTGTCTGTGCCTATGTCTGCTATCTGGGGGCCAGTGCCGGTTGTATGCTGTCGGTAGCCGTTATACGTTATGGTATCAGAGGTGTCTTTTTTATTGCAGCAAGTATATTCCCACAGGGACTTTTGTTGATACCCGCTTATTTTTTGTTGTTTATATGGAGTCTGGACTGCAATAGAAGCTTATATGCCAATATTAACGGAATGCAGGGACGCTATTTTCTGGGAAAGCAGTTTCTGTTACGTAAAGGAATAAAGCTGATTGGAATTCTGATACTGGTTTTCTTAGGATGCGTAGTTGAAAGTTATGTAAATTCACAAATTTTACACTTTGTTTTGAAAATATTTTAAGAAATTTTTTCAATATATGGTAGACATAATTTTGAATGAAAACGACATATTGTGTTTTCGTAAAAATGTATAAAAAATGCCCTAAAAATCGGGAAAAATCCATTTGATTTTCTGAAAAAATCTGCTTATAATGTTTAATGGGGAAAGGTTTAATTAACATAAAACCATCATTAAATATAAAACCATGTAAGGAAGGTTTCCGGATTAATGGAAAAAGAGATTACGGCGTTTATATCATATATGCATGATGTTAAGAAAACTTCAGATAATACTGAGATGTCATATAAGCGCGATTTGGAGAAACTTAAGCATTTTCTGGCAGGTAAGGGTATTTCTAATGTTGCCTCTATAACATCTGAGGATCTGGACTCATATGTAAAATATTTGAATGACAATAATTTTGCGGCAGCTACAATTTCGAGAAATGTGGCTTCTATTAAGGCATTCTATCATTTTCTTATGCAGGAGGGTATCGTATCCGAGGACGCTGCCGAGAAAATAAAATCGCCCAAAATAGAGAAGAAAATGCCGGAAATTCTTTCGCCTGATGAGGTAGTAAGGTTGTTAGAGCAGCCGGGTGGAAATTCTTCCAAGGAAATTCGCGACAAGGCTATGCTTGAGCTTCTTTATGCTACAGGAATCCGCGTGACTGAGCTTATTACACTTAAGAAAACTGATGTAAATATGAAAATGGGTTTTCTTGTGTGTAAGGATGCAAATAAAGAGAGGATTATACCCTTTGGAAATGCAGCTAAGGCGGCGCTGGCAAGATATCTTGACGATGCGCGTGAGTCTATGTTAGGGGACAAAAGTTCGGATATTTTATTTGCGAACTGTTCCGGCAAGCCGATGAGCAGGCAGGGTTTCTGGAAGTTGATTAAATTCTATGCCAATAAGGCGGATATTAAAGCGGATATAACACCTCAGACACTCAGACATTCATTTGCGGCACATCTGGTGGAGAATGGAGCGGATTTAAAGAGTGTACAGGAAATGCTTGGTCATTCGGATATATCGACTACTCAGATATATGCCAATTTGAATTATAATCATATTAAAGATGTATATGCAAAAGCTCATCCGAGAGGATGAGCTTTAACTTTAATCATATTCGGCGATATCATAGATCAAGCGCTTTGAAGCTTCCCACCCAAGGCAGGGATCTGTGATTGATTTGCCGTAAATTCCGCCGCCGATGGGCTGACAGCCTTCTTCAATATAGCTTTCTATCATTACTCCTTTTACAAGCTTATAAATATCGGGGCTTAATTTCCTGCTGTGCATTACTTCCTTGACTATTCTTACCTGCTGCTCATATTCCTTATTGGAATTGTTGTGGTTGGCATCTATCACACAGGCCGGATTGACGATATCACGCTCGTTGTACAGAGCCAGAAGCCTGTTAAGGTCTTCGTAATGGTAGTTTGGTATACTCTGTCCGTTTTTATTCACAGCTCCCCTAAGTACGGTGTGTGCCAAAGGGTTGCCTGATGTTTTTACCTCATATCCACGATAGGTAAAAGAATGAGGATGTTGTGCGGCATAGACGGAATTGAGCATTACCGAAAGGGTGCCGCTGGTGGGGTTTTTCATACCGCTGGCAACATCAAAACCGCTTACGGTCATACGGTGCTGCTGGTCTTCCACTGAACGCGCTCCGATTGCAACATAGGAGAGAATATCCTCAACATAGCCCCAGTTGTCAGGATAAAGCATCTCGTCGGCAGCGGTAAGCTCTGAAATTTCCATTGCATGTATGTGCATTTTACGCATTGCCATAAGTCCTGCAGTAAAATCAGGTTTTTTTTCGGGGTCAGGCTGGCTGACTATGCCCTTGTAGCCCTCACCGTTGGTTCTGGGCTTATTTGTATAAATTCTTGGAATAAGAATGAGCTTGTCCTTAACCTCTTCATTGACCTTGGCAAGCCTGCTTATATAATCACATACGGCATCCTCATTGTCGGCAGAGCAGGGACCGATTATGACCAGGAATTTATTGCTTTTTCCGGTAATTACATCACTGATTTCCTTATCGCGCTGCTTTTTTAACTGAGCTAGCCGCTCCGGAACAGGAAACTGCTCCCTGATTTCCTCCGGCGTAGGAAGATGGTTTACATAAGTAAAAGACATTTTATAAAAACTCCTTTGTGGTTTATAATTTTTGGATTTATTAACAAATGATATTATAGTATATTGTCTTTATAGTGTCAAAGTATAAATATCTGCGCAAATCACAATTCTTGTAGATTGATTAAGGATTGTGCAAATAGTAACTTTTCTTTGCGCCTCTGGCTCTGACAATAAGCAAAGAAAAGTTATTATTTGTGCAATCCGTCTCCAACCACAAGCCTGCAAGAAATCCTAAGCGCAGAAACAGTGCAGAGCAGAGTTTGCAGCATCTGGCTTGCAAGCATTCCCCACAGATATCCTTTTATACCCCATACAGGGATTGCAATAAAGACAAACAGCAGCCGCACAAGAAGACTGATAATGCTGTATGCAAAGGTAAGAGAGGTTTTGCCGAGGCCGTTCAGAATGCTGTTTAATGTGCTTGCGATATACATAAAAGGACAGATAAAGCTTAATGTCAAAATGAAACTTCCGGCAAGTTCGTTATTATATAATATTCTGCCGGCCGTGCGTCCGAATATGAGAAAGAGTGCGGTACAGGCAAATCCCATAAGCATGCAGTATTTAATGGATTTAAGTATGGCTTTGGTTACGGTATTTTTGTTACCGTTGGCATCAGCTTCCGAAACTATGGGCAGAAGCAATACTGAGATTGAGTTGGTAAGCGCGGACGGAAACAGTATAAGCGGTAGACTCATTCCTGTCAGTACCCCGTAAACTCCAAGGGCATCGGCATTACTAAGACCGTAGGCCATAAGTCTGTTGGGAATAAAGACCGCTTCTATACTTTGCAGGGCGTTAATAAGTATACGGTTAGCCGATAACGGAACTGCAAGTTTTAGCAGGTTGTTTATTATACTGTGATAAGCTGCAATTAGTCCGCTTCCGGTAAAAGACCGTACTTTTGCAGGAATACGCCGTCCAAAAATGTGGTATGAACGTATCAGGATGGCAACAAGCGATACCATCATTGAAGCACTTTCCCCGATAACAAGGCCTACTACCGCAAAGCTTATGGTAGGAGTCATATTGTTTTTTTGGCATATATAATAAATCAGATAGACCGAGCCTACACGCACAATTTGTTCCGAGAGTTGGGAGAGTGCAGGAATAAAAGTCTTTTTTATGCCGTAAAAATATCCGTTTATGCAGGAATGCACTGTAGCCATTGGGATAGAAAGTGATATAATACGAAGTAAGGGTGCGGTGCGTTCTTCTAACAGGAAAGTTACAGCTATCCAGTCGGAGTAGCGGTATATAAAAGCCATACAGGCAAACGAGATACTCATAGCAAGCACAAAGCCTGCCCATAGAGTCCGGAAAGAACTTTTGTAATCGTGGGTTGATGTCTCGCTTGCCACATATTTGGAGATAGCGGTCTGTATGCCCGATACTGTCAGGGAAAAAGAGAGCGCAAGCACAGGGGATACCAGCTGGTAAATTCCCATGCCCTCAGCACCGAATACCTTTGATAAAAATATACGATAGAAGAAGCCGATAAAGCGGCTCAACAGTCCGGTGAGTGTCAAAATTATCGTTCCGATAATGAGTGGATTTTTACGTTGCATATATCACCAACAGGGATATTATCATTTCATAGTATGCGATTTTAAATTAAAGAAGAACTGATTTAAGTATAGAAGAGAAAATATATAAAGTGGATTAGAGAAAGGCAGTATTACTTATGAAAGCAAAAGTAGTGGTAGGAATGTCAGGAGGCGTAGATTCGTCGGTGGCAGCATACCTGTTAAAAGAACAGGGATATGACGTAATAGGGGTAACCATGCAGATATGGCAGGATGAAGAGACTGCATGTCAGTCAGAGAACGGCGGCTGCTGTGGTTTATCTGCGGTAGATGATGCAAGAGGAGTGGCCAATCAGCTTGGTATTCCTCATTATGTTATGAATTTTAAAAAAGAATTTAAGGAAAATGTTATAGATTATTTTGTGGAGAGCTATCTTGTCGGACAGACGCCTAATCCCTGCATTGCCTGCAACCGCTATGTAAAGTGGGAAGCTATGCTCAAACGAAGTATGGAAATCGGTGCCGACTATATTGCAACGGGGCATTATGCAAGAATAACCAAACTTCCAAACGGCAGATACGCAATTAAAAATTCCGTAACCGCTGCAAAAGACCAGACTTATGCCTTGTATGGGCTGACACAGTTTCAACTCGCGCATACGCTTATGCCCATAGGCGAATATACTAAAGATCAAATACGCGAAATAGCATTAAAAAATCAACTAAATGTAGCACATAAACCGGACAGTCAGGAAATCTGTTTCATCCCGGACAACGACTATGCGGCCTTCATTGATAAGGCGGCAGCAGGAAGGGTACCCGGAAAAGGAAATTTTGTGACAAAGGATGGAACAATCCTGGGAGAACATCTTGGAATTACTCATTATACCATAGGACAGAGAAAAGGTCTTAACCTAGCAATGGGACATCCTGTTTTTGTCAGCGAAATCCGTCCGGAAACCGGAGAGGTGGTAATAGGAGAAGCGGAAGATGTCTGGGGAGATACGCTGATCTGCAACAGATTGAATTTTATGGGAATGGAAGATTTACCTGAGGCAAGAGAAGTAACCGCCAAAATAAGATATGCACATCGCGGGGAACGCTGTACAATTGAAAAAATCGGTGAGGATATGATAAAATGCAGTTTCCATACCCCGGTACGTGCAATAACGCCGGGACAGGCCGTAGTCTTTTATGATGATGACTATGTGCTTGGCGGCGGCGTTATCATTAAAACATAAAAATATAATTATTATATGAGTTGTGTGTTATTATATATTGATTAAGTTAAGTAATTATCAATTTTCTAATTCCAGTATTATTTATATTTTGTGAAAAGAAGCGCTGCGTTTTTCAAAGGTAGTGTAATATTTAAAGCCGCAGTCTGACAAAATACTGACAGCTGTGTCATAATTTGCAGCTATCTTGTCAGGAGTATGAGCATCGGAGCCTACCGTAATTATTTCTCCGCCAAGTTCCTTATAGCGCCTGAGTATTGCTATGCAGGGAACGGTCTCACCTGTTCCGGTTATTTCCGTATCTCCAAGCATCTTAGTGTTTAACTCTATTCCTTTTCCGTCAGAAATCAGCTTATCAAGAATTTTGTCAATTATATCCTGATATTTTCCGTATGAGAAGTTTCCTTCTTTTCCTGGACCATAGCGGAAAATATAATCCAGATGTCCATAAACATCAAAATTACTGAAAACCTTAATGTTATCCAAAATCGATATATAGTATTCGCGGTATGCCTCTTCAAGAGTTTTTCCTTCAAAGAATTCGGGATAATACGGGTCCTGTCCGTTGCACATATGCGAAGATGCAATAATGAAATCATATTCATGAGCCTTGGCAAAGGCGGCATTTTTTTTGGCAATATGGGGTTGAAGCCCAATCTCCACACCGAACAAAACGTTTATCTTGTCCGCGTATTTTTCCTTATATTTGATAAGGTCATAAAGGTAAGAGTCGGGATTTACCTCAAATGTTCCGGCAGGACACTGCTCCGTAACCGGATAGTCGAAATCGTTGTGCTCGGTAAAGCACATTCCGGTCAGACCAAGCTCGATTCCTTTTAAGATCATTTCCTCCATGGGAGTGTTTGAGTCTCCGGAAAAAGCGGTGTGAAGGTGATAATCGTATGTAATTGACATGGCGGGTCTCCTTTTAATGTTTTAGTTTCTTGTTTAAAAGAATAACATATTCTTTCATATATTTAAAGTGCAGAAACCGTTAATCCCAAGCCCCTCGATTTCTCATTCAATTAACTTTTTGCACAAACTTCCAATTATTTGTGAATTACATCTTGAATTTTTAAAATAAATTGGTTAAAATATCCTTGTTGACAAAATTTTGACAATCTGAACTCAGGATTGGCAAAACAATATATATTTTTATTTTTAGGAGGAAACAATAATGGCAGTAAAAGTAGCAATTAATGGTTTTGGTCGTATCGGTCGTCTTGCATTCAGACAGATGTTTGGTGCACCCGGATACGAAGTAGTAGCAATCAACGATTTGACAAGCCCTAAGATGCTTGCACACTTATTAAAGTATGATTCTTCACAGGGTAGATATGAAAAGGGTGATACCGTTTCAGCCGGAGAAGATTCAATTACAGTTGATGGCAAGACTCTTAAGATTTACAAAGAGCCCGATGCTAATAACTGCCCTTGGGGAGAGCTTGGTGTAGATGTAGTACTTGAGTGTTCAGGTTTCTATACTTCTAAGGACAAGGCACAGGCACACATCAATGCAGGCGCTAAAAAGGTTGTTATTTCCGCTCCTGCCGGAAACGATCTTCCTACAATCGTATACAATGTTAACCATACAAAACTGACAAAGGATGATACAATTATTTCCGCAGCATCCTGTACAACAAACTGTCTTGCACCTATGGCTAAAGCTCTTAATGACCTTGCAACAATCAAATCAGGTATCATGAGCACAATCCATGCATACACAGGTGATCAGATGATCCTTGACGGTCCTCAGAGAAAGGGTGACCTTAGAAGATCTCGTGCAGGTGCTATCAACATCGTTCCTAACAGCACAGGTGCAGCTAAGGCTATCGGTCTTGTTATTCCTGAACTTAATGGTAAACTGATCGGTTCTGCTCAGCGTGTTCCTACACCTACAGGTTCTACAACAATCCTTGTAGCAACAGTTGAGAAATCCGTAACCAAGGATGAAATTAATGCAGCTATGAAGGCAGCAGCTAATGAGTCATTCGGTTACAATGATGAAGAAATCGTATCTTCTGACGTAATCGGTATGAGATATGGTTCACTCTTCGATGCTACACAGACTATGGTAGGCGAAGACAATCTGGTACAGGTTGTTTCCTGGTATGATAATGAGAACAGCTACACAAGCCAGATGGTTAGAACAATCAAATACTTTGCAGAATTAGGTTAATAAGCCGAACTCTGTTCGGCTGCGAGTTTGAGTTACACTCAAACATCGCGGGTTGAGAAATGGTTATAAGATCTATCAAGGTCCGGCCTGGTTGGGCCGGGCCTTAATTAATGGAAAAGGAGAATATTAAAATGGCATTAAATAAGAAATCAGTAGATGATATTAATGTAAGCGGAAAACGCGTTCTGGTAAGATGTGACTTCAACGTACCTTTGAAAAATGGCGAGATTACGGATGAAACCCGTATCGTTGCAGCGCTTCCTACCATTAATAAGCTTATCAAAGACGGCGGCAAGGTTATCCTTTGTTCACATCTTGGTAAGGTTAAAAACGGTCCTAACGAGGGTGAATCTCTTGCACCTGTTGCAAAGAGACTTTCCGAGAAACTTGGTAAGGACGTTAACTTTGTTTCAGATTATAATGTTACAGGCGATGTTGCAACAGCTGCAGTTAATGCTATGAAAGAGGGAGATGTTGTACTTTTACAGAATACACGTTTCCGCGGACAGGAAGAGACGAAAAACGGTGAACAGTTCAGTAAAGAACTTGCTGACCTTGCTGATGTTTATGTATGCGACGCTTTCGGTTCTTCACACAGAGCGCATGCTTCAGTTGCAGGAGTTACCAAGTGCATTTCCGCAAAAGGCGGCGAGAATGCTGTTGGTTATCTGATGCAGAAAGAAATCGATTTCCTTGGAAATGCAGTTGAGAACCCGGTAAGACCTTTTGTAGCTATTCTTGGTGGTGCAAAAGTTGCCGATAAGCTCAATGTTATCAATAACCTTTTAGAGAAATGTGATACTCTGATTATCGGCGGTGGTATGGCATTTACTTTCCTTAAGGCTAAAGGCATGGAAGTTGGTAATTCTCTTGTAGATAATGAAAAACTGGATTATTGTAAAGAAATGATGGATAAGGCAGATAAGCTTGGCAAGAAGCTGCTTCTTCCGGTAGATACAACTATTGCAGATCATTTCCCAGATCCAATCGATGGACCTATCGATGTAGAAGTTGTAGATGCTGATAAGATTCCTGCTGATAAAGAAGGACTTGATATCGGTACCAAGACTGCAGAGCTTTATGCAGATGCCGTTAAATCCGCTAAGACCGTTGTGTGGAACGGACCTATGGGTGTATTTGAGAATCCTATCCTTGCAAAAGGTACGATTGCAGTTGCGAAATCTCTTGCAGAGACAGATGCTACTACAATTATCGGTGGTGGCGACAGTGCAGCAGCAGTAAATCAGCTTGGATTTGCCGACAAGATGAGCCACATTTCTACAGGCGGCGGCGCATCACTTGAGTTCTTAGAGGGTAAGGAACTTCCGGGTGTTGTAGCAGCGGATGATAAATAATATTAAGGGGGATTGTTAGTATGGCAAGAAAGAAAATTGTTGCCGGTAACTGGAAGATGAATATGACTCCCAGCCAGGCAGTTGAACTTGTAAATACCTTAAAACCGCTTGTTGTAAGTGATGATGTGGAAGTTGTTTACTGTGTACCGGCTATCGATATAGTACCGGTAGTTGAAGCGGTAAAAGGCAGTAATGTAACAGTAGGCGCCGAGAATATGTACTTTGAGGATAAGGGCGCATATACAGGTGAAATTTCAGCAGAAATGCTGGTTGATGCCGGAGTTAAATACGTTATTATCGGACATTCCGAGAGACGTGATTATTTTAAAGAGGATGATGCTCTTTTAAATAAAAAGGTTAAAAAAGCGCTTGAGGCAGGCCTTGTGCCTATTCTGTGCTGCGGTGAGTCTTTAGAACAGCGTGAGATGGGTGTTACACTTGACTGGATAAGACTTCAGATTAAGTCTGACTTACAGGGAGTAAGTGCATCACAGGTTGCAGGTATGGTAATCGCATATGAGCCGATCTGGGCTATCGGAACAGGCAAGACTGCTACTACCGAGCAGGCTCAGGAGGTATGTAAGGCTATACGTGATACTATCGCGGAAATCTATGATGCTTCTACTGCAGACGCTGTACGCATTCAGTACGGCGGTTCGGTAAATGCCGCAAATGCAAATGAGCTGTTCTCCCAGCCGGATATCGACGGCGGTCTGGTTGGCGGTGCTTCACTTAAGGCAGATTTTGGTAAAATCGTTAACTATAAGTAATTGTTGAAGTTTCATAAAGTAAAGGCTTGAAGAGCTTATAAATAAAGGGTTTTATTGTTAGATTTGACAATAGAACCCTTTATTTAAGACCTGGTGATAATTGATTTGTAGTGGAGAAATATTATGGTAAAACCTCAGTCAAATAAAAGAATCTCAAAAAATGATACATATTTAAACTGTGCGGAAACTTTTGCCTACAGAAGCACCTGTATCAAGCGTAAATATGGTGCGGTGATTGTAAAGGATGACGCAGTGATTTCTACAGGATATAACGGCTCACCGCGAGGTCTTGAAAACTGCTGTGATACCGGAATTTGTCCGAGAATTAATTTGGATATGCATCAGGGTGAAGGTTATGAAATCTGCCGTGCAGTTCATGCAGAGGCAAATGCACTTCTTAATTGCTCCAGGGAACAGACAATTGGTGCCGATTTATATCTTACTGGAATCAATCCGGAAGACGGCTCGGTACATAAAGCAAAACCCTGTCCTCTTTGTGCGAGAATGATAATTCAGGCCGGCATCAGGAATGTGATTATGCGTGCAGGAGAGGGAGAAGATAATTACGTTACAATACCGGCCGGTGAGTTGGAGTGGTATCGTCCCGTATAAATTGTAAAAGCTGCTCCCGTCTGTTAATCCCAAGTTTTTCAAATATATTAGAAATATGCTTTTTAACGGTTGTTTCAGAAATATAGAGTTCTGCGGCTATTTCTGCATTGGTAAGGCCCTTACAGATTTGAAGAGCAAGTTCTGCCTCGCGGTTAGTTAATCCTAACTCACGGAATATTTCATAAACCTTGGATGCTGTGAGGGGGCTATCATTTTTGATTCCTACTTTGTCTGACGTTTCTGATAACTCTATTGTTTCGGATGCATCTTCCTGTTTTGTCGCATCTGTTCTCTCAGACGAGATATGTTCGTCTTTTGAAAGAATTACCCACAAACAGATTCCATACAGAAGAGGGCGGCAGCTTAGTGCCGCCTCTTTAGGTAACTCTTCTAAAGTGATTGATTTGGACAGGACAATAAAAAGCATTATAAATGTCTGTATATAACTGGCAAAAATAGCGCATCTTGCAAGCTGTCCCGTATAGGTATGCATACTTTCTCCGCGGCGATATCCCGGAAGGAAAAGAATGAGCATACCGATTAAAACAAGAAATATCTGTTTTAAGTCAAACAGTGGCAGCAGTTCGAAATCCAGCAGGTATGACATTATAAAAATATAAATTAAAATAGCTGTAAGCTTTGTAAAGTTTTTCATAGGCTATACCGTAGGTTCAGACATATACTCAATCACTCTCAGGTTAAGAATAGACCTGAGAGGAAGCAGCGGCAGGGCAAATACACACGCATATATAAAAGCGATGAGGGCAACTGATATATGCGGTCCGAGTGATTCCGGGCTGTCCAATCTGTGTAGTATTGTAATCATGGACATAAGAAAAATCAGAAAGCCGCTGCCAAGTAACGTTTTTATAGCCAGTGTCACGGCTTCTACAGCCCTTTTGAGTTCATTAAGCTTTACATCCTTTTTTCTGCTAAGGGCAATGCGGAAAGCATTGTTAAAGTCTTTTACAAGTCCTGAAGCAACCAGAAACGGTATGCATACTATCAAAAGTAATATAAGGGTTGGAAAATCAATCAGGTAAGCTATGGTCATTGATGAAAGACCCATAGAATAAACCAAACCTAAGCTTATTAGTAGGATAATTGCAATGATTGAAATTAGATACATAGTGATACCTCCTTTTAAGTTTGTTAGTGGGTTACTGAAAATAAAGTAACTAATGTTAATTTTGAACTTGCAAGTACATTATAACTATACAATTAAAGTACTCAGAATGCCATACTACTTTGGTAGTATTTTGGAAGTATTATGATTCAGACTCGAAAAAGCCTACGGTTTTCCTTGTTGAGAATCTGCTATGCGGCTTTTCAAATTCTAAAAAAAGTATTAAATCCCACATTTTAGGAAATGATAAGAAAAGAAGAGAAAAAGAGAGTAAACAAGAGTATTTTCAATAAAACATTACAAAATCCCCCTCTATTTGTATTTGCAAAGTGGATAGGATAAAATTAATATATCCTTAATGATTAGCACTCGATATGGACGAGTGCTAACAAATACAGAATTAGAACTGAAAGAAAAGCTTAATCATTTAAGGAGGAAGAAATATGAAATTAGTACCACTTGGCGACAGAGTCGTTTTAAAACAGTTAGTAGCTGAGGAAACAACTAAATCAGGAATCGTCCTTCCGGGACAGAGCAAAGAGAAACCACAGCAGGCAGAAGTAATTGCAGTTGGCCCCGGCGGTGTTGTAGATGGTAAAGAAGTAAAGATGGAAGTAAAGGTTGGAGATCAGGTAATCTACTCCAAATATTCCGGAACAGAAGTAAAACTCGACGAAGATGAATACATTATCGTAAGACAGAGTGATATTTTAGCAATCTGTCAGGCGTAAACAAGGTGAGAAGAATGCGCTAACGGTCATTCTTCATTAAGATATTAAACACAATGAAATATAGGAGGCAAATTCATCATGGCAAAAGAAATTAAATATGGAGCAGAGGCAAGAGCTGCATTGGAGTCAGGTGTTAACCAGCTGACAGATACCGTAAGAGTAACACTTGGACCTAAAGGAAGAAATGTTGTTTTGGATAAATCATACGGCGCACCGCTTATTACAAACGATGGTGTGACCATTGCTAAAGAAATAGAGCTGGAAGATGCTTTTGAGAATATGGGAGCACAGCTTGTAAAAGAAGTAGCTACCAAGACAAATGATGTAGCAGGTGACGGTACAACCACCGCTACTGTTTTGGCACAGGCTATGGTAAATGCCGGAATGAAGAATCTGGCAGCAGGCGCTAACCCGATTATCTTAAGAAAAGGTATGAAAAAAGCTACAGACACGGCTGTAGATGCTATTGCGAAAATGAGTTCAAAAGTTAACGGTAAAGAGCATATTGCAAGAGTTGCCGCTATTTCCGCAGGTGATGAGGAAGTAGGACAGTTGGTGGCAGACGCTATGGAAAAGGTATCCGGCGACGGTGTTATTACCATAGAAGAAAGCAAAACAATGCTTACAGAGCTTGACCTTGTAGAAGGTATGCAGTTTGACAGAGGTTATATCTCAGCTTACATGGCAACAGATATGGATAAGATGGAAGCTACACTTGAGAATCCATACATCCTTATTACAGATAAAAAAATTTCCAATATTCAGGAAATCCTGCCTATCTTAGAGCAGATAGTACAATCAGGTGCTAAGCTTCTTATTATCGCAGAGGATGTTGAGGGAGAAGCGTTAACCACACTTATTGTAAATAAGCTGCGCGGTACATTCAATGTTGTAGCTGTTAAGGCTCCAGGATATGGCGACAGAAGAAAAGCTATGCTTGAGGATATAGCTATTTTAACAGGCGGTCAGGTTATAAGCTCAGAGCTTGGCTTAGAGTTAAAAGATGCTACTCTGGATCAGCTTGGACACGCAAAATCAGTAAAAGTTCAGAAAGAAAATACAATCATAGTTGACGGAGAGGGCGATAAGGCCGCAATTGATGCAAGAATCGGACAGATTAAGAAACAGATTGAAGAGACAACATCTGATTTTGACAGAGAAAAATTACAGGAGCGTCTTGCAAAACTGGCAGGCGGCGTTGCAGTTATCCGTGTTGGTGCAGCTACCGAGACTGAGATGAAAGAAGCAAAACTTCGTCTTGAAGATGCGCTTGCAGCAACAAGAGCAGCAGTAGAGGAAGGTATTATTGCCGGAGGCGGTTCAGCATATATCCACGCATCCAAAGAGGTTGCAAAACTCGCTGATACTCTGGAAGGTGATGAGAAGACCGGTGCACAGATCGTATTAAAGGCACTTGAGGCTCCTCTGTATCATATAGTAGCTAACGCAGGTCTGGAAGGTTCTGTAATTATTAATAAGGTAAGGGAATCCGAGGTTGGAATAGGCTTTGACGCACTGAAAGAAGAATATGTAAATATGGTATCTGCCGGAATCTTAGACCCTGCCAAAGTTACAAGAAGCGCATTACAGAATGCGACAAGTGTTGCATCTACACTGCTTACAACTGAATCGGTTGTTGCAAACATTAAAGAAGCTGAGCCTGCAATGCCGGCCGGAGCCGGAATGGGCGGGATGATGTAAAAATTTAAATTTGCTACGCAAATTAAAATTGCACAAATTTTCTTCGAAAATTTGCGCCGAAAGAAATTACAAAATACAAAACAATTTATCGCAAAGTTGATTGAATATAAGAAGAGTAAACCGAATTGGTTTACTCTTCTTTGTTTCGGAAGCTTGTATCAATCTTATGATAGATAAAGCTTATGATAAAGCACAACACTCCGCTGACAAAGAAGCTGACTGCGTTTTCAATGGTGTTGTCGTAGTGGATGTCTATCATTATTAATTTGATTATGCTTATCATTGATAGTACCAAACCGTACAGTCGGAAGCTGCTGGTATCTTTGTAAAAGCCTGCGATAATACTAACGATGGCAAAGAGCAGAAGGCATATGCTGACGACGTAATCAACTACATTGTAGGAAGTCAGGATGCAGATCATAAGTACGGTATATTTGAATGCAATATAGTATCCTGCATATTTGTTTTTAGACAGCAGCTTTTTGGAATTTACAATAAACAGAAGTAAAGTCACCAAAATTACAGGCAGCTTCCATACTTCATTGTACATTTCCGTACATCCGGCTATCATAAGTATGGCGGTGAAGATATACATCATTCTTTCTACAGAAGCTTCTTTTCCGAAGTATTCCAGTTTGTTTAAGATAAGATGTATGAGCGCAATAACGAAAAACGGAATCAACGAGGCTTTTATCCCGATATATTCTATATGCGTAATATGCGTATCGTTGTATCTGTACATTGAGTGATGGGCAACGTCATCAATGCATAACATTGTGATGAAACAGAGTATAAGATAGCCAATTATTTTAAAGGCAGGCAGCTCCAGATTCCTGCACACATATAAAAATACCGCATATACTACAAATATCATTATCAAACTTTCTATTTTCAAGAAATAATTAGATGACAGTGACATTATGATAAATAAAAATTCTGCAGTATAAGCAATGCCGGCATATAGATATTGCTTTTTATCTTTTAATTTTCCGTAAATCATAAACGGTATTATCGTAATATAAGCATATAAATGATTGCGGATAAAAGGATTGCCGCAGCTGCCAAGAAGAATCATTATAAAACAGCAGATTTCAGAAACAATTGTGTAGTTGGTCTTTTTGCGGTTTACATAAAACAGGACCGCAATAGATATAATATACATTAGAATGTAGGAATAGTCTTCAGAGAGAACCTGAGTTACATTAAATAAGCAGACCAGAAGAAATGAATTCACTATGGTAAGCAGTTCAAATGCAATTCCGCTGCGGCAAATTTCTTTATAGGCAAAATAATATTCAAACAGCAGATAAAACATAAGTAAAAAGATGCTTGTCAGTTCGAAACCGCCAGGTTTAATGAAAGCAGTAAATCCAAGCATAAAGACCGTTATATTTAAAGGTTTGCATATATGGCTGCATAAATTATCCTCATAGAAGAATTGCATATGCGCAGTCTCAGAATCTGTCTTATTACCTGACAGTATGAAACGCAGATAATCTTTGCTGAAGTTGGAATATACGCAGGAGGATATAATGTAAAACACCACCAGCACAAAAAATTTTGCAATATCCTGTTCTCTTACGCACAGGGCAGTACCTAAGATTGTAGATATAAATATACCGGACTGTCCGATGATAGTGAAAACCAGATTTTTATACTTTGTTAAATATTTAACAAATACAGCCCATACCAGAATAAAGATATAAAGCGTAATATCACCGATTACCTTGAAATATAAATCGCTTAACAACAGAGTAATGTATAGGGAGCCGGCGCCGCACCCGATAAGGGCAATATAGAATTTGTTTTCAGGTTTCTTTTTATAAAGTATAAGGCCGGCACTCAATATGGCGAAACTTACAATATACAGACCTATCATCTTGATGGTATTGCTTAAGTAGGGCAGAACCAGAGTGGCAAATATGATTAAACTGATAAAAATCAATACGGAAGCAAAGATACCCATAAAATTTTTGCCGAATATTTTCTCATAATCCTGCGTGTTGCGATATACGTTTGAAGGAATGTCTTTATTTTGAATTGATTCGGCTTGGATAGTTTTATTTAAAATCGATTCATTTAAAATCGATTCATTTGAAATTGATTCATTTAGAACATTCTTATTTACAATAACTTCACTTGGAACAATATTAACTGCATAAAATTCCTGCTTCATTCTTTGAAGCTGCACATCCATATATTTAAGTTCGGCTTCCAGATGATTTATTTTTTCTTTATACAGCTCATAATTCTCCGAAGCCGGATTTTCCTTACTGTAGGCATAAATTAAATCATTCAGCCTTTTTCTGGTATTCAATAAGTCGTTTTCAAAATTCAGAATATCTATTTTCTTTTGTTCCATAAAATGCAATTCCTTTCTCATCAGGATTGATACATAGAATTAAAACTTTTTATTGTCTTATAATATAAGAGAACTTTTTATATACACTTCCTACTGTAGATAGTAGCATTTATAACCTTAGAACGTCAATAAAAATACGGAATATAAGCTTCAATAAAATTACTTGAAGATTTGCAGTTATGTAAGTATAATATAAGGTATTATATTAGGTATTTTTTGGACTTACTAACATGTACCAATACATTAACAAAGCGACTGGTGATGAGTATGGCAACAGAAGAGAAGAAAGAAGTTATCATTGATGACGGAAGAATTGAATCAATAGAAGAATTTCAGAGTCCTGAGACCCTGTATCAGGAGCTTATTGCCCGTGTGCGTAAATATCACCCGTCGGATGATATTTCACTGATTGAAAAGGCTTATCAGGTGGCTTATGATGCGCATAAGACTCAGGTGCGCAAGTCAGGAGAGCCTTACATCATACATCCGCTGTGTGTAGCAATTGTTCTTGCAGATCTGGAGATGGATAAGGAAACGATAGTTTCCGGACTTCTGCATGATGTGGTGGAAGACACTATAATGACAGATGAAGAAATCGAACATGAGTTTGGCAGAGATGTTGCACTTCTGGTAGATGGTGTAACTAAGCTGGAGAAATTGAATTTCCATGGAGACATGGTTAATGATAAAGATGCAGAGAAGCTTGAAAGACAGGCGGAGAATCTGCGTAAAATGTTCCTTGCTATGGCTAAGGACATACGTGTCATTCTTATCAAGCTTGCCGACAGGCTTCATAATATGCGTACTTTGCAGCATATGAAACCGGAGAAGCAGCAGGAGATTGCAAGGGAGACTCTGGATATTTATTCACCTATTGCCCAGAGGCTTGGAATTTCCAGGATTAAGGTGGAGTTAGATGATTTATCGCTTAAATATCTTGAGCCGGAAGCATATTATGATCTGGTCAATACAATTTCAGTCAGTCAGAGTGTTCGTGAAAAGTATATAAAGACTATCGTTGATGAGGTTAGCGAGCACATAGACAAGGCAGGCATCAAGGCTCAGATTGACGGCAGGATTAAACACTTTTTCAGTATATATAAGAAAATGAAAAATCAGGATAAGACCATCGACCAGATTTATGATCTGTTTGCGGTACGTATCATAGTGGATACGGTTCCTGAGTGTTATGCGGCGCTTGGTGTGATTCATGAGATGTATAAGCCGATTCCGGGGCGTTTCAAGGACTATATTGCTATGCCCAAAGCTAATATGTACCAGTCACTGCATACGACGCTTATCGGCACAAGCGGTCAGCCTTTTGAAATCCAGATAAGGACATATGAAATGCACAAGGCTGCGGAGTACGGTATTGCTGCGCATTGGAAATACAAAGAGGCATCTGACGGCAAAAAAGTTGAAACTCAGAAAGATCAGGAAGAAGAGAAGCTTGTATGGCTCAGGCAGATTCTGGAATGGCAGCAGACGGCAGAGAACAATAAGGAATTTTTGAATCTTTTAAAAAGCGATTTAAACCTTTTTTCCGACAATGTTTATTGCTTTACGCCCACCGGTGATGTTAAGAATCTTCCGGCGGGTTCGACTCCCATAGACTTTGCATACAGTATACACAGCGCAGTCGGTAATAAAATGATAGGCGCAAGGGTAAACGGTAAACTGGTCACAATTGACTATGAAATAAAAAACGGCGACCGCATAGAGATAATGACTTCCCAGAATTCCAAGGGACCCAGCCGTGACTGGTTGAATGTGGTTAAAAGCACGCAGGCTAAAAACAAGATCAACCAGTGGTTCAAGCATCAGTACCGAGTTGATAATATAGTAAAGGGAAGGGAACTCCTTGTAAGCTACTGCAAAGCAAAGTCCATCAATATGAATGAGCTCATGATTCCTCCGTATGAAACTGCTATCATGAAGAAATACGGTTTTGTAGATTGGGATTCAGTGCTTGCTGCTATAGGACATGGCGGACTCAAAGAGGGTCAGGTCATCAACCGTATGCAGGAGTTGTATGATTTTGATCATAAGAAAAATATAAGCAATGAAGAGATACTGGCTGAAATAAACGAAAATGCACAGCTTGTCAGAACAAGTGACAAGAAGAGCAAGAGCGGCATTGTAGTAAAAGGTATCCATGACGTGGCTGTCAGGTTTTCCAAGTGCTGCAGCCCTGTACCGGGAGATGAAATAGTAGGTTTTGTAACAAGAGGAAGAGGTGTGTCTATACATCGTACCGACTGTATCAATATCCTCAATCTTCCCGAAATGGACCGCGTAAGGCTTATAGATGCCGAGTGGCAGCAGGATGATAGCAATACCGGTAACGAAAAATATCTGGCGGAAATCAGTATATATGCTGAAAATCGTAACGGACTTCTGGCGGATATTTCAAGAGCGCTTACCGAGAAAGATATTGATATTCTTGCGCTCAATACAAGAGCAAGTAAGCAGGGAACTGCTACTATGTCAGTAAGTTTTGAGATTAGGAGCAGGGATGAGCTTCAACGGATTATCGATAAAATACGGACGATAGATAGTGTTATTGATATAGAAAGGGCTACTAGTTGACGGACACGGACGAACGTAGACAAATGGTATTTTAGAAAGGCACGGTTATAATTATGGCAGATTTAAAAATTGGCAGACTTATGTTAGGTATAGTTCAGACTAACTGCTATTTTGTATATAAAGAAGGAACTTCAGACGTGATTTTCTTCGACCCCGCTGATAAGGGAGACTACATCTATGAAACCTTGAAAGAAAAGGGCTTCAATGTAGCCGGAATCCTGCTTACACACGGACATTTTGACCATATATGGGGAACCAATAAACTGAGGGAACTTTCGGGTGCGCCGATTTATGCGTATGAGGAGGAAAAGCAGCTGTGTGAGGATGCGGTCATCAATGTATCCGAGCAGGTAGGAAGACCCTATACCGTAGTTGCAGACAGATATTTAAAGGATGGCGAAGAGATTACGATCGCCGGGATGACCTGTAAGTTGATTGCCACACCCGGACATACTGCAGGAAGCTGCTGCTATTATTTTGAGGAAGACAAAATTCTTATAAGCGGAGATACCCTTTTTGAGGAATCGGTAGGAAGGACAGACCTTGCAACAGGAAGTATGAGTGCGATAGTCCGCTCCATTAAAGAAAAACTGTTTGTACTGCCCGATGATGTAAAGGTTTATCCGGGACATGGGAATATAACGGAAATAGGGCATGAGAAGAGGTATAATCCTTTTTGTCAGGAGTGATAAATGTCAGGAATGATGAATGGAGCGAATGATAAACAATCTGAAAATAAACGAATTTCCGAACTTGCGCGTGAAGTCTTAAAAATTGCCCACAATGGCATTCTAATCAATATGCGTTTTCTGGATGTTGCGTTATCTAAACTTAAACTGGAAGAACGGCCGGGTATGGGCACATTTGCTTATGACGGTGCGACACTTTATTATGATCCGGTGCTGCTGCTTGAGCGATATAAGCATGAGCCGCATTATGCGGTAAGGTTGTATCTGCATACGCTGCTGCACTGTATTTTTTATCATGGATTTAAAATCGACAAGCTTGAGCCGGAATACTGGGATATGGCAAGTGATATTGCGGTAGAAAATACGATACTTTCGATTAATTTACACCTTGCAGAACTTCCTGCCGACAGGATGCTGCAAAGCAGGCTTGAAATCTTACAAAAACAGGCGGGAGGACTCAGCGCGGAAAAGTTGTACAGACATTTTAGAATAGAGCCGCCCTCAAATAAGGCCATGGCCGAGTGGAAAAAACTCTGCCACTATGATAAGCACATTTATTGGGATAGAAAAGAAGAGCTTGAGCTTTCTCAGAACGAGTGGCGCAAGGTCAGTGAGCGCATAAGAGCAGATTTAAAGAGCTTTTCTAAAGATAAAAATAATGCGGAAAGTATAGAAGAGAATCTGAGAGAGGCAGTAAGGGAGAAGTACGATTATTCGGATTTTCTCAGACGGTTTATGGTCATGGGCGAGACGCTGCAGGTAAGTGATGACGAGTTTGATTATATCTACTATACTTACGGTCTGTTACATTACGGAAATATGCCTCTTGTTGAACCATTGGAATATAAGGATGCCAATAAGATTAAGGATTTCATCATTGCGATTGATACTTCTGCCTCTTGTCGTGGGGAACTCGTGCATAGTTTTCTGGATAAGACCTATCAGATAATGCAGGATAGTGAGAACTTTTTTAGTAAAGTCAACATACACATTATCCAGTGCGACAGTGAGGTACAAAGTGATACAAAGATTACCTCTAGGGGAGACTTTGATAAATTTTTATCAGAAGGCAAACTGAAAGGATTCGGCTCGACTGATTTCAGGCCCGTATTTGAATATGTTGAACAGCTGCAAAAGGATGGAGAGTTTGAGAAGCTTAAAGGGCTTATTTATTTTACCGACGGATACGGCATATATCCGGAGCAGATGCCGGAGTATGATACGGCGTTTGTGTTTTTAAACGATGACGGGACCGCTCCGGATGTACCGGCATGGGCGATTAAGGTGGTGCTGGAGTCGGAGCAGTTAGAGAAGATGTCATAGTATTATTTCATTTTATCAATTGAAATTGAAATAACGATTAAATAATTCATTTTATTTCATTTTCGTATATTAGAATTGAACAATAACTCAAAATATCATATCAGGAGAACAAACAATGCACCGTGAACATACGAAAGTAATTAAAATCGGCGATCGCGTAATCGGAGGCGGGAACCCGATACTCATACAATCAATGACCAACACCAGAACAGAGGATGTAGCGGCAACAGTTGCACAAATCCACGCTTTAGAGCGTGCCGGCTGTGAGATAATCCGTGTTACCGTACCGACACCGGAAGCTGCAGCGGCACTTGGCGAAATCAAGAAACAGATACATATACCGCTGGTTGCCGATATTCATTTTGACTACAGGATGGCCATAGCTTCAATAGAAAATGGCGCCGATAAAATCCGTATCAATCCAGGCAATATCGGAAGCAGAGAGAAAGTCGCGGAAGTAGTAAGCGCTGCAAGAGAACGGAGTATTCCCATCAGGGTAGGCGTCAACAGCGGCTCACTGGAGAAGGAACTTGTAGAAAAATATCATGGCGTCACGGCAGAGGGTATAGTGGAAAGTGCTTTAGATAAAGTTCATATCATAGAAGAATTAAAATATGACAACCTTGTCATAAGTATTAAATCGTCGGATGTTATGATGTGCATAAAGGCACATGAGCTTTTGGCTAAAGAGACCAATTATCCTCTGCATGTGGGAATCACCGAGTCGGGAACACTTATTAGCGGAAATATTAAGTCGGCAGCAGGACTTGGAATCATTCTGTATCAGGGAATCGGAGATACAATACGAGTATCGTTGACAGGAGACCCTGTGGAAGAAATCAAGTCAGCAAAACTGCTTCTTAGAACATTAGGCCTTAGAAAGGGCGGAGTTGAAGTGGTGTCCTGCCCAACCTGCGGAAGGACCAAAATAGATTTAATAGGTCTTGCCAATCAGGTGGAAGCCATGGTTGCCGATATAGATCTAGATATCAAGGTTGCGGTTATGGGCTGCGCCGTAAACGGTCCCGGAGAGGCTAAGGAAGCCGATATCGGAATTGCAGGAGGAGACGGAGAGGGGCTGCTCATTAAGCAGGGTGAGATAATTAAGAAGGTACCGGAAGATAAATTGCTTGAAACACTGAGGGAAGAATTGTTGTTGATGCAGAATAAATAATATGTTTCAGTATATTGCATTTGATTTCTGCATATGCTATAATGCCTGTAGGCAAAAGGTGATCAACATTATAAGTGTACACCAAAACGAAAACCCGTCAGTGGCGTCTGACGGGTTTTCTTCTCTAATTATGGCTGAGCAGACCAAGGCTAGTCGTTGTCATTCTTTCCGTCTAGCCATTTGCAGATATAGTAGGCAACTATACCTGCCAGTACGGAAAGAGTAAAAGTAATCAACAAAGTGTACACCCCCTTTCCGTTGTTGGATTGGGTTGACAACATAAAAAGTATATCATATATTGTCATAATATGTAATCGGAAAGGTATATTAAGGAGAAGTGAGTTGAAAAAATTTTTTGATGTTTTCCCAACATTAAAACTGGATAGCGGAATGACTGACCTGTTTGGTCAAACTATGGTTGAGAGGGTTTCTGCGACCAAGCGTAAGGACTTTCTGCGTATATATCTATCCTCTGATACACTGATTCTCAAAGAGGACATATACCGCATAGAGCGCGAACTGAAGAAACAATTTTTCCCGAATGCCAATATGACCATCCGTATCTATGAAAAATTTCACTTATCCGCGCAGTACAATCCTGAGAAACTTATGGATGCTTACCGTGAGAGCATCCTGCTTGAGTTGCGCGAATATTCCCCGATAGAGTACAACCTTTTTAAAAATGCAGATATTACATACCCCTCTGAAAACCAAGTTATGTTAACCATAGAAGACTCTGTCCTTGCTAAAGAAAAGGCAGATGAACTAACACGTATTCTTGAAAAAATATATAATGAAAGATGCGGTTTTTCCATAGAAATAGTTACGGACTATAAAGAAGGAAAGACCGGTAAATATAAAGAGGAAGACGAGAAGCGTATAAGTATGCAGATAGCCGAGATTTCAAAACGCGCAGGAATTGGAGCAGGTGCAGGTGCCGATTCTGAAGTGGTGGCTGGGTCTGATGCAGGACTCATATCAGAATCAAAGGCAGACAACTTGTCTAATACGTCGAATATGACAGATGTGTCAGAAATACAGTCGGCATCAAACAAATCCAAGGATTCTGCGTCCACAGCAACTTCTATGACTTCAGACTCAAAATCATCCGGATTTAACTCACGTTCTGCCAAATCATCATCAACCAAAGAACGCCCCCTCAAACGCTCCGACAACCCGGATGTCATCTACGGCAGAGATTTCGAAGACGAAGCAATGCGTATGAACGAGATCATCGGTGAAATCGGCGAAGTCGTGGTGCGTGGCAAGGTTATTGCTATGGATAAGCGTGAGCTTAAAAACGAACGTACACTTTTGATTTACGATGTAACAGACTACACCGATACAATGACAATCAAACTCTTCGTAAAAACGGAGCAGACAGGAGAATTTACCGCCGAAATGAAGCCCGGAGCCTTTGTTAAGATAAAGGGAATCACTATGATAGATAAGTTTGACCATGAACTGACCATCGGTTCTATTTATGGCGTCAAAAAGATTCCCGACTTTACAACCACCCGCTCAGACAACAGTCTGCACAAGAGAGTTGAGCTCCACTGCCACACCAAGATGAGTGATATGGATGGCGTCTCGGAGGTTAAGGATATCATAAAAAGAGCCTACAAATGGGGGCATCCTGCGATTGCAATCACAGATCACGGAGTACTTCAGGCTTACCCGGACGCGAACCATACATGGGAGGATTTATGGAAAGCGGAGAAAAAGAGGAGAGAAGAAGCAGGAGAGTCTGTGGATAAACAGGACTTTTTCAAATGTATATATGGAGTTGAGGCATACATAGTTGATGATTTAAAAGAAATCATAATCAATGACAAGGGTCAGGACTTAAATGGCACCTTTGTGGTATTTGATATAGAAACGACCGGCTTTTCACCAATAAATAATCGGATAATCGAAATAGGAGCGGCCAAAGTAGACAATGGCAAAATTGTTGATAGATTCTCGGCCTTTGTCAACCCTGATGTGCCGATTCCCTTTGATATAGAGAAACTCACCGGAATTAATGACAGCATGGTCATTAACGAGCCCAAGATAGATGTTATTCTGCCACAGTTTCTGGACTTTTGTAAAGATGCCGTGTTAGTTGCACACAACGCAGGTTTTGACATGAGCTTTATTATGGAGAACTGCGACAGACAGGGCATAGCCCATGATTTTACATATGTGGACACTTTAGGAATTGCAAGGATATTGCTGCCAGATCAGGCCAAGCACACACTTGATGCCGTGTGTAAGACACTTGGAATCTCGCTTGAGAACCACCACAGAGCCGTGGATGATGCCGAGGCTACAGCCGAAATATTTGTGAAATTTATAGGGATGCTTGCCAAAAAGGATGTACACACACTTGCAGACGTTAATAAAATGGGCAAGTCCAGTCCCGATATTGTCAAGAAACTGCGTACATACCATGCCGTCATACTGGCCAAAAACAATGTCGGACGTATGAATCTATACACGCTGGTATCCGAGTCGCATCTTAAATATTTTGCAAGAAGACCAAGAATTCCCAAGAGCCTCTTTTTGCAGCATAGGGAGGGCCTCATAATCGGAAGTGCCTGTGAGGCCGGAGAACTCTACAGTGCACTTGTTGAAAATAAATCCGATGAAGAAATCGCGAGACTGGTACGTTTCTATGACTATCTCGAAATCCAGCCTGTTGGAAATAATAAATTTATGATAGAAGAGGAGAAACTGCCTAATATTAATTCCATGGAAGATATAATTGAATTAAACCGCAGGGTGGTAAAACTGGGAGAGCAGTTCCGCAAACCGGTTGTGGCAACCTGTGACGTGCATTTTCTTGATCCGGAGGATGAAGTATACCGCCGCATAATCATGGCGGGTCAGCATTATCCGGACGCAGATAATCAGGCACCGCTTTATTTCAGGACCACAGAGGAAATGCTTGAGGAATTTGCATACCTTGGCAGCGACAAGGCATATGAAGTGGTAGTAACCAATACAAACATGATAGCCGATATGATAGAGTCAATGTCACCGGTGCGCCCGGATAAATGCCCGCCGGTAATAGAAGACAGCGATAAACAGCTGACCGAGATCTGTTATAAAAAAGCCCACGAAATTTACGGAGATACTTTGCCGGAGATAGTGGAAGCACGCCTGAAAAGAGAGCTGGATTCAATCATTTCCAACGGCTTTGCGGTTATGTATATAATCGCACAGAAACTGGTATGGAAATCCTTAGAGGATGGTTATCTGGTAGGTTCCAGAGGTTCCGTAGGCTCATCCTTTGTGGCGAATATGGCAGGAATCACCGAGGTTAATTCACTGAGCCCGCACTACCTTTGCCCCAAATGCCATTACTATGATTTCGATTCCGATGAAGTCAAGGCATACAGCGGCGGAGCAGGGTGCGATATGCCGGATAAAAATTGTCCAAATTGCGGACATCCTCTAAGCAAAGAAGGCTTTGATATACCGTTTGAGACTTTCCTCGGTTTCAAGGGAGACAAAGAGCCCGATATCGACCTTAACTTTTCAGGAGAATACCAGAGTAAGGCGCACAAATATACTGAGGTTATCTTCGGCTACGGACAGACCTACCGCGCCGGAACAATCGGAACACTCGCGGATAAGACTGCCTTCGGTTATGTGAAAAACTATTACGAAGAACGCGGCCAGAGAAAAAGAATGTGCGAGATAAACCGTATAGTCGCAGGATGCACCGGCGTAAGAAGAAGTACAGGCCAGCATCCCGGCGGTATCGTCGTGCTGCCAATGGGAGAGGACATCAACTCCTTTACCCCTGTCCAGCATCCCGCCAATGATATGAAAACCGATATAATAACCACACATTTTGATTACCATTCGATAGATCATAACCTGCTTAAACTCGACATACTAGGACACGACGATCCGACCATGATACGTATGCTCCAGGATTTGACCGGCATAGACCCGGTTAAAATTCCGCTGGACGATAAGGGAGTTATGTCACTTTTTAAATCTACAGAGGCACTTGGAATCACTCCGGAGCAGATTGGCGGTTGCAAACTGGGCTGCCTCGGCATCCCCGAATTCGGTACCGAATTTGCTATGCAGATGGTAATTGACGCCAAACCTAAGTGTTTTACCGATCTGGTGCGTATCGCAGGACTTGCGCATGGTACCGACGTATGGCTCGGCAATGCCCAAACCCTGATAGAAGAGGGCAAGGCAACCATTTCCACCGCGATATGCTGTAGAGATGATATTATGATATATTTGATACAGATGGGTGTTGACCCCGCGCTTTCTTTTACTATCATGGAAAGCGTTCGTAAGGGCAAAGGCCTCAAACCCGAGTGGGAAGAAGCTATGATAGCCGCCGATGTGCCGGACTGGTACATCTGGTCATGTAAAAAGATAAAATACATGTTCCCCAAGGCGCATGCAGCCGCATACGTCATGATGGCATGGCGCATTGCATACTGCAAGATTAACTATCCCCTTGCCTACTATGCGTCATTTTTCAGCATCCGTGCCTCAGGTTTTTCCTATGAACTGATGTGCCAAGGCAAGGCACATCTGGACAACGTAATGGCAGATTATGACAGAAGAAAAGACACCCTGAGCAAAAAAGAACAGGATTCTTACCGGGATATGAAAATCGTCCGTGAAATGTATGCAAGAGGCTATGAGTTTGTGCCGATTGATATTTTCACTGCGCAGTCAAGACTCTTTACCATAACTGAGGATAATAAGATAATGCCTTCACTAAGCAGCATAGACGGCCTTGGCGAAAAAGCTGCCGATGCCATAGTGGAAGCCGCTAAAGACGGTCCCTTTCTTTCCAAAGATGATTTTCGCCAGCGCACCAAGGTGTCGCTTACCGTTATCGAGCAGATGGATAGTATGGGACTGCTTGGGAAACTGCCGGAGACTAACCAGATCAGTTTGTTTGATTATGTTAGTTGACTGGTGTGGTCAATATGCTATACATAGTTTACAAGGTAGTTGAAACATTTGTATGGAGCGATAAGACATCATGACTTATAGGTATGTAAGTAATGGTGTCTTTTTTATTAAGTCTTTACACCTTTATATGTATCTGATATAGTATCTATATCGATAGCATATCTTGTCTATTGAACTTCTATTTATTCGTAACAGGAATCTGGCTTAATTCTAAGAATTTCAAGCAAGTATCCCAACGAAAAGTAACTGAATTAAAGCACCTTGATAATTGAATAAGGCTTTACGCTATGATATAATACTACCTGAAAAGGTGGTGAGTATTATGGGAGATGACAACATGAATCAAAATGAATTAGCCGTATTTGCATATGCCTGCCAATTGCTTTTAAAAAACAACTTATATAATGACTTAAATGACTTACTCGAATTTGCAAAAAATAAAGGTGTAATAGTAACACCGCCAAGCAATTCAAATAACAATTAAATAGCAACTAACTAACAATTATCTAAGGTGTAAAGTCTTATTAAATTATTGAGGCTTTACACTTTTCTTATTCTTGGCGGAACATCATGTTCTGCTTATAATCCAATTCTATTCAGGAACCAAAGTTCCTGTCTTATAACGAAAGGAAAACATATCTATGAGTAAAATCAAAAAATCTAAGAACCAATATAATCCTATACCAGCATTTGAAAATGCTTACGGTGAGATTCCGTACGGTATGACCAACGACTACATGTTTCGAGCAGTATTGCAATCCAATAACATAGTCCTACGCGGACTTATCTGCGCACTATTACATCTTGAAGAGAGAGATGTCCAATCAGTTAAAGTCACTAATACCGAAATCCTTGGAGATGCCTTAGAAGACAAAGAAATGCGCCTTGACATCAATGTGACATTAAATGACAATACTTTCATTAATCTTGAAATGCAGGTTAGCAATGAACTGAACTGGCCTAATCGTTCAATCACATATCTATGTCGTTCTATTGACCAACTCAGTCACGGCCAGGAGTATTCTGAACTGAAACCCGTCATACATATAGGCTTTCTGGATTACACCCTCTTTAAGGAATATCCGGAATTTTATGCAATATATAAACTAATTAATGTTAATAATCATCATATTTATAGTGACAAAATGACCTTAAGTGTGGTAGACTTAACTAGAATAGATTTGGCAACCGAAGAAGATAAAGCATACCATATAGACGAGTGGGCAGCTCTTTTTAAAGCGAAGACGTGGGAGGAGTTAAAAGCTATGGCAGCTAAAAGTAATTATTTTAAAGAAGCAACCGAGACAATATACAGAATGAGTGCAGATGAAAGAATACGTAAAATCTGCCGTGACCGGGAAGAACACCGTCAGGATATCCGCAATTATCAGCGTAGCAATGCGGAAAAGGATAGAATCATTGCCGAAAAAGAAGAGGTTATTGCCGAAAAAGATCTCACCATTCAGCAGCTTACCGCCGAACTTGAACGTCTAAAAAATCAATAATTCCACATTATGTAAATTAACTACAATAGTCAATTCTACTCAAATCTAATCTATTGTGTAAATCCGACAAAATTCCAATTGGGAAATTGTTACATTTTTATTTGTATTGCATAAAAAAACAATAGTTATTTTACTTCATGTAGTTGAAATCGTTGCATTAATCTGATATCATTGTACATGAGAATTTTTGGACTAATGGTATATCTCTGCCCATTTTTAATTTAAAAACATCAGAGATACAGTACCGGGGGATAAGGAAGTTGCATTACCGCTACCGTTAAGGGTATGTTAACGCCCCCCTAAAAAAACCCAAAAATCTGCTAAACAA
>JAFLTG010000003.1:4661-76751 GCA_022510545.1 Lachnospiraceae bacterium | reverse complement strand
AATTCTTAATTTTCCGTAAATAAAGCAATTTATCAATGTAATATGTCAGATAATGTGGTAAACTAGTATAAAAATAATATATATTGTGGTTAGCCATTAATAATTTTTTATTGATAACGCTAATAAAACTTGCTGATTTTATTCAAAATAATAACAGGTGATGATTATGAGGAAAATTAAGAAAAGACTTGGAATTACGCAAAAAATCATAGTTTTTATACTGATTTTCTGCATGGTTTTTGAGAATGGTGCTATGTATGTATCAGCATCCGGACAGGAATCGGATATAGCAGGAAATGAGGATATAAGTAATAATACGGATGACGAAAATACGGACAACGGGCCTGAATTAAATACTCCTGCAGATACTGAAAATGGCAATTCAGTAGAAAGTTCAAGCGGTGGTAGTGAAGTAAATCAGGACGATAGCAGTGATGCAGATTCTTACGATAGCAGTAATGCAGATTCTTACGATAACAGTAATACGGATTCAAACGAAGACAGTGTTTCTGGTTCGGAAAATGATAATGATACAACTCTGGGCAATGGGAATTTAGATAATACCGAACCTTCTGAAGGATCCGGCTCCGACGAAGATTCAGAAAATGCAGACGAAGGTATATCTGAAGATGCGGCCACCAACACATTAGATACAGAATATGCTATTACATCAATTCAACAGGCTTATACCACTGCGGAGGCAGCCTTTGCAAAAATTGTATCTAACAAGGATGTCATGGCACTGGTTTATTTAACTGATGTTTATCATGTGCGCAGTCTTGCCGATTCGGAAAGTGATATTGTTGCAGACCTAGAGAGCGGTCACACCGTATATCTGCTTGGAGTTACCATAACTCAGGACGCGGTTTGGTATAATGTACAGTTCTGGGTAAACGGCAGCTTAACAGAAGGATATATAGAACGCGGATATCTTGCGTATTCAGATGAGGATTGGCTTAAATGGGATGAGGAATATCTGTATAAACTTGCGGATAGCGGTCAAGTATCCTACGCTGTCATTGGAGGCATACAAACTTTTTCCACTACTTATGCTGATGTGGCACAGTTCCCTGCCGGATATCAGGATGCTTTGACACAGCTTAAATCCTCCCATCCAAACTGGACTTTTGTACCCATGAATACGAAACTTGATTTTGAAACGTCCGTATCTAACGAAATGGGAGACAAAAGCCTGATTCAAAATACAAACAGCAATGCATCCAAAGGTTGGGTAGGTGCGGCGTGCCCGACTGAATCCGGCTGGTATTATGCTAACAGGGATGCCGTGTCTTATTATATGGATCCTCGGAATTTTTTAACAGAAACTTACATTTTTCAGTTTGAACAGCTTACCTTTAATTCATCTTATCATACTGTTGATGCTATACAGACTTTTCTTAATTCTACATTTATGAAAGGCACTCTTTCGGACGATACCAAGAAAAGGACATATGCACAGGCATTCTATGAAATAGGCTCTGCAAGAAAACTCAGTCCCATACATCTTGCTTCACGCGTCTATTTAGAGCAAGGCCAGGGAAATTCAGGTTTAATTTCCGGTACCTATCCCGGGTATGAGGGCTATTATAACTATTTCAATGTAGGTGTAAACGGCGGCTCGGATACGGAAAAAATAATAAAGGGATTAACCTATGCCAAAAATCAGGGTTGGAACAGCAGGTATAAATCATTAGAGGGCGGTGCTGCCACTATTGGTAATAACTATATACTTAAAGGCCAGGATACTATCTATCTGGAGAAATTTAATGTTGAATCCAACTCCCCCTATGGCCTGTACCAACATCAGTATATGCAGAATATTCAGGCTCCGGCCAGCGAATCTGCCTCAACAAAAAAAATGTATGAGGGTGCCAAAAGCCTTAACTCTGCATTTGTATTTAAGATACCCGTATATACCAATATGCCCAATGAAAATCCGCTTATTGGAATATCACTGGATAAAGAAAGCATAACCCTGCGAAGACCTGATACCATTGTAGAAGATACTTCACACTTAAGCGAGGAAGAACGGCGATACAATATTTCTTCTGCTACACTTCAGGTAATCTATGATCCTGAAGATACGTCAGATGATAAAACCATAGTGTGGAGTTCCTCCAATAAAAAGGTGGCAACCGTAAATGATGGAGTAGTCACTGCTGTCGGGGCAGGTGAAACAACCATAACCGCCAAGGCATCTAATGCAGGCAACAAAACCGCTCAGTGTAAGGTGACTGTCATTGCTCCGGTTTATAAAATAGAATTTTCCATTGAAAATAACACGAATACGATACTTGCAGGCCAGAGCATAAACCTTTCTGCAGAATATTTCCCGAAGGATACTACATCCGACACTACTATGCTATGGACAAGTTCTGACACGCGTGTCGCAACTGTTGCCCGAACCAAAGGTACTGTACGCGGAATAGCTGCAGGAACGGCAGATATTACCGCAACAATCGGAGGTTACAGCGCAAGCCATAGAATTACGGTGGAGGCCTGCACCGTGACATTTATGGATGCTGACAATAAAACAGCACTTAAAACCATTTCGGCTGCATATGGAGATGTAATCTCACAGGAGCAGATTCCCGATATTTCCGATATTCATCTTGAAAACGATTCGATTTTTATCGGGTGGTATACCGGAATTGATGGAACAGGCAGCCGTTTTGACTACGGAACGCAGATTCATCAAAAGGAAACCATACTCTACCCCTGCATTAAAAAGGCCGGAAGCGGTTTCTACGTAATTCCGGTGGGTGACCAGACCTATACCGGCAGTGCTATCAAACCCGAAGTCTTAGTATACGACAGCGTATTATTTGAAAACAGCTTATTACCTGAAGATAGTATCCTATCTGACGACGACATTATAAATAAAGATAATAATACGAAGGCATTAGAGCTAAACCGTGATTATACCGTATCATACAAAAACAATAAGAATGCTGCTTCCGTTGATTCTTCCAAACCGCCCACAATTATTGTAAAGGGCAAAGGTAACTATACAGGTACACAATCAATCACTTTCAACATTGTAACAAAATCGCTTACCGATACCGATATTACCGCAGACAATCTAACCGCTGTCTACACCGGTAAAACGATTAAAGGCAGTCCGGTACTATACCGTAACGGCAAGAAGCTTTCTAAAAATAAAGATTATAAGATAACTTATCCGCAGACAGGTACGGGTGCATATCGCAATGCAGGCACTTATCCGATCATAGTTACCGGAACCGGCGGATATCATGGCACACTTACCGTATATGAAACGATATCTAACAAAATATTGTTAAGTAAAGTAAGTATAACGAAGATTCCCAACCAGATCTATGACCCTGAGAAAATAGATGAAGAAAAGGGTATTGGTATAGAACCTCCACTTACCGTCACTTATAAGAAAAAACCGCTTACAGAAAGCACCGATGGTGGCGCTACAGGAGATTACGTTGTAACGTATAAAAATAATCTCAAAACCGGCACAGCCACTGCAACGATTACTGCAGCAGATAATGACGATACCTCTTATATAGGAAGTAAGAGCATTAATTTTAAGATTACGGCAGCATCAATAAGCAAAGCTGTAATAACCGGAGTTGTTCCCAAAACCTATACCGGTCTGGAAACAGATGTAATGCAGGATAATATATCCGTTACCTTAAACGGAGAACTCCTGACACCGGCGCCGCCAAAAACACCGGACACTCCAGGGTCATCCGACACATTGGACACGTCGGATAGTAATAACATTCCCGGAGACTATATAATCGAATACAAAAATATAAATAAAGCCGGCACCGCAACAATGATCATAAAAGGTATCAACAAATATACCGGAACCAAAAAGGTCACTTACAAGATTACCGCCTGTGACTTAGGTCAGATTAACGAAGCCGATATTACCATAAGCTATTGCACGGAAAATACCGATGAAAACGATAGTGGGAATTTACACTCCGCAAGCAGCCTCAATGATATTATTACTCCGTATGTAAAAGGCGGCGCCAAACCTACTCTCATACTTTCCTATAAAGGAACGAAACTGGTTTCCGGAAAAGATTATACTGTAAAGTATAAAAATAATAATGCAATTACAACATCCGGCATTGCAGAAAACAAACTGCCTGTGATTACCCTTACGGGAAAAGGACTGTTCAAAGGAAAGATATCCGGCACCTTCCGTATTACCGATGGTGAAATGTCAGATAATAACGCAAAAATAACAATGACTGCCAAAGATATCGTATACAAGGCCAAAAAGGGAATTTATAAAACAAATGTAGTGCTTACCGACACCAATGGCAAAAAGCTTCAGGCAGGAAAGGATTATGAGAAAACCCTGCGTTATACCTATGTAAAGGATACAGAAATTACCACTGCGCAAGGTGAGAGTCTTACAAGGAATGCCGGTGATGAAGTAAATGAAAACGATATCCCGGGCGTCGGAACCGCTATACGGGTTACTGTAACCGGCAAGGGTGCTTACGCAGGAGATAACTCCAATACAGGCAATAGTGATGCAACATCAGATGGCGGCACTATCCCTGCCTCAAAGTCAGCCGTTTACCATATTGCGGCCGCAGATATATCCAAGGCTAAAGTCACGGTTGCTGCCAAGGAGTATAATAACGGCGAAGCCGTAACTTTGACTAAAGATGACATTACAGTAACTTTAAACGGAAAAGAACTGGTTTACGGGGAAGACAATGATTACGTGATAGAAAATGACACATATGTCAGAAATTATAATAAAGGAAAGGCCTCCGTAACCATAAGAGGAACCGGCACCGATTACGGCGGAACTAAGAAAATAAACTTTACCATTAAAGGAAAAATCTTATCATGGCCATAATAATAAGCAGCCTGCAGGCTGCTTATTATATTACTTTGATTTACTCAATCTCTTCAATTTCAGCTTCTACTTCTTTCTTGCTGTTCTCATCAATATTCAAAGCTGTATTGATTTTTTTCTTCGCTTTACGAAAAGCTACCGATATAACCGCACCTCCGGCTATAACTATACCTACAACAGCCTCAATTACAAATGTAGTAACCGATGGATCAATATATAAAAGCATATTTTATACCTCCTAACTCTATATACTAACCTTATCTTCTCAATCTGTTAAAAAATAAATCTTTTGGAAAAATTAATCTATTTATCTGCTTCTTTTCTATTTTGTGACATTTTTTTCAAACTGTCAATAATATATTTTCCTCCGGCTTCGCCGCTGTGTCCGAAATTATAAATATAGCGGTTGCGCAGCTCGATATTTTTATGAATATATTCTTCCTGATTATTCAACAATTCTGCAATCTTATCATATGCACCATGAAGATCATCAGGCTTCAACCTGATACCCACCTGGTCTCTCAATGCGATTTCGAGCGGTTCTATTTCTAATTTTACATAGTTGGGATTGTTGACTTTCATCTTCGTGTCCACAAATACCGCAGGTTTACCTGTAACAAATGAAAATTCATAGGCTGTACCGGACCAGTCCGTAATAACTACATCTGAATCAAAAATGGATGTGTTTGCTGTAAAATCCAACTCAAAATATAAATCGTCTCCTTGATAATCTTTATATCTTTGAACGATTGCATCCATTCTTTTTTCATAACGCTTAACATATTCCGGGTGGGGCCGCACCACAACATCCGCGCCCTTTCCAAGCAGCTCCGAAAGTAGTTCATCTATACATGAATCAAGGATATTATCTTCCTGCCAGGAAGGGGCAACTAATATTTTTTTCCTGTTTCTATGCCCCATTTCCATAGAATCATATTGTTCCTTAAGTTTTTCCAATTGACCATAACCCGCAAGTATCAGATTTTTCTCCGGCAGATGGTAGATTTCTTCCTGCTTGCGGATTTCGGGAATCTGAAATTCACCCACACACAAAATCGTATCATAATGGTCTAATGCACCGGTATGCAGAACCATATGAGTACTGAGCGGATAATGGAACATATAAACATATTCAACATCCTTTTTAACATAGCTGCGCTTTATATGATAGTTATCCAAATCGGACATTGTCATAACAACCATATCCGCATCCATCTTCATCATAAGCGTTATAAGCCTTTTTTCTCCTATATAATAGCCTCGAATCCTGTTATTTTCCTTTTCCATTTCAAAAATATGGTCATTCGGGTCACTTGTAACATAATGAATCGTCAAATTGGTATGTTTTAATAAATAATCTATTACCCGCTCAAAATACTTATAAAATCCATTATTCTCAGAATAAAAGACAATGTGCTTATTTGCGACACTAAAAAAGCGTTTATAATCCGCTCTTTCCTTTGCCGCATAAGGATTTCTCCCTTTTTTGCCAGTACCGGTGCCGATGTTTTGAAGCTCATTAAGCTGCTTACGGCTTTCCTCTAATGCTTCATGGTCAATGTATTTATGCGGATTAATAATATGATTAAGAATAAATTGCTGTAATATAGTCAATAAATTACTGCAAATCCAATAAAGCCCCACTCCTGCCGGTACGAATATCCCAAGCACCAGAGATATTCCGATGGAGAATGCGGCAGTTCCAAACTGGCCTGCGCCGGTCTGCTCAGCTTGCAGCGGATTCATACGATTCTGGGCAAGGCTCAATATTAATGCGGAGGCACCGGCCAACAAAGGCATAAGCCAATATAAGCCGCCTGCTGCATAGGGCTGCAGATAAAACTGTATCTGACCTGCTATCATCTGACTTTCACTAAGGTCTGCATATTCAGGATGACGGACAACCTCAATAATACCCAACAGGATAACGATTTGTATAATCATAGGGAAAATTCCCGCAAAGGGATTATATTTTTCCTGCTTATATAAAGCAGTGGTCTCATCTGCAATCCTATCCCGGTCTCCAAAATATTTGACCTTAATCATATTAAGCTTGGGCTGGATTTTTACCATTTTGATACTGTTTTTCTGCGTCCATATACTTACCGGAAGCAGTATGACCTTGGACAATGCAGTGAATATTACGATTGCCAAAATGTAATTACCCATTCCCAGTCTATAACTTATGGATAATATAATTCCAAAAACTATAGCTACATATTCCATATAAATACATTCCTATCTATGCTATTCTCTTATGCATTGCATAAAATTGTTTTTATTCTCAATCGGTGTTGTTGTCGGTCTTCCCAAATCATCTCTTGCTCCCAGACCGCACTTAACCTCAATAAAACTTAAACTATTTCTATGTTTAGCGGCTTTCAACTCTTTATCCAGATCATCAAAATTATCTACACATATTACATTTGGATAGCCGCATGCTGCCGCAACAGCTGTTAAATCTATCTGTCCGGCAACGGTAGGCATTCCTCCAACAGTTTCATGCGCGCTGTTATTTATCACTATATGTATCATATTTTCAGGTGCATTAGTTCCCACTAGTGCCATAGCTCCCATATGCATAAGTGCCGCTCCGTCACCATCAAGACACCACACTTTTTTCTGAGGTTTATTAATCGCAACTCCCAGAGCAATCGAAGAGGCATGTCCCATTGAGCCCACTGTAAGGAAGTCATACTTGTGCCCCTGTCCATTAGCTTCGCGAGTCTCAAACAATTCTCTGCTGGCTTTACCGGTTGTTGATATTATTGGATCTTCGCCAGAAATGCGTACTATGTGCTGTATGATTTCTTCACGAATCATCGTATACTCATTCTTGTATTCAACCTTACCATCATAAGACAGTGCACCTTTCTTAACAACGAAGGCAACATTTTTCCCCTGAGCTAAAAGGACTTTAAAATCTTCCATTACTTTTCTAAGTTCATCCTCAGTAGTATCTTTCTCAATAACAAAGGATTTTATGTCCATATCCTCTAAGAGTTTTATGGTAACTTCACCCTGATAAATATGCTGAGGCTCATCATGCACTCCCGGTTCTCCTCTCCAACCTATAATATAGATAACCGGAATGGCATATACCTTATCGTTTAAAAGAGAGGCTGCCGGATTAATTATATTGCCCTCTCCGCTGTTTTGCATATACACTACAGGCACCTTGCCTGTTGCAAGATGATAGCCTGCTGCCAGCGCCGCGCAGTTCCCCTCATTCGCTGCTATTATATGATGCTTGGAATCAATCCCATATACATGCATAAGATAATTGCACAATGCCTTAAGCTGCGAATCAGGTACACCCGTATAAAAATCCGCACCTATAATCTCTACAAGTTTTTCTACCGTCATTTTAATACTCCAATTTCAATCTATAATATCTACCGCAAAATTTCGTGATAGAGTTTATCTATATCTTCCCCTGTCAATTCAACCGGATTATTTTTCATACGGGTCGGATTAACTGAATCTTTTAAAACTGCATAATCTGCCTGTGAATTAACTGTAGGAATTTCAAGTCCCAGCTCATTTACAAAATTTTGATAGTACTCTGCTGCCTCTATCCCGGTCTTGCAATTCATCAATCCTGCAAGCTGCTCAAACATCTCCCGAAGATATTGTTGACCCCTCGGGTCAATGCACTTATCTATATTATTCAGCATAAACGGCCATAATTTGGCTACACATAATGCACAGGCATGTCCATGTGCCAGTCCGTACATTGTCGTAAGCTTATAACACATAGCATGTCCTGCAGTAGTCTGTGTTATATTTATAGCCTTACCTGCAATATATGATGCCTTAAGCATATTGGCATTTCCTGTTTCATCATTGATAAGATAGGCTCTGGCGTTATCAAGAATCAGGCCAATAGCTTCTTTTGAATAATCCCGGCTTTCCGGTGTTGAATTTACCGACCAGAAGGATTCCAGTGCATGACACAGCGCATCAAGCATAGTGGCTTTTTTTTGATATACCGGCAGGGTTTCTAAAACTGACGCATCCATCACTATAGCCTCCGGAATACAGCTATAGTCAGATACTGACTGTTTTTCGCCATTATAATAAATTACGGCATAGCGGGTAGCCTCACTCCCTGTTCCCGCTGTAGTAGGTATCGCAAACAATCTTATATTATTAGGAACAATTTCCTGTTTAAGATAATTTTGCCCATCATCCATGTGAGCAAACAGTTTGATGCATTTGGCAACATCCATGGCGCTGCCTCCACCTGCAGCAATGATTAAATCACAACCCGTATTTTTAAAAAGGTTTACACCTTTTACTACGGATTCATAAGACGGATTTGGCTCAAATTCACTAAACCTAAATATTTCAATACCGGGACGTTCTTCCAGTTCCTTAAAATAATTATTTATCCTCAAATATGATATAGAGTTACCGCAGACTAATAAGATTTTGTTTGCTTTGGTTTTAGTAATATAATTATCGAAATCACGATAATTATTATCTGCCCGAAATATTATTTGCTCTCTCATGGCAAAATCCCCGCATTGATTACATCTCTTCCGGTATTAAATTAATAATATCCTTAATTGACATACACATATCATCGCACTCTTTGGCTCTGTGATTATCCAAAATAGTGAGGGCTGCTTTCTGCATTGCCGGAAAGCCTGCTCTCGTGAGCTGATTGGCATAAATGATAATATTTACGCCACGCTCCTTAAATTCTTCTTCTGTAACGCTGTTAAAAGATGTCGGCACAACCACAATAGGTGTCACCTTATCTTCTTTTCTGAATTTATCCACAAATTCAAAAATTTCATCAGGCTCTTTTTCACGACTGTGTATCATAATAGCATCCGCACCCGCTTTAGAAAATGCAAATGCCCTTTCCAGCGCATCATCCATACCGCGCTTTAAAATCAAACTCTCAATTCGTGCACAAATCATGAAATCCTTAGTCTTCTGTGCCTTCTTTCCGGCTGCAATCTTAGCACTGAAATTTTCAATACTTTCCTGCGTCTGTTCAACCTCTGTACCAAACAGCGAGTTTTTCTTAAGACCTGTTTTGTCTTCTATGATAACCATGGAAACTCCCATACGTTCCAGGGTTCTTACAGTATATACAAAATGCTCCATCAAACCGCCTGTATCACCGTCAAATATAATTGGTTTGGTAGTGACTTCCATAATATCGTCTATGGTCCTGAATCTTGAAGTCATATCAACCAATTCAATATCCGGCTTTCCCTTCGCGGTAGAATCACACAATGAGCTGATCCACATTGCATCAAACTGATGGGCCTCACCATTTTTATATGATACGGTCTGCTCCACAATCAGACCTGTAATTCCGCTATGAGCTTCCATTGCCGTGATGGTTCCTTTCATATCCAGTGCCTTCTTTAATCTGGCACGCCGCATATCCGGCAATGACAACTCTGCCCGTGCCCGGCTTTCAATAGCTTGATATTTAGGATCATTCGAATATGGATACTCCACCAGCTTACCCCCGTATGAAGCCAAAATAGATACTACTTCATCGCGAACAGGCTTTTGAAATCCTTCAATCCAATCGTCACCATGCACTACATAATCAGGTTTATATTTTTCAAGATTGGCTTTATAACTCAATGTATTCTGTTCCACCACCCGGTAAACGCCTGCTATGTTTTCAAACATAACCTTACGTTCGGAAAAAGGCAAAAGAGGAAATCTCTTATAGCTTGCCACTGCCTCATCGGATAACAATCCTATAATAAGTCTGCCAAGTCTCCCCGCCTTCTTAATAATCGATATATGCCCGCTATGAATCATATCAGTAGAAAAACACATATATACTAATTTATTCTCAACTTCTTTTAGCTTACCCGAAACTGCTGCCAGGTCATTTGGATCATCAATTTCAGCACATAACAAATCTCTTACATCAAGCGGATATATCTTACATTGATCCGACACTTCATTAAAGGCATTCTCCGCATAGCATTTCACCTGATCGTTCTCGCAAAATCTCACTATACTGTCCAGCCATACTTTCCATGTATCTTTTTTAAGCCTATAAAGAGGCTGTGCATTCATTGCCTCATTAAAAAATTCCACTCCGACTTTAACAATATGTCCGTCATGAATTACCGCTTTAAAATCCTTACTTGCCAAGACCTGTGTGGAGCAAACCGTCATGCAGCTTTGCTCACTGTTTATCAAACGGTCAAATACCTCATTTTCAAAAACAAGGTCACCATGCATGAGTATAATGTCGTCATCCAGATATTCCCTTGCACAATAAATGGAATATATATAATTCGTATCTTTGTACAGAGGATTTTTTACGAATGTAATATTCAGTGATAAATTCAGACTCTGGCAATAATTGATAAGAACATCATCAAAAAGCCCAGTAGTCATTATTACCTCCGTAATACCAAAATCCGCAATCATATTTAACTGGCGACTCAATATTGTATCTTTATACGATATCTCTGTCATACACTTAGGGTGTTCTGATGTCAAAACTCCCATTCGGCTGCCCATACCGGAATTAAGTATTAATGCCTTCATATATTACCCCTTCTTGATAGTGCCAGGACATCAGCTGTCTTCCCTATAAGCTTATCTATCCAAAGCAATTTAAACAACAATTGTCTTATCCATTCAACAGCGGCACACACTACAAAAACCGCTGCCCATATACCTATAATGGCAAGTATGTTTTCTCTCTCTACAAGCCAATAATTTATACGGAGTTTCTCCCATAAATAATGAGATATGTTTCTGTTGTTATGGATCAAATATATTCCAAATGTCAGTCTTCCTATAAAGTTAATAGATTTAGCAAGAATTTCGTTCTCAATTTTTACATTAACAAAGAAAACAAACAGTAATACTGACGCGCATAATGCCGGCAGTGAATTGAAACTATATAAAATCTCCGATGCCTTAACAATAGTTTCACTGCTGACAAAGTTAAGATGACTGCCTGCAAAAAGTATTATATATTTACTTATGGGTATAATCAATATGGCTGCCAAATAATATAGTCCGATTTTTTTCTCTCTACTGTTATAAAAACGTCTGATATAGGCTCCAATAAAATAAAGAAAGGAAAACCACGCAATGCCGTATGCCCCACCATCACCCAGCCAGCCGCTTGAATGTAAGAATGTGGGAATAACACTAAATAAAACAGCCAAAACAAGAAGCATCTGCTTCAACTGCTTTTCATCCATTTTCTGTGCCGCAAAATTAAGATACGGCATAATACAATACATACCTAAATAAACAGTAACAAACCAATATTCGCTGCGTGTAATTGGCAGCAGCATACCTGTCAAACCACTGACTAAATCCAATCCGAGGGTATGCGCTATAATGGCTATCACAATTGAATAGAACAATACTTGAATATATAAACGAAGCAGCTTCTCCAAGCGGAATTTTGATTCAACTCCAAAATAACCGCTGATTATTACATAGCAATTAACGCCTGTCATACATAGACCATATAAAAACCATGAAACATAATAGACAGGCTGATTTAATTTCATCTCAGTCAATACGGAAGTCTTGGTCATCAGATGTATCATAACAACCATAAACATGGATATTACCCTGAGTAATTCAATATTTGCCAACTTTTTATTCATTTTCCGTTACTACACTCCAATTATTCCAATCTCCGACATAGCCGTCTATCTCGTATTTAATATAAGGCACATCGCTGCTTCTCCACATAATAAACTCTCTTTTACACTGTCTGTCTTCCTCAATATCTTTAATTGTCTCGCCATACCCTAAAGAATCACCGCAAACAGCCTGCATAATAGTGGCAGCCAGCTGAGCATGTGATACCGGTGCCATAGAAATATTCATACCATCCTCATTCGTCTGATATGAATTTTTAACAAACAGAATCGGGCTTGATGTATAATCCAGACCCAGCTCCAATAACTGATCTTCATAACCCGGCGCAATATAATTTTGTCCGTGGTCTGCAGTAATGATTATTGCGGCTTCATCATAGAGACCTTCAGCCTTTAATTGCTCTATAAATTCATATATAATGCTTATACACCATTTCCCTTGTGAAAGCATATCGGTTTCATAGGGCGGATGTGCACCAAGCAAATGGTAGAATCTGAATGTTCCGTCATACTTATCAATATTCCTGACCTGAATGCCGTCACCAATAAGTTCTTCATAAAACGGCTGGTCATTTGCTATGCTGTGGACGCTTGTATCATGAAAGCCTGATGATATCTGACCGCTTGTATACCAAAATTCATTTTTTAGCGCAAAGGGATAAGTATCATATTTAGAACACTTGACCATCTGATTAAACATACCATAATAATCCCAGCCATGAGTTTTCAGATCGGAATAATTAGTCACAATATCCGCAACAGACTCAGACACAAGGCTTTTATTTGTATAAATTCCCACATCATAATTCTTAGCGGCAATATCCTTTATTAGTGCTTCACCCTGAAATGCATAGTCCCTGTATTCTTTCTCATTCATTTCATACGGCCATTCTACATCCGACAACAGATAAGGAATTGACATCATAGTAAATGCATATGAACTTGTCACATTCTTATACCAGGTAAAGTCATTAAGCGGCTCTAAAAAGTCAGCATCGTCTTCCAGAATCTTGTCCATAATCTGCACATCATACCAGTCAAGAATAAATACAATTACGTTATGGTCGGGATTTAACTCAAATCTTTTGTCTGTCGTCAACATTAATTCTGCATCGCTATCCGGCATTTTGGTTGTAAATACCATATACCCCAATGTAACCAGCTGTATAACAGAAAGATATATACAAATCATTGAGTAAACTTTATCAACATTTCTTTTTATAATATATTTTAAAGCAATCAGAACACTTATTATTGCAAGCCAGATAACCGCATTGACTACAACAGTCAATGCGGACCATGTCTGTCTACTTCCATCCATTACATTTATTTTACCGTTTAATATCGTTCTTTGAAGATATCCGGCAGCCGTTATTGCAAAAATAAGCTCACATACCAAAGCAAACTGCCTTTCGCTTAAAAAATATACTAAAACTACCGTATATATGACAAAATATGCCATAGCTCCAAGTATAAGCGTCCGGTTAAAGATTCTGTAAGGTATTATCATCTCATTAGCATTACTAATATACAATTCATTGGGAAGAAACAGCACCATCATTATTGTCCAAAACAAAACCACCGGTACTGCTATGGCCAAACGTGATTTGACATTCTGCCCGGTGCAATACTGCACTTCCTTCTTATAGCAAAATACGATTATTAATGCCATAACCACACTAACAGCCTCAATACATACTGTCAGCAGGTTATTATTTTTCCCAAATATCAGATATACAACTGCATATATGCCAATATTAATGGAAAGTGTCAGGTTGATAAAATCCGACACTTTTTCACCCAACAATTTCTTTAGCAGCAACGGCATTACTACACTTATAACTATTAACGGTAATGAATAATGCAGATAAGTCTTCCATGATACGTCATTAAATGAGGCTGCAAGATTTACCAATCCATAACCTAATAGAGCCTTAAATAAAGATAGAACAGTATAAAAAACGATTACGTAAAATGCAAATGTTTTTATTATATCAGAGATATGCAATTTATTTTTATTACACACCACATTAATTGCACAAGCTATTGCTCCTGATACAACGCATAGCACAAAAATTCCAATGTATGCCTGCATAAAAAGCCTTCTCCTCCATATTAAAATAGGTTACTACAATTTTCCATATTATAAAATTTATGCTACTTTTTGTCAATGTTTCGGCTGCCTTCGACTCCATGCTGCTTGAGTATGTTCATGAGCAGTAGTGGCAGCACCATATATATTCCATAGGCATATCGAAACTCATCATTTACCGGAGTAGCTATGACAAGCGTTATAAACACACCTATAACGGGCAAAAAATAGAAGCAGGCTCTCTTTCTGACAAGTGCGTACACAAATAATATCCATACCACATACGTATTAAGTGCAAGACTCCAGAATGTGTGCCAGATATCACAATATTTATCCATAAGTTTGTCTGCCAATGCACTTAAGTCTGCCGGAAAGAGAGGCGCTCTGTAGATTCCAATCTCTGCTGCCAGCGAGTGTACGCCTTCGCTGAAATATATATAATTTGACATTTTATGGTGCCAGTATCCTCTTGACTGATTTAAGAATGCCACTATATAATCAGTGGGATTTTTCACTCCCACCGAAATATACATTTTAATAAAATCAAGTTTATTCTGTGTAATGTATTCCTGATATCCATAATTTCTTATATAATTCTTTACCGGATCGGATATATGGGCATTGTAACGCTTCCCTATAGCTTCCATATCAACAATATTATTTATGACACTCATGTCATATTCTGAAAATTTTCCATCATTTCGTATAGTAAAGGCAATTTGCTGAAGCGGTACCGATAACGCCTCTACAGTATCCGGCTCGCTAACCTGGAAATGAGGGAGCATCCATCCTTTATATCCGATAATCAATATCAGGCATACCAAAGTTGAAATTATCCATGGTTTTAACATCTTCCTATAGTGCCATAGCAGAAACGGAAGCGTAAAGAGCCATGCATACAGACCATTAGTACGTGAAAAACAAAAAACAAAGCTTACAACAACATATATTACCCACATATAAGATTGCGGCTTCTCCTGCTGCCTTATCTGCTCTTCCATCATCATAAGTACAAAGCAAAATGCAAGCAACGCATATGCAAACAGTACATCTTTCCAAATAGTTACGGAATATATGCAATGAATGGGATCGAGTATAAATATGATTGCAGCAAGCACCCATACACCCTGTGGAAGTTTATTATAATAATATTTAAGAATGAATAATATCAAAAGGGATGAAAATAAAAGAGATGCAAATGCCGTAACCGCTGCTCCTGCCTGATTACTGCCAAACATCAGCCTGCCTGAGTACATCAGGTATTTAATAATAATAGTGTGCAGCCATGGATTGTGATTACTGTAATCCACAATACCCAATGCCTGCTGCATCTGTATATAGGTATCTTTACTAAGCAGCGCAGGGAACCAATTCAGCCAATAGAGGATTCTTATGCCTATAGAAATTATCGAAATTACAATCATTTCTTTATAATTCAAAGTGTTTTTTGAATTAGCGTACAGCTTCGTATCTGCATTACTGTTTATTACTGTATTATCTGTACTACAAATGCTTCCAGCTGCAAATAATAAATTATCAAGCACCACAAATATCGCGCTTAACACATAATAAAATATAAAAGTAAATACAACCGTACCAACAGCTGTAAGTCCCAGCCATTTCAAAAAACCGTACTGAAATTCCATATACATTAATGCAAGATATCCTAGTGTTTCAAAAAGCGCAAGCAATGCGGCACCTATTTTTATTATTGTGCTTTCTTTGAGCATTATGCTTTTTCTATTAATAATACTTTCTTTATTCACAATATTCTCTATAGGACAGATATTGTCCGCTGATAAGTAGATCAGCATAAGCAGTATAAGCGGATATATACTGAAGCTGTCGGTTATCTGCCTTATCATATAAAAATAAATTATTTCGAGCACACTAAAAATAACAAACATAATACCCGGAATCTTTTTTTCTTCATATGCCTTGAGTTGACAGAGAATCAATATAACAGCTGTTGAAATGCCTGCTATCAAAACTTTAACGACTGTTTTAAAAAATATGACAGTAGTGTCAGCCAAATAAAGTCTCAGTATTACAGATTGTAACAGGATACAGAATATTAATAAGATTCCAGCATATACTCTGGTTTTCTTCTGGTAAAACCGGCTTGAAAGCTTCTGCCGGTCTATATTAAATACCACAAATCCATTTAATACAAGAAATACATACGGAAGTATGTTATCAGGCCAAAAATGGCCATCTATAGACAGGTTACAGCCCATAGTCAGAAATACGCACAATGCAATTTTACATATACCGGAATACTTTATAAGAAATGGCTTCACTCTTATACCGCCTTTATCCATTCTTTATATATTCTTCATCTACATAACGAACTAAAGCTGCTATAACATATGTTAATCAACGGCAAACATATCTGCTATGGCATTCTTATATATAGAATTGTATTGAAGAATATTATACTCTGTTAACTTTTCTGCATATTCTGCCGGATACTCATCAGAATATTTGTACCAGTTATTATCCTTAGTCTTAAAACCAAATGCATTGAGCGCCGGTATATCCTGCTGCATCTCCAATAAGTAATTATTATATGGAGACATATCCAAACCGCAGGCATCTAAAATATCGGTTGCAAGATAGTTGACACTCATATATTCAGGTATATTGCTAAGATCCACATCATAATTGGCATGTACAATATATGGTGTGGCATATTGAACCTGAGATTTTTCAAACTCACTTTGCCAGTCACCCTCATCCATGATATATTCCTGAAACTCATCCGTCATCATTGGGAAATGATCTCCGAACATCACAAAGACAGTTGGTCTCTCTAACATGTCAAGCTGCTCTATGAACTCTTCCATTGCCTTATCGGTTTCATATATAAGTGAAAGGTATTCATCGATTCCTTCTGGAGCAGTTTCACCTTTTATTACAACGGGAAACTGTTCTCCCTCTCTTATGGTATCTTCAATATAGCCTCCATGATTCTGCATAGAGACTGCAAAAACAAACTGAGGCTGTGAATTATCCAGCCATGTTAAAATTTTATCAAACAATGCCTTATCCGAAACAAACTCTCTTATGTGCTCGGAATCTTCATAATCATCTATAAAATACAGGTCATCAAACTGCAGATATTTATAAACTACATTTCTTTTCCAGTTGGTTGACACATTGGGATGGGTGGCAATTGCATGATAACCCTGACTCTTTAATGTTGTTACAACAGAATAAATATCTCCGCTAATCTCCGATGTATACGGAAAAGTATTAGGAGCAAACTCAATCGAATTGCCTGTCAGGAATTCATACTCTGACTGACAGGTATTTCCTCCCAGCACCGACACCAGTGTCCTTCCCACTGCCGTATCTGAAGTAGTTTTAAGAGAATGATAGTATGGCATATAGTCAATATTGGTCTCAATCTCTCCCAGGTCACCCAAATCAGCATAGGCCTCATTCATTACAACTATAATATTGGGAAGTACCACATCGGACCCATCCATATCCTTGCTATACTTCAAAGCCAACTCCCTTATAGTATCTTCGTTATAGTTATCCGGCGCTTTTACCTTATTCTTTTTCATAACCTCTATAAAGCCCAATGTATATCCCACACCATCATACCATTCATCCTGTTTATAATGGGCATATGGCAGATTAAACAGTTTAATAAAGTTAATATTGTACACTATAATAATGAGCAGAGATAAAACCACCGTACCTGTAATGGAAAAAACCTTTCTTTTCTGCATTACATATACCTTTTTATAATTAACAGCAAACAGTATAATAACAAACGAAAAAGTGCACATTCTCCATATGTCGCTATTGATAAAATACTCATACCGGTCTGCCACTGTTACGGCTGTCCCCAGTGATCGAATATCATTCGGTATGAAAATCGAACCACGGAACTGATAAACAAAATAGTGTATCAGCGCCCATATAGGATTTATTATCGCTCCGATGATTACCGTAATATTAAGATTAGCAGTGATAAACAAAACTAAAAGCAAGACAATAAATAAAATTACGACATTATGAAATACATATCCCGCCGGATTAGCAATATTTCTATAATTAATAGCAAAACCAAAATAATAATATATTCCGGCAATCAGGAATAAGATGATAATATCCCGGATATCCAGAGTACGCTCTTTGCCCTTGAATCTGTATCTTAGAAAAGCTGCTGCCAGACAAAGTATAATGACCAACATCCCTGCTTCCAAAAAATTCATATGCAGTCTTTCAAGTTCCTGTGTACAGAATGCCAGTACGCTCAGAATCATAAACAGGATAAGCCGTCCTATCTCTTTAAGAGCAAAATACAGATTCTCTAAACTAAACAAATCATGATTTAAGTCATACTTATTTGATAAAACCTTATTTAAATCTTCCTTACCGAATTCAGGAAAATATATAATTGAACCTGCCAGAAGGCAGAACCATATGATCAGATTGGGTTTGAATCTAAATTCTCCACGCAAGAATATGGTAGAACTGCGGGCAAAATAATAGGCAGCAAAAAAGAACAGCGTATAGAATGCTACAGTCAGAAGTTTTATATATGTTTTTTTATCTTTCATCCTTATGCCTGCTAATACAATTGACGTAATAAGCGCAGGTATTGCAATAAATAGATTTACCATTTACCGTATTCACTTTCTCTTATCATATCTCAATTTCCTAATCTGATATTGAGTATCTTCAAGAATTTTTCGATTAGCTGCAATAACATCCGCCAGCAAACCAATCACAAATGTAATAAATCCGATGATAAGCAATGTGCACGCCAATATTAAAGACTGTATATGCCCGTTTCCTCTTCCGCTAAAATAAAATACCAGGAAACGTATAGCCACTCCCAAACCAATAATCGTTGGTATCGTTGCAACAATGCTAAAACAATATAGAGGCTTGTACCACATAAAGGCACGAAGAATAGTAAGAACGGATTTTTTTACATATCCCCACATGCTATGAAATAGGCGTGACTTTCTCAGTTCCGGATTGGTTCTTATCGGAACGCTTGTAATCGCCATCCGGTTCCTTCCGGCCTGTACAATAGTCTCCAGAGTATAGGTATAATCATTCACCACATTAATATGCATCGCCGCATCCCTGCTGAATGCACGGAAACCACTGGGGGCATCAGGTATGTCGGTTTTGGAAGCCTTTCTTACCACCCAGCTTCCCAAATGCTGAAGTTTCTTCTTGATAAAAGAAAAATGCTCTATACTGTCAATAGGACGCTCTCCGATTACAATATCAGCCTCTTCTTTTAAAATCGGAGTTATCAATTTCTCAATATCTTCTCCACAATACTGGTTATCGGCATCAGTATTGACTATTATATCTGCACCTGCTTCAAGGCAGGCATCCAAACCCGCCATAAACCCTTTGGCAAGTCCTTTATTGCATCTGAAATTAACAATATGATGTACACCCCAGTCTTTTGCAACCTGGACAGTATTATCCTTGCTTCCGTCATTGATGATCAAATATTCTATTTCATCTACTCCATCAATGTGCTTAGGCAGGTCATTAAGTGCCACTTCCAGCGTTTCTGCCTCATTATAACATGGAATTTGTATTATCAGCTTCATGCCTTTTCCTCCATTTGAACATATATGTCCAGATTACTTTTCTATAATGAAAAATAAATGCCAGTGCTGCCGCCAATACCATACTTAGAATTCCAAATTTTAGTTGGACAGCCAAGTCAAGTTCACGTATTGAAAACTCCTGCAATCCGCTCAGATAAAATATCGTGCGGGCCAGAAAATATATAAGCAGCACAAATAGCGAATAATTCTCAATATAAGACCAAATGCTCCACTTTATCTTCTCCAGATATCTATATAATATTACACCGACCGCCCCCGGCACAAATAGTATAAGAATTTCTTTTAACAAGTATTTCACCTCTTTTATCTTATGCCCAACATCTGCTCTGACTGAATTCTATCATATAATTTTTATCTTTGTCCAGACTACCAGCCCGTTTTAGCATATGTTACTCTTCATCTATTTCAAACATTTGTTCGATGCAGCTTCCAAATCTATAATTATACTGTATAATATTATATTCATCGATTTTATCAGCATATTTCCCCGGTAATTCTTCATCAAATGAATACCATATACCATCTGTCGTCATTAACCCCATAAAATTCATAGCGGGAATAATTTCCTGCATTTTAAGCAAATAGTTATTATAAGTAGTCATTTTAAGATTACAGGATTTTAGAACAAACGAGCCCAAATAATTAAGACTCATATATGGTGGAATCCCACTCATATCAACATCATAATTAGCATGTACTATATATGGGGTGGAATACTTTATCTGCTCTTGTGCCAGACCGGTTTCCGTTCCATCATATGCTACCATTTTCATCAACCTGCTTTCCAGTGCCGGAAAATGGTCTCCAAACATGACTATGACCGTTGGTTTCTCCCGTTTATCAACTGTTTCTATCAATTCTTTAAGAGCCTTGTCAGATTCATATATCAGTGATAAATATTCATCTAATTCATCCGGCTCATCTACGCCGTTTCTTATTACAGGTAATTCTTCTCCCTCCCTTAAGTCCTCAACGTCATATGGACTATGATTCTGCATTGTAACGGCAAAAACAAACTGTGGCGCTTCACGGTTTTCAATCCATGATAATACACTCCTGTACACTTCCGAATCCGTAACATTTCCACGCATAAGTTCCGGATTTTCATAATCTTCAATAAACTTCACATCATCAAATTGCATAAATTTATATACGCTGTTTCGTCTCCAATTACCTCCGACATTAGGATGCGTCGCCAAAGTATGATAACCTTGAGATTTAAGTGTAGACACTATTGTATTAATATCTTTAAATATGTGGTTTGTATATGCCGTTTCCGTCGGAAGGTATTCTTGGGAGTTTCCTGTCAGAAACTCATATTCACTCTTTGCGGTTCCTCCACCCATAGTCGATACCAGAGTTCTCCCTACCGCGGTATTACCTGAAGTTTCAAATGAATGATAATATTCCATACAATCTATATTGGTATCAAGCCTGCTCAAATCAGAAAGATCGGCATATGTTTCATTCATGATAACTATTATATCCGGTTTTATATCACTTACATCCGATGATTCGTCGGCATATTCCATTGCCAATTCTTTTACATATTCATCACTATAATTATCCGGCTCGGTCACCCTGCTGTTTTTCATAACTTCTACAAATCCCATAGTGTATCCTACAGAATTATACATACGTTGCTGAAACCATCCGCTATAATACGGCAGATTCATATTGGTTATAAAATCACTGTTATACCATAACAAAATTGCTACACAGCTGACCGTAGTACCGATTATCCTAAATGCTGCCTTTTTACTGCCAACTCTATATTTATATATGCTTCCCGAAAACATCATAAGAAGTATCGAGCCCATACAAAGCCACCATATATCGGTATCCATACTGTACTTGTAGTTTCCCGCTACAGTCGCCGCTGTTCCGATTGCAAATATGTCTCCGGGTATCAAGACGGATCCCCTGAACTGATAAACAAAATAATGTGCCATAGTCCAGATGAAGTTGAGCACCGTACATATATGAACGGTTATATTCCAGTCAGCAGTAACAAATAATATTACAATCAGGGGCACAAAAGAAGTCAATATGCTGACCGGCACATAAGGCAGCATATCACTTGAACTCGGATCAAACACACGAACCCCCAGAAACCAGTAGATGCAGGCAATACAGTACAGCCAGAAAATGGTCTGTAAATTAAGTGACTTTTCTTTTTCATGATAATAATATCTTATTACCCGAGTTGCCGCATATATCACCAACACCATAATACCTGTACCAATAGTCGATATACGAAGTCGTTCTAACTCCTGAGTACAGAATGCCAGTATTGTTATTATAGTAAATGTTATATGTTTCATTACCTCAGTTATAATAACTGTCGGCCAATTCCTTTTGCTGCTTTTCTCTCCGTTATTTATATACCGCGGAAACCAGATTAATGCTCCCACCAAACAATATACCCATATAAAATGATTGGCACCCTCATGAAAAGCATCCCGGAGATAATATGTAATATTTCGGGCTGAATATTCTGTAATTCCAAGATAAAAGGTATAGAATACTATCAACGCAATTTTCTTAATACTATGTATCCAAACGTTTCCAGTTTTATCGTCTGTACTTTTTATTCTGAATTTAGTTATTCCAAATGCTGTCGTAATAATCAATACGATTTCAAGAAGTTTATCCTGCTGCATTGTATATTAGCCTTTCCAATTATTTCACTAACCTTTTTTCTTCAAAGTAAGTAGTGCTTCTATTATAATATTACGCTTTATGAAAACAATCAAGATAATTACCGCAAGCAGCGAATATCTTATCAGGAAACCGTCATAAGTATGCGCTATAATAAGACTTACTAATATCATTGCCAAAGACAGCTTTGCAATTGTTTTCATATCATAATAATGAGCTGCCTTCAATCTCACAAGATTAATAGCATGCATCAATGCATAAATACAATAACATACTAATGTCGTATATGCCGCTGCCTGATAGCCGAAGACCGGAATAAATACGGCATTTAAGATAATATTTAATACCGCCGCTATCGTACTTGCCATCATTACATAGAGAGTCTTCTTATAATAAAATTCCACATTAGCAAATAAGTTGAAAAGCGCAATAAAGAATTCTCCTCCTATTACCGGCGCTATAATATAGATTCCCTCATAGTAACCGGAAGGTGCAAAAATCCTGACAACCTCAGGTGCAACAAACATAATTCCCACACATATTGCTGAATGTATGATTATCAGATTTCTGGTCTGCCGTCTGATAGCTTCAATTTTATCTTCTTCTATTTTATTGAATGTCCATGGAATAAGCACAGCATTGACAGATGTCCATACAAGATGTACCACTGTTGCAATCTGGTATGACAGACCATAGATTCCCGCGCTTGCTTCATCAATCATATAGGAAATCATAATTCTATCACAGCTTGAGAGAATCTGCTGGGATGCATAATGTGGTATCAAAGGAACATTAAATTTCAACCCATACTTTAAATATGAGCCTTTAATCTTCCAATCGCTGTTTTTGAATACAGATATGAAAATCGGGATATATGCCGCCATTAATATGATTTCCGATCCTAATATCTTGGCAGCAGACTTGTCCGGAAAAGGACTTAAGATCAATGCAACCGCAAAAATAGGAGAAAGTACATTGACTACTACAGTCATTGCCAGCATCTTCTGATAATTGTATTCAAACTTTTGTCTGGCAATCCAGAAATTATATGCAGGCATAAATATGAAATTTGCAAACATAGTAACCCACAAGATGTTTGTGAGACTGAAATAGGGAATAATCTGATTATGAAAGAAAAGAAAAACCAATCCTACTGTTACAGTAAAAATATTTCCCAAAAATAAAAGAGATGCAGTAAACCTGTTTCTGTCAGTTTTAAACTCCTGCATTCCCCTGTTATATACGCTTGCCCATAAGGTCATCATTGTTATGGTTCCAAGTGTATTCTGAATAGACTCAAAAACTGTGATTACACCATATTCGGTGGTAGACAACAGTCTTGTATAAACCGGTATAAACAGTAGTTTCATTCCCGACTGAAAAAAATTTGCAACCATGATGGCTAAAGAAGCTCTTACTTCAATAGACAAGTCTGACCATATTTTGATTATTTTACTATTTTTAAAACTCATCTTATACCTTACGCCAAAATTCTCTCCCTAAATAAAGTTATAAATAACTTTATCACATATTATTAATAATTTCAAATTATGCTATCATCCGTCTGATTTAAATCGTTTTTAATTTGAGAAGAACTGATCTCCGGTGTTCTGGGTAAATATACCACTTCTACACCTTCTTCTTCTAAAAAATCAAATTTACCTTTCCAGTCTTCACCCATAACAAATGTGTCAATATGATACTCATGCACATCCTTCCGTTTCTGTTCCCAGTTATTCTCAGGAATAACCAAATCCACATATCGAATCGATTCTACAAGCATCTTGCGCTGCTCATATGAAAAGTAGCATTTTTTATGCTTTTCGTTCCAGTTAAACTCATCAGTAGAAAGCGCCACTACCAGATAATCCCCTAAAGCTTTCGCTCTCCTGAACAAATTAATATGTCCGTAATGCAAAAGATCAAATGTTCCATATGTTATTACACGTTTCATGCTTATGAATTTCCTCCTCAGCTATTAATGTGCATATAGCCAGCAATTAGTTATCTATATATTGCACAATCCTTTCACATACCTGCTCTGTTGCTAACCCACTTTCGCAGGAACCGCTATTATCAAGATGCCTTTTCGCAATCTGAGCACACTTATCTTCATCCAATGTCTTAATTGCTTCAATCATTTCTTCTTTGTTATGGCAGATAATTCCCGGCCAATCCTCTAACGGAAAATAAAATCCTCTGTCTTCATTCTTATATTGTTCCCAATCCGGTACATACAACAGACAAGGTCGTGACAGCAGGGCAAAGTCCCACATACAGGAGCTGTAATCCGTAATCAGCATATCTGATGCACAGTAAAGTTCCTGTATATCCGGATAGTCCGAGACATCAATAATATTCGCTCCCTTAATTTCCATTCCCCTGTCCCAGTGATGGGATCTAACCAAAAATGAAACGGATTTCCCTGTCCGTTCTTTAAGTGCTTTAATGACATCTTCATATGGCATTAGATTCTTGCAGCTCTCACCTTTACCGTCCTTACGAAATGTGGGAGCAAACAACACTACATACTCTGCCAGCTCAAATTCTCTGCGCACTTCCTTTGCGGCCGCTTCCCTTAATTCCTGATTTAACAGTATATCATTTCTTGGCATACCACAATCCAACACTTCTCCTTTATATCGGAAACTGTCATCAATTACTGTTCTTTTAAAATCCTCACTGCTGTTTAAAAACAAATCAATACTCTCTGCTGCAATCCTGCGGCTCCATTTCCGTCTCTTGCTGACTCCGCTGACAGATAATCCCAGTTTTTTATAGGCATGTCCATGCCATGTCTCAACCATAAACTGCTTATTACGCTTAGGTATAAAAACAGGCAGGGCAACATTAGATACTATGATATGCGATGTCATACAATAATATAACCATTTTATTGAATACAGCCTTACGGGAATAATTCCGGGAATGTTCCTGAATTTATCAGGTTCACTAAATGCCCAAATATATTCATATTTATCCGGATAAGTCTTCTTCAAATATTCGCATATATATTTAGGACTGCAATTATAGCCCTGCCCCTTGTCATGACTCTGGAACATGATCCGATTTTTCTTAATTGGAAAAATCCATAAAATATGAACAGCTAATCGTATTGCCTTGCGTATACATATAGCGATACATTCTTTATAGTCCAAATGTTCTTTCATATATCATCCTCTCATACATCTCACGCAGACCTTTCTCTGCTTTCCAGCCGAGTTTCTCAATTTTCGACATATCCATAAATATTTCACTTGTCGGATTATAGCTTGTATTTGGTGTGTCCGGAATTGCAATTCTGACCTGACAGTTTCCTTTTCCAAACTCTGCTGCCACCATTTCCGCCATTTCCCGAATTGAGCAAAAGGTCTCAGAATTTGCGGCATTGTATGCTTCTCCATTCTTTCCCTTAGTTAAGACTGTTAAAAGTGCAACAACAGCATCTGCCGTATATAAGTACATTCTCTTTGTTTTTCCCTGGGTCTGGAGGCAGATATCTTTGCCATGCGTTGCGCATCTTGCAAATTCAGCAAAGACCCTTCCGTCATCTAACAATACACCCGGACCAAAGGTCTGTGTTAAACGAAGGATTTTTACCGGAACATGGTATTCCGATGCATAAGCCACACATAAATTTTCTACCATCCTTTTACTCTCGGAATAAGAACTTCTCACTGCCATAGGATTCAGGTATCCCATTTTATCTTCAGTCAATGGTTCTGAATCATTCGGCGTGCCATAGACTTCCATACTGGACATATAAACCATACTTTTTACCTGATTTTTATGAGCCAGTTCCAGAAGATTTTTAGAACCTTCTACTGCTGTAAGTATAGTTTCTACCGGTTTTTCGACAAATGCTTTTGAAGACGTTTCACTTGCTCCATGAATGATATAATCCACACTTTCATCAGTAACGATTTCCTGCATTATATCGCCAACAATAAGTTTAACCCAGCCTTTTGCAATATATTTTTCAAAGAGCGCGTTGGCCTTTTCCTTATTTCTTATCAGGGCTATCACCTGAATATTGCCCGCATTCATATCATTATAGGCCATAAGTCCTCTGACCAAAGTTGCTCCGATTAAGCCTGTCGCTCCTGTAATCAGTATTGTGCTGTTATGAAGTTTTTGCCAATCAACAGCTGCTGCTGTCGCAATATTGCATTGGTCTTCCTCTAGAATCTTACTGCCATCAAGGGTACTCATTTTTTATCTCCCACTTTTGGACTTACAGACAAACGTAGTTCGTCTTAATCGATATATATTTGAGCATTTTCCTGTGCGTCCAATAATGCCCTCATTGTATAAAAATCTTCCGGAGTTGTTATCTTGATATTGTCATATGGTCCATCTATCCAACTCAACGGATAATCGTACATTTTCATTAGCGTACATGAATCAATTGAATCAAATAAATTGTCTTCCTGAGCCTTGTAATGTATCTTAAGTATATCATCCAGCCAGAAACTTTGCGGCGCTTTTGCCACCCTGGAATGGGCCCTGTCTGCTATAAGATCAATCGAACCGGAATCCTCTACCACCATTATCGTCTCGGTTACTTTTGCACTTGTAATTGCGGAACCGCGTTTGATAACATTTGTTATGTTATCTGTAATAACCTGTGAATTTATCAATGGTCTTACGCCGTCATGAATCAGGGCAACGCTCTTTTCATCACCGGCAACTTCTTTTGCAGCCACTAAGCCATTGAATATCGACATCTGTCCGGTATCACCCCCGGGAACAATTTTTTTTACTTTATTTATCCTGAATTTATATAGCAGCTCTTTTAAATATGGTATCCATTCTTCTATACAGGCCACCACAATAGCATCAATTTCAGGGTGATTTTCAAATATCTCCAATGTATAAATAATAATAGGTTTTTTGTGCATCTCTAAAAATTGCTTAGGTCTGCTTGTAGTATTCATCCTCTGACCACTGCCGCCCGCAAAAATAACTGCAATATTCACAATACACCTCCAATACTCAATCTGCTCTGTCTCAATACGTATTCTCTCTGTTTACATTTTGCTTCTGCATCCTATGTGTGCTCCACTATCCATTTCACGACTTGTTTACAGGCATTACCGTTATCGCATAAACCTACCTGTTCAAATAATTGTTTTAATTTAATTTGGTATTGTTCCTCATCGAAGGTTAATATATTATGTTCCAGTTCATCATTATTTTCAGCCAGTGGAAATGGAAGTTTATGCATATCAAAATACAGGTCTCTTTCATCCTTGTATTTTGCCACATCCGTCGCAAACAGAAAACAGGTCTTGCCTCTGGTAACAAAATCCAAAATACAGCTTGAATAATCGGAAATCAAAATATCACTTGCTGCCAACAGTTCCTGCATAACATTATAATCCGTTGCATTTATGATAGTATCTGTATAATGTATAAATTTTTCCGCATCCACCATATTGTGAGGATGCAAACGTACTAAAACCACCCAGTCTCCGCCAAATCGTTTCTGCAGACAGCTTCGAAGTCTTTCAAAATCCATATGCATATCCGCAGTACGAAAATCATTGCGATAGGTTGGCGCATATAAAACAAGCTTCTGCTCTTTTAAATTAAAATATTCCCTAACTTGTTGCACATAAATTTCGGCATTTTCATAAAAAATATCATTTCTGGGACTTCCACACTCCAAAATTTCCCCCTTATACCAAAATGCCCTCCGAAAGATATCGGTGTAGAACTTGCTGTTAGATACGACCAGATCCTGTATCTTTGAATTGTACTGTACGCTTCTTTTGTCAAAGTAGTCAATTTTATCCGGTATATCTCCGTAAACTTTTTTCAAGCCATAGCTTCCATGCCATGTCTGAATATAATACTGATTCTTACGCTTTAGCATTCCCACATGTTTGGTATTGCTGTCAATCCAGAATCCGGCGGTTGCCAGCTCATAGATTATAGAAAGCAGATTGTATTTCCCTTTTCGAACTTCCCCTGGCAGCTCTACATCATATTCATCTTTCATAAGCCAGACAATTTCGTAGTCCAGATTCTGTTTGAGTATCTCGTCCACAATATATTTGGGATTATCGCCATATCGCTTTCCCTTCATATTGCAGCAAACAATTTTATTTTTCTGTATGGGGAAAATTCTCATTACAAGACATAATAAAGAAACCAGTTTGCCATATAATTCAAAAGCAATACAGATTAGGTAATAGCATATTTTCGACTTGACTGCCAATCTTTTTATTTTATCTACCACGCTGACTCCTTTATCTCTATAATCCTGTCTACCAAAGCCTTCGGACTTCCCATTTCAACATAATAGATGCCCTCATCCTCATTCTTATACAGCTCTTTGTTTGCAGGATTATCTCCTAAAATGATTGGTTTATCCATTGCCCGATATATATAGGCTTTTCCGGGAATTGTTCTTTTTGCTTTGTCAATTTCAGCATTAAAATGCCCTGCCAGACATAAATCCGAATAACTTATATATTCTGCAAGTTCTTCCTGAGGCAGCCATTCATGGTATTCGATATTTTTACCGAAAGGTTTTTGGAATTTACCATCAATTGGCCCAATCATAATAAAATATATTTCTTTGTCGTGCTTCATAAGTTCAATAGCTTCTAAGATAACAGGAACGCCTTGAAGCGGAAGTGCGCTGCCAAAATATAAAACGACATACTTTCCTTCCATTCTCTGTGGTTTTATCTGTTTCCTGGGATAATAAATATCTGTGTCGGCCTGAAGGTATAAAACTCTTAATTTTTCTTCACTTAATCCGAATTCTTTTACAAAGTATTGTCCATGACAATTCGTATCGGCAATAACCAGGTCGGCTTTTCTTATGGTCTTACAATCAAGGTTCTTTAAAAGCCTGCCGCACAAACTGTTTTTCGTAAACTTTTTTCTGTCAAAAACGAACGTATCATAAGTTGAGATAAAAAAATCTATGATAATGTTTTGCTTTCTGAATTTCCAGCCCCAAAAGGGTAAGATGAGCTGGGGAGAAAAGCCGATAAAAACCGTATCGAATACTCTCATGTTTTTGAAAAGCAAAGAAAAATATACGGCAAGCAGCCGGGCAGGATAGCTTTTAAAATCAAAGCCGATAATCTCCACTTTGTCACTCTGTTGCTCAAGCAATCCTATCTCCTGTCTATTTCTCAAATAGCTCACATTCTTGGTTGTAATGAATAAAACATTTCTGCCAACAGACGAAAACATGAACCTTTCCTTTTCCCTCTTTACATATTAACATTTTCCGCCATATATATCCCGCTTATTATATTACAAGTAATACAATATTGCAAGCCAAGCCCCATACTGTCTCTTGTTACACAGTTCACACACTGATATTTTTCATTAATATTTTCGTTAGTTTCGTGCAAACTTTAATGAGTGGCTAAAACAATGTATCCTTCTGTCTCATATAGTGGCTCCATAATAGCTTTTAAAGCATTAATGACACTTGTGTCAGTTTTTTCGGCGATATATTGAGAATCTTCAAAGTTTTCTTTATACGCAATAATATTCCCCGACAGATATTTTAGGTCTCCATATTCCCACCATGGAAAGCCTGTAAGCCCGCTATTGTCACTATCAATATAATATACTTCTTTTTGGTCCTGCTCTCCTAGAAATGCAGCAATCTCTGCAATTTCTTCCGAATCAAGCTGTATATTGCCTGTTTTTTTTCTATATGAGATATTAAATACATTAATCGCAGCCTTTCCATTTGTATAAAGTCCGACGACAGGTTCTATCCAATCCTTCACTTCTACCAAAACACTGATATCCTGCCGCGGTCTCTCAATAAAATCATTTGCACTCAGACTCTGCGTATACTGAATATTGCCATTAACATCACCTACGGTGATATAGCCTATTTCTGTATTCGGTTCACACTCAGTGGCACGCATATCAATTACAAATTCATAAATTCCATCTCCTGATATGACACCCGTTTCTTTCGTCATATATCCGCCATCAGATGATTGGTAATTATAAAACATTTGCCCCATCATATTTGTATAACTCAAGTCAGTTACCAGATCAGATAGTGACAGCTTGTTAACCGTATCATCTGACACGAATGTCATTTCTTTTGCCTTTGCGGACAGCTTTTCGTATAATTTATTCTCCTTATTTGCAAATACGGAAATACTGCCTGCATCATACAAAAGCTCCAACCGGTCACTGAGTTTGGCCACCGTCTCTGCTTCATTGGAATTCCCCAATAAGACAGCATGCGCCATATCAATATCATCTATATTCTCCAAATCGCAGGTATGAATACTACGTTTTGCAAGAAGCCACTGTAGAATCTTCACCTCTGTGTTGGGCTGTCCAATCATATAAACAGGTGTCTCTGCCCCTGTTGTCTCTATAATCTCTGCAACGGTATCTACAAGCTTTACTTTATCTGTCTTAGCGGCTGTATATTCCATTCCTCCTTTTACACCAAGAACACTCCATACCGCAGTCATAACCAGTAATATTACGCCAAAACCATACCATTTTATTTTTGAAAAAAGTCTTGTCAGACAGAGCAATAAAAGCACCGAAATACTAATCAGCGTCACATAACAGGCAAAATCAGTATTGTGTCCGGTGGCTATCACCGACAGCCACGGAGAAGCAGCAAATCTGAACGAGACAGAATCATGCCCTTTACGAAATTCTATTATATTATAGAAAAATTGAACAATTCCGGTAGCGGCAATTGTTATAAGAACGCAGAATAAGATTTCTTTATAATGTTCTCTCAAATTATATACAGTCCATACGCCCAAAATGAGCATCGGTCCAATAACAAAGTCCGCATAACGCCCGAATGCAAGCGCATCATCTCTGCCAACGGCTCCCGCCACTCTGAAAAATGAATAGCACTGAAATAATGCCTCTATTCCGACTTCTGCCAGAAGGGATAAAAGAAAAAATACTGTCATCCACTCTTTTTTCTGCCATTTTTCCCGCCTGGCCATTGATCCTTTCTTTCTCAAACTGCAGATGATGCTTATGAGCGCTGCTAAGGCTCCAATTACAGCCAACATAAAAGTGGCTGAACTGATATAATAAAGCTTTCCTATAACGCTTACTGCAAAATCCATAAGGCCGTTAATACTAAACAGTCTTCCAACGCGGGATATACCTGCCTGTACATTATTGGTAGAGGATTCAGCATTACCAAGATAAATATTGTTACTAACATAACCTTTCATCACAAGAATCAGACAGCAGAAAAATGCCGAAATGCCTATGGTATAAATAATATATTTTTTATTTATTTCTTTCCTGTGAGTTATGAAGAAACATAAGATGATCAAAATGACTGCAATCAACACTCCAATGGAGCGCATATGAATTGCAAACAAGGCCGCTGACGAAGCAGCTAAACCCAAAAGATTTCCGTATCCCGGTTTCCTGAGCACGCGGTAAAGACAGACAATGACACACCAGAACATAAAGCATAAAAATGTTTCAGACCATGCCAGTCCCATTTGAGCAACATTTCCTATATACAACGTAACAAAAAAGCCTATAATATGTTTTAATACATCCGGAAATTCTTTAAACAATTCTTTAAGCATATACAACGTCATAAAATAGATTCCAATTAAAAAAAATGCGTTGAGCACAATTGAAATCCGGTAAAGAACAGTCATGGATATTCCCAATCTATACAGCCAGAACAAAGGAATCAAAACAATACTATAGCCATACGAATAGTATGCACAGCCGGATATGAGGTCTATCCAGTCATAACCTGAAAGAGTTGCCGCTATTCCCCAATAACAAAAGCCATCATCCACTACCCTTATCCTCTCAAGAGATCCAACATCCCACAAACAGGCAGTAAAAATAAGGGCAATAAATATTATATTAATTAAATATGAAACCTTAAAACTGCTTTTCATCCGATTTATAAACGTCATATACTTCCTCTCTCTTAGCTTACTCCTGTTCACGCCTCTTTCTGATAGCCTCTATCTGCTCATAATAATTCTTAAACTGGAAGTTATCCTCCACATGCTTATATCCCGCGGCGCCCATTTTGACAAGATTATCCCTGTCACATATTATCTTCTCAAGCTTGTCCTTCAAATCCTCTTTATTGTTATCTTCAAAGACATAGCCTGTCTTGCCGTAATCTATATAGCTTGCGGTTCCGTTATCGCTTCCGCTGATGGCAGGCACAGAATAAGCCATTGCCTCTATAACAGTTATGGATGCCGGTTCACCGGTACTTGGAACCACATATACGTCTGCTTTTTCGTATTCTTTCGCTATCTCTTTTCTGTTTAGATTGACCAGGAAAGTCAATCTATCCTCCAGCTTATGCGCTTTTACATAATCATTAATTTTTTTAAAATATTCTTCATGAAAATGATTAGACATTTCACCTGCAATCGTCAGATGAAGGTCATACTTTGGAAGCAGCTCTTCTACTGCCTCTATCATCATCTGATGATTCTTGCGCTCCTGATACTTGCCGATACAGAAGATATTGATTCTATCATTTGCAAAATAGGTTTTCTTCTCGGGCGGAAGCTGCGGCTCCATCAAAAACGGCGCCCAGTATGCATTCTCATCCTTAACCAGTCCCGTAAAATCTATACCTACCAGGTTCGTCGGAGTAATCCTGTACTTGGGAGTAAGCTTCCACACAATCTTATGTGCCAGATCCATCTTCTTGGGCTTATCCCAGACAGGACTCAGATTATATATTATCGTCGGAATTTTATAGTGCCTGCATATCGCATTCATGCATATGGTATATATGGAGCGCTCCCTGATAATCGCCAAGTCAGGGTTAAATTCTTTAATATATTTAGCCAGCTTAAAAATCGGCGGTATGCCAAGTTTCAGCTTCATATCGATTGCGGCGGGATCTTTTCTTCTCAAAAAATTTATATATATATAATCAAATGCCCTGAAAAGTGCCGAGTAGCCTACCACAATAGGTTTTACATAGGCATAGTCCTCAATCTTCCCGGCATACTGGCTGAGGAATCTGACCTCATGCCCATTCTCTTTCCAGCCCTTCATTATAGTGGTCTGGTTTGTATGATATCTGTGTGACATGTATATTACTTTCATAGTTAGTAAACCTTCCTTGTATTCTCAAACATTAGGCACAAGCTTCTATCTACTCCTTCAAGAGTTCAGATTCAACTATTCCACACGGTATTTTATCTGTGATAAATATTCCGTATAGCCTGCGTTCAAGTTCGCTTCTTCCCCGATTACGTCATGCTTAGGTATCTTTTCTTTTTTGTTTACCTTGTTAAGAAACCATTCATACTCCATATCCAGATGCCCGATATCCAGGGCACGGTAACCTTCCAGAAAAAGCCGTTCAGCAAGGAATTTCGCAGCAATGCCAAGGGATATAAGAAACAGCCTGTCTTTAGGATATTGTCTACAGCATTCCATTATTTCATCCAGCTTGGCGTAAGCATCACTGCTTGGACCTATTATTCTCTCCACCGTTCCGGCGCTGTCAAGCAAATCATTTCCCACGCCATTGTGGGTGCGTCCTCCTTCTACCACTACCACATCTTTGTCTTTCCAGATTTGCTTCATCCTCTCTATCCACGAGGCACATTTACTTTTATCATCGTAAAAATAATAAAATCTGGATATAAAAGCATTATAGTATTCCCTGTCCGGATTGCAGTATTTTTCATAATACTTACGACTGAAAAGCAAATGGTCTTTCCAGAACATCCGGCTTTTTTTAATATAAATTGACAGATCGCCAAAGATTTCAGGTATGGCGATTATAAGGTCGTCATGGTCATATGCAAGCAGGCGTTTAAGTCCTTCTATAAGTTCCGGCTCCACCTGTTGAAGCAACAGACTTCTGCCGCGTATCATAGTTATTTCACCGTCACCGTATCTTATCAGGCTTTTATCAGTATTTATAAGCTCGTCTATTGTTTCCTCAATTGTATGCACCTTGATATTGTATTTTTTTAAGTTTGCACGATATAGGGAGTAATCAATCTGTGCCAATATGTCTTTGACTAATCTCTTAATATCCATATCAATCCCTATACCTTTCCCTCAATCTGCAATAATTTTCACGATCTCTTAATCCGCGGAATTTTGATGAAGAACATCTTGTTTGCTCCTTGGCTCAACTTTACCCTCCGCAACCTCGTAGATCATATCCGCATTGCGAATTGTGGTGAGTCTGTGGGCTATAATGATCATTGTTTTTTCACCACGCAGGTTTTCTATGGCCTCCATTACCGCAGCCTCGGTGTCATTATCCAGAGCAGAGGTAGCCTCGTCCAGAATCAGGATTTCGGGATCATGATAAAGCGCTCTCGCTATACCGATTCGCTGTCTTTGTCCGCCGGACAACCTGACACCTCTGTCACCTACGAAGGTCTCGAGTCCATCGTTTAAACCTTCTACAAAATTCCAGAGCTGTGCTTTTTTTAGCGCATTTTCTATCGCTGCATCGTCAATCTCATCTTCATTGACACCAAACGCTACATTGTTGCGAATTGTATCGTCAGACAGATATATGGTCTGAGGGATGTATCCGATGCCATGGTGCCACTTATCCATATTTTTAAAAATATTTACGCCATCCGCATTAATTTTTCCATACTGAGGAGTGAGCAGACCCAGAATAATATCCGCCATAGTAGTCTTGCCGGCTCCGGATTCTCCTATCAAAGCTACTGTCTGACCTTTTTTAATTGTAAAGTTTGCAAAATCAATTACATTATCTTCATTATCGGGATAATGATAACATACATCTTTTATAACCAGCTCATTTTCCAGTGAAAGCACTCCTTCTTCACGGCTTTCCAGACTCTTTATGTTCTCTACCTCTTTCAGGTCATGATAGACAAGTTCGATGGACGGTGCCGCATACATGATACCGGTAACGTGCTCGTTAATACGTCCAATGGAAGGCAAAAGCCTAAATGCCGCAACCGCGAAAGCCGAAAGCTGCGGAACAAATACCGCAAGGTCACTCGTCTGTCCGTAATTTATTTTAACTATCAGCGCAAGCAAGAGTCCGGCTATACTTACCATTTCAACTATATACTTAGGTATTGCCCCTATCAATCTGCTTACCTTAAGTCCTTTAACATACTTCTTAAAATATCCCGAATAAGAATTGATAAAGAACATCTCTCTGTTTAGAACCTTAACTTCCTTTATGCCGCCAAGTGACTGATTCATCCACTGATAAAGTTTTGCCTTATATTCCTGGGCGTCTTTTCCAAGTTCTCTTGCAAACTTCCTGGAGATCGCAGTAAATATTCCTACACAGATGATAAGAAGGCTTACTACTATAACCGTTATCGACTTACTGACGTCAAAAAGATAAATCCCAAGTGCGATACATACCATAACTTCCACTACCAGTTCCATAAAATGTATGATTGCCTTGGTAAAAAGGTCTGAGTCCTCCTGTACGCTCCTTTGAAGAACAGAGATATTTTTATTCAGATGAAAAGTATAAGGTTCGCTGACATAAGCCTTGAGCAAACCTGTAGATATCTTCATCTGCACATTATATGAAAAAGTATATATAGCATATTTTTCAATAATAAGATATATGTTCTTGATTATAAAAATAGCCATAATTACAATAGCCATTGCGCTAAGGAAATCTTTGGATGATTGAAAATCAAATAGATTATATGCGTAATTCAGATATTCATTTCCCTGTATCGCCGCAGGGTCCATAAACAACTCCACAAACGGCTGAAAAACGCCTACGCTGGCGCACTCAAGCAGACTTCCGATAACTGCCACTATAAATAAAATAAAAATCTTTATTTTTTCTTTACGGTTAAATATATAAGACAGTTGTTTTATCACGGTTATTTTTACTCCCTTTTTAACATCCTTATCAATAGATGGAACACCAAAGTTTTTATGAAGGACAGTTATTTTTCTTATGATAATTGATTCCCTTATTCAGTATTATTAAATCGCTGTATTCCTTACCGGTACTCTTCTTCTGTATACGGGCGGCATAACTTACCTGAGACAGACCTGCAATCAATCCGTCGCAGGCTGCAAGCGTATACATATCCCTTAGCACCTCATATCCAAGCAGATAATGGTGGTTTTCCCTGGACATCTGGCTGTGCATTACCGTATCATTACCGTCGCTTCTTACCACATCCTGATAGAACACCAATTTATTGCCAAACTGTTTCCGGTATTTATTCAGTGCTTCACTGTCATCCGTAGCCAGAAATACCTTTTCATAACCGCCATTTTCAAATGTACGTACAGTCATTTCCAGATATTCGTCAGTACCCACACTCACGGGATGCCCGTTGAAGTTCTGCTTAAAATCCGTTCCCCTTACATGTACAGCCAGAACCTTGATTGCTTTTCCATCTATGTCACTTCCATCAGTTATAACAGCCGAATCATTTGTGACACTTGTGTCATTTTTGAGCAATCCTAAGATTTCTTCATCCATTCTTTCTTTTACTATAGAATTAAGACGAATATATTTAGCCGTAATCCTCGCCATCTCATTTAAATACTCTTCACTTCTGGTATATCCGTTCGGGTCATCACAAAGCTTATTTACTTCGTAGCTATTCTCTTTTCTGCTCCTGAATACCCGCTTAAACGACTTAAGCTCCTTCAACCCTATCCCCGCAGGCTGTTCAAAATAATACTCAAAAGGATTGGTAGTCCCGTTTACAGGCTGCTTCTCCGCATAGCAATAACCTTTGTGATACCTCACCACCGGCTTCATATCATACTTATCCGCAAAATAAAGCATGGCAAGCAAACGATTATGCTCGGCAAAAAAACCTGAATGTGACTCCTCCATATCTATGAAAAAAACGGTATCGTCATTTTGTTTATCACCGTACGATTCTACATATATCAGATTATTTTTATCGGTGAGCTGTTTCACGGTTTTTACAAATCGGCTATCCTGCCCCTTTTTGAAACAATATATTGCAAATTTTAATTGTTCTATCTTATTTTTCAAACGCCCCATAGAACCTGTTCTTTCTCCTTAAATAATGTATGACCCTCTGGTTTATCCGCATTAAATATTCTCAATAAACTTATTTTCTTTAAGGCTATACTTCCCGCGCTTGAAGAACTTATGTTTCACCACCCACCAGGCCGGTACCCATATATACTTATGCATGGCAGGCGATGCACTTCCTATCATCCAGCAATTCCTGTCGCACTCCTTAGTACACTTACGGACCTCCTCCGCCTGTTTGGAATTCCACAGCTCGTCCCAGCTTTGCTCACGCAGATTTCCCATAACCGCCTTTTTCTCCATACCGTTACAAGGTATAACATCACAAAACGGATCTATGAAGAATGCGTTCTTTGACATATCGCAGGGCAAAAGTCTCTTATTGCCGTATATATAATTAATAAGCCCATGATTAAAATAGGCTCTGAACCATTTCTTAGGTGATTTAGACTTCAAAAGCTCGTTTATAAGCTTTTCAAAATTGCGTGATACTTTGAGTTTATCGTCAATCTTATTGTCTGTCTTTCTGAAATAAAAGGAGTTATGCAAGGTTGCGGTTGCAAACTCCATACCCATATCATTGGCAATATTATAAAGCGGCACAAGGTCTTCGCAGTTCATATCCTGTACCGTCATACCAAAACCGACATCAGGATGTTTCATTTCAACCAGAGTCTTTAATGTATTGTAACCTCTGTTGAAACCGTCGGGAATGCCCCTTATCGCATCATTTGTCTCCTGCAGGCCTTCTATACTGATACGGATTCCAACCTTGGGAAATTCCTTACAGAGAGCTATGATTCTATCGGTAAAATAACCGTTTGTAGAAATGACAATCCTGTCAGATTTTTTATAAAGCTCCCTGACTATATCCGGTATATCCTGTCTGACAAAAGGCTCACCGCCGGTAATATTGGTAAATGCCATTTCCGGCAGCTTCTTAATATCTTCAAGGGTGATTTCCTCTTCCGGTCTTGACGGGTCACGGAAGCAGTCACACATATTGCAGTGCGCATTGCATCTATATGTCACGATTACGGTTCCGTACAAAGTTCTTCTTGCCAATCTCTTATACCTGCTTTCTGTATATATCACTTATCATTTTACCACAATATTCCTCAGTTGTATCGAATTTTATGTTTTTACAGTTTTCGCTGTATTTCAGGCATAGTTCCGGCTGATTCCAGAGTCTTATTATTTTTTCCTCAAGATGTGACTGGTTACCCGTCTCAAACAGTTCTCCTGTAACTTTGTCCTCTATAAGTTCCGGTATTCCGCCGATATTTGTTGCGACAACAGGAGTCCCGTATATCTGTGATTCCATTACCGAAAACGGGCAGTTCTCATACCACTGCGAAGGATAAAGACTGAACTGTGCCTGTCTTATCAGATTCTGTAGCGCAATTCCACGTACAAATCCTACATTTGTCACGTTGTCCAGCCGATTAAGCTCCTCTTCAAGCGGACCTGTTCCGGCAAACACATAGTTGATTTGCGACGTTTTTATACATACGTTTAATAAAGTTTCCACACCCTTTTCCGTACTGAAGCGCCCAAAGTACAAAGCATATTTTTCAGGAAGTTTTGATTTAAGCTGCTGCCATTCTCTGTCAGCTTCTGCCCCATTAAGTTTTGTTCCAGTTATGAAATTATGCATCACTACCGTTTTTTTAGCCAGTATGGGATTGGTATCCAGCTGCTTTTTCATAAACCTGCTCGGACATATGATTACATCGACCAGCGCATAGGTCTTTCGCCACTTATAATAAAAAGCTTCGATACTGCCAAGAATGCTCTTTATCAGAGAGTTGTGTATACATCTATTCTTTGTACACGCCCCAAATTTACCACCTTTGCATGCAAAGCAAAGTTTCTCATTTGAGGGTATCATCATCATATGATTGGGGCAGACCCACTGGTAGTCATGTGCGGTGTATACAATTTTAACGAACTTTCTATTGCCGCTTTGACTTTTTTCAACGTTCTGATTATTCTGATATTTCTCAAAATTCCTTATTTCATATATGATTGACGGAGTAAGCTGAAAATTAATATTGTTAAGATGTACAACATCCGGTTGAAAGTCCTTAAGTACCGCCCTTATTCTTTTTCTTGCCTCCAAAGAATAAATTATTTTAAATGGATAAAAAAGTTTCTGCAGTTTTCCGGTATGAAAATCCATATCCGAAGTGTAGCTGTTCACCCTGTTGCCTACAATCCTGCCCTTATGTTCCATTCCAAAATACTGCACCTCATGCCCCATATCCATCAGCTGTTTTCCAAGTTCGAAAATATAAGTTTCCGACCCACCGTTTGGATGGAGAAATTTATTTACCATTAATACTTTCACGTTTATCACCCGCTTTATCCCGCATTTATATATCACAACATATGCGGTGGCTATCTACACCGGGAATATATCTCTACAGTCTGCCCAACAACATCATCCCAATTATACTTCCCACATATATAATCACTGCTCTGTTTCTTATATTCTTCCACTTTTTCAGGATTCTGAAGCATATATTCCAGCTTATTTTTCAAATCGTCTATATTGCCCTTTTCAAAAACAAGGGCTTTATCCTCTGTCACTTCCGTATTTTCACTGATATCACTTACCAGACAACAGTTTCCGTAACTCATTGCCTCCAATAGCGAAAGCGCCATTCCCTCCACATCACTTGGCAGTACAAAAGCATAGGCATTGGAATACAATTCTTCCAGAATCTGTCCCTGCACAAAATCGGTCATAATAACTCTATCATCTTCAGCCGCCATGCGGTGAATTTTTTCCATATAATCAAATGCCTGACTGCTGCCGCCCGCAATCACCAGTTTCTTATCCGTATCAATGCCGCGGAATGCCTCAATCAGATAATGAGCACCTTTTTCCGGAACAATCCTTGCGAGAAAGAGGAAATAACCGTTTTCTTCAAGCCCGTATTTCTCCGTTATTAATTCAGCCTTTCGTTTTTCCGGCCTGTCAATTCCATTCGGAATAAACACAGTATTTCGTCCATAAGTATCTTTAAAATAATCTTGCACATTCTTAGATAATACTATGACTTCATCAGCATATTTTGCCGCCATTTTCTCACCGAATTTAATTACAAAAGAGGCGAATCTTCCCCACTTTGCCCGCTGCCAGTCCAGACCGTGAACCGTTACGACCACCTTTTTACCGAACAATTTAGGTATCCACAGCATAGCGCAGGGGCCTTCGGCATGATAATGCATTACATCATAAGGTATAAAAAGGGCCCGGAGCGTTGCCAGAAACGAATATACAATAGCATTTAATTTGCTGCTTCTAAAGGTAGGTATTATACGTATCCTGATTCCTTTATAGTATTTTCTGTCTCCTCGTCCGTATTCCTCATCATACTTCTTACCGGAGACATGATGACCATATCTGTTATAGGCATCAATTTTATGCCCCATTTTTGCCAGTCTGACAGACAGCTCATCTACAACAATCTCTATACCGCCTTCCCTTGACGGTATCCTCTTATGCCCTATCATTGCAATTTTCAGTTTTTTACCGGCTTTTTTCTTTTGTTTTCTTTTCTTGCTTAAATATACATTTTCCCTATGGGTATGATATAAAAATGCAAAATTTGTATTCAGATATCTGGGAATCATCCTTTTAGGATCCTGAATAATGCGAAATACCCATTCCAGACACAGCTTCTGCATCCACATCGGAGCCCTCTTCACCGTTCCTGCTATAAAATCAAATGCGGCTCCCACGCCAATCATAAGACCGTTTACCCTGTCTTTATGATCATACATCCAGATTTCCTGCTTAGGCGCACCAAGAGCCACCCAAACGAAATCCGGTTTAGATTCATTGATTTTTGCTACAATCTGCTCGTCCTCTTCCTTAGTCAGCTCCCTAAAAGGCGGCGCATACATTCCGGCAATCTGCAGTGCCGGATAAGCTTTTAAAATCGCCTTTTTCAATTCTGAAAGGGTATCTTCCGTACTTCCATAAAAATAGTGGGTATAACCCTTTTCTTCAGAAAGTTTCAAAATAGCCGGCATCAAATCCGGTCCCGGAACTCTTCTGGCATTATGATATCCCCTCATACGGCTCACAATCGAAAGCGGTTGTCCGTCGGGCAATGCCATTGCACCGCCATTCTGGATTTTACGGTACTTCGCATCACGAAATGACATTACCGTCGTATGCACGTTGGAAACGCAGATGTAGTTACCTCTTAAAGCATCCAGATTCTCTGTGATATAGTTAATGGTATCTGACATATTTGTGACATTGATGTCAGTTTTTAAAATTCTGCAATACGTTAAATCTTTGTTCATAATTCTCCTTTTTGAAATATGCTAAAGGCTTATTATCAATGTACAAATAATTTTACTCCGGAGACATCCCTTACCAATTGATAAGCTATGCCATGGCATATTATTTCATCATCAGGTTCAACGTCTACTGAAATAATGCAGTCCGGCAGGAAATCCTGATTATCATAAATTGTTGTTTCATTATCAACAATAACATGCTCAAATCTACTCATAGAATTTTCTAACATTTTCCAAAGCGGATATTCATAACTATCGTTACCGCACAAAAACCCAACGCTTTCATATTTATTCTCTATGATATCATCTGAAATTTCTTTATAAAATTCATACTTTTCCCTGCCGGCAAAATACTGTTCAAACCGCTTTCCCTCTACCGCCAGAAAACCGCTATGATATCGAACTCCTACCAAAAAGGTTACTATGCTTATAGCGATAATTGCCGCCGCAAAAACATATTGCAGAGCTTTTCTATTATCAAATACATATTGAAACACTATCATAACCGCCGGGGAAAGCAATGCCAGATAACCGATTTCATAACGGGTGATAAACGGATACCACTGTACAACGGTGCAGAATATCAACATAGAAACTATACTTGCAACAGTGTAACTCTCAGACATTTTAAGTTCTATTCCCGGCTTTCCTTTCAAACGCTTTTTAATTTCTATCATTATTCCGCATACGATGGCTAGAAGCATCAAGCCGATGATAAGCGGGTTAGTTGCATTGTCATGATGCATAGACAGATTCCGGGGTGACAGATTGAATTTGATATTATTAACCAGATTCCAGAATAGATACCCCGGAGCATATGATGAAACCAAAAATTCGGTACTTGTTTCAGATGAAGATATGCTATGAAAAGTAATAAAATTTCTTATCATTTCCGGCAATACTATTATCAATGCTATAAGCCCAAGACTTATTGCACATTTAACAACAAGAGCAAGCTTGTCCTTCCTAATGATACAGACAATCAATATCCAGATCACAAAAACAAATGCAGCGATACACACGGAAGGTTTGGCAAGATAAGCGAATCCTGCGCTCATTCCCATCAAAATCAGCCTGCTTATTGAATGGAGATTCCATTGCAATTTAGATTTGATATCAGTAAAATACAAACTCAGGTAAACAAAAAACATAAGCCACATACCCGAATACATATCTACCTGTGTAGAAAGAGCTTCTCCAAATACGATTGGTGATGTGGCAAATATCAAAGCGGCAAGTGAACCAAAAAATCGATTACAGCCAATTTTATCACTGATTTTGTAAACAAGAAAAATTGATACAAGATAGGAAAATGTCTGTAGCAAATTAACAAAGTAGTCACTGCATCCGGATAAGATATAAATATGCAAAACTACAAACTCCGCCAGTGGCGGCGCAGAAATCTGACTAATATCATGGCAGACATAATGGGCAACGGAACCATTTTGAACCCAATGTGCTATTCTGGTAAGATGATAGGTCATAGAATCCCAATTATAAGGAACCGTTCTTGCTGACATATAAATCGCGGTACCACACACAATCAATACAATTATATCAATAGGATTGAAAATACTTTTGGAAAAGATAAATAAATATTTGATTTCTGATAACGGAACCCTGTATTTTCTTATAATAAAAATACATAAAAACAATAGCAATATATCAACTATAAACCATAACAATAAGAGTGAAATATAATGAATTGCATGAAATAAAGATAAGGTTTCGTTTGCCGCCAGAATTATCAGAGTACTTATCGAGATACTATACAGCATAGACAACGTACCATCAGCCTGTTCTTTTCTTATGAATTTCTTATATAATCCAATATTTATATATATCATTAAAACGGATATTACCGGTAATATCAACATGACATGCTCCTTTTTATGCATCATGATAATATTTCTATTTTACGTAAACTATTATACTATAAGCTTCCTATTTATGCAAAACATATAGGCTGCATACAGCAGATACCCTGCAAATCCCCCAATCAGTATACTTCCCAGATAATATCTGAAAGTTTCAATCCGGACAGCATTTCCTTCAAAAACCTGCATAGGAGTATCGGGTCCCTGATAATTCATTACCACATAACCGTCATACTCCGGTGCCTCATCGCTTTCCAGATAAATGAAAGAGTCCTTGGCAAAGCCGTCTGTATAAACTCTTGGCACGATATAGCCGTTTGGCTCGGTTCTAAGAAGGGTGCACAGGATAACGGCAATAACCACACCGGTAGCAATTAATGCAAAGCATTTTTTGAGTGGCGGCGCGGTTATGGTCAGGTGAGGAACCGGCAGTTCTATATCCCGCTGCAATGCCGGAATAAGACAGTATTCCCTGGCATTTTCTTTTTGTCTAAACAGGAGTTCCCCAAGAAAAAGCAATGTTATATTTTTAAACGAAGAATTAAATAACAACTGTTCCGTAAATCCCGCAGCCAAAAAGCAGATTATAATAAGCAGCTCCCGTGTTTTCTGCTCGCGGCTGTAATATGCAACGAGAATAAGATAGGCAAGCATAAATAATACAAACGGAATGATGCCATAATTTATAAAGCTCCATATATAAGAACTGTCTAAGGCTATGGATGAAATTAATATATCTGTGGTTTTTACTCCAAAAGGGCTTATAAACTCCGGAATCAAAAAGATGTTGGCCAGCAATATTCTGGAACCCAATATGTCATTTAATTTTTGTACCCAGGGCATATATAGAATAAGCGGCAGTACAAATGAAACCACAATAATAACCGGCAGCAAAAGATTGGAAGCTATTTTCTCCACTAAGTTAAACTTCGGTCTTATTTTTACATAAACGCCGCCTGCAAGAAGCAGGGCTGTGATACCAAAACCTGTATAGCTTATAGAATAAACAAACACAAGCACATTGCCAAGCATCAGTATCATAAAATGTTTAAGCGCATAACGGTCTGCAAGTTCATAAATTATATATGCGCATAATACAAAGTAAGTAATATGCAATATATTTGGATGTGTAAATCCAAGACTCCAGCGGAATATCGGTCCAAGGCCCATTTTAGGATGAACTCTGTATATGGTGTGTTCCAGTCTGAAAAATGAAAATATGCTTAGCACTATGGCACACAGCGACCATATCCATAGGCCTATTTTAAACGTCTTCTTTACAGAGATATTTTTCATCCCCAGCATTGTAAACATTATAAAAAGTATTCCAAACTGCCTTGATTGCAAATACACCAGGGCGGTCAGACACAATAAAGCAATCTGCACTATCCATTGACGCAGGGTATACGGGGTAATAAAAATCTTTATGAGTACACATACAAATGCAGGTATGACAAGAAGTTTAAATACTGCCTGTCCCTCATAAAACCCCAATCCCTTTGTAACAGATAACAGAATAAAAAAAGCAAAATAAAAGACTTCTTCAAGAGTTAATTTTTTCAATTTTCTCCTCCCACTACTTTTCCCTGTGGTGTAATGAGTACCCAGTCTGTCCAAAGCTCTTGCATTTGTTTTGGAATACAGACCTGAGTATTTTTATGAATAGAAGGCCGAATCATTATTTTATCCGGTGCCGGATTAAGCCTTGCGCCCCAGAAGCTGAAAGTACTGTTTGCTGCTATATTGTGCTTACAATGGCTCATCAACATCATATCATAGAAGTTGTTTTTACCATTGTTCCAATCCACATATTCACATTCTTTTTCGTTATAATGTTCCTTTACATATGGAATATCGTCTGAGAAAAAGAAGAATATCGCTTCAGGGTTACGTTCTTTAATATAGGCTATGGCTGACTTATAATATGCCTCAGTCGATATCGCTCCAAAAATAGCTTTATTTGCAGCATCCAGATAATCCCCCCTGCGGATATGAACACTTACCGAAACGGTTTCCTCCATTCTGCTGATGGCAGCTTCGTTTTGCTCACTTATATCTTTATCCTGTCTGGGGAACCTGATTTCTTCTCTAAGTGTCTTGAGAATATCTGCGTAGTACTTCTCACAAGCCCAATACCCTTCCAGATACTTGTCCGTAAACCGGAAAATCTCTTCATGGTACATATCAGTTTCAGTGAAGGTAGGATTAGCAGCAGGGAAAAGTTTTCTTTTAAATTTGGCTCCCACTGATTCCTTTTGATCTAGTGTTCTGCCAAGCACGCTTTTTATATCTTCCGGTGAGGCCTCTCGATAGGATACTCCCTCAAAATAGTCAAGCTCCAGCTTTCTTTCCGCCATCACCTCCGACTGTATATCCGGATTTTTAAACCACGAAACATCCAGCCGCACATCTTTTCCTATGCTCTCAAATTTCTTATACAATGCATACTGCTGCAACTGGTTTCCCAGTCCGCCCATTGCTTTTATTATTATCATTTTATACTATTCCTCCATACCGAAGTCCTGTTTTTGTTTATTTCTCTGATTTCGTCATATAGATGGCAGCATCAACGCCGGTGCCAGCGACCATGGATAAGCTCCGTAGCGCTGCGGATACTGTGCAAATCCTTCACATTCTCCTGAGCAGTTATACACCCTGCCATTTTTAATGGATTTTTGTATTGCGCGGGTTCCAAGTTCCAATGCATTCTCATAACTTTCTCCCCGTAAAATATTCATTTGCAGACCTTTATTCAGCGCAACACATATCATTCCGGCTGCCGAGGTATCAGCAGGTCCTTCAACTGCCTGAAGCTGCCATGAGAAGCTGCCATCTTTTCTCTGCCATGCAATGACCGAATCGGTCAATGAAATATAGGCCTCACTCAGTCTTTCTTTTCCGTAATCGGTTGTCATACAACCTGTCATTCCGCGAAGGAGCCAACCGACAGCCCGTCCCCAGCCTATGATGCCGTACCTGATTCCGGTTGTCACATCATAGCCATGGTAAGGCAGACCGGTTGCCGTATCAATCCCATAAGCAAGGAAATTAGCTATCTGCTTTAGGGCAAGCTCCATATATTCATTCTTTTTATTATAATTGCCATACTCATATAAAAAAGGACAGGCAAGACCGATAGAATCGACATATATATGTCCGGTGCCTTGAGCGGCACGATATGGGAAGCTGCCGGTTTCATCTGTCGGATAATTGAGGGCATACTCTGCAAATTTGTCAAGTGCATTTTTATATTTAAGTTCGTTACGATCATTTATTATATTGCCTTGGTCATTCGCTTTGCTTTTTGATTGTTTATCGTTAATGTATTGCTCATATATTGCAAGAAACGTTTCGCCCGAAAGTAAATCATCCAGATAAAATATTGGGGTCTTCCTTTTTTCCCATCTATTAAAATACTCTGCCAGCACGATATCAATTTTATTCTGCAATGTAACTGAGGCCGAGTTTCTGTTATGCCATAATGCGGATGCCAGAAGCCCGTTAGGCCAGAATATCGTATCTTCCGGGGCAGTAATTTGTCTGAGCAGAACTTTTTTTATTAAATTTTTAAATGTGGTTTTGGCATCCCATATACCATATGAAAGAAGTTCATCACAGGCATTATCCAGCATTGCCATCTTATCCGTACTCATCAATTCTTTTTGCATAAAAGACCTCATTCTTACATCTGAAAACATTTCATACAATATTTCCCATCATCTTGCAGGCAGCTTTTGCTTTAATATGTTCCATAGATATTCAAACTCTTTTGTTTTACGAAAAACCAACAGAAATCCAAGGTTATATATTATCGTAATGATAATGGCCATAAGTACAAAAGTCAATATATTGACCTGCTTAAGAAGGATGCCGTTAATCGGAACTAACAGAGCAAGTATTATCAATATTGTGATAATATATTTAAGCGAGTCTTTAAAATAATCCCATGGACTCCGTTCAAAGCAGTCTCTGTATACTATTACAGGTCGTATCAGGTTGGCGAGTATTCCGGAAACCACGGTTCCGATATAGACTCCGGCAAGACCTATATAACGGGCTCCGACAATCGAAATCAGCAGATTGATGCCTCCTTGGATTAAAGGAAGGAACTTGTCCTGCTCAAAAATTCCTGCCGCAATTTTAAAATTAAGTAAAACGGTTCTTCCGCCTTTGAAATATAAATCTATAAGAATCAATGTTAATATCGACTGTGCAAGCAGCCAGCTTTCGTCCAGATAAATACCGGTTATAAAGGGTGTAAGAAGCAGCCAGAACCCAACTGCGGCAAAGCCGTAGAGCCAGCAGGCAACAAAGCGGTAAACCTTAAATACACTGTACTGCTTTTCCTTTGACTCGGTAGCCACAAGATTACCGAAACCGGAAATCAGAGAATTAAAAATCACGTTTACAAAATTGGCGGCGTAATTGATGACAAGATTATAGTTTCCCACAACACCGACCAGATCTGTATTTATACAGGTAGTGATTATAATGCTGTCTGTCTGCAGTCTTGCCACATCGCCGATTTTATGAAACATCAGTGCCTTGCTTTTGGTTATAACAATATCCGTTTCTTCTTTCTCAAGCTTTTGTACTTTTTTATCACGCAGATAGGGATACAGGCGGTTAAAATAAACGCTGACAAATATCTTCTGTATAAGCTCTATTGCCGCTTGTGTGAGAAGAAACAAAAGGAAATTCTCAGTCGCCAGAAGTATTGCAATCTGCACCAGTACCGTAACAATTTTGGTAATCGTCGCAATATTGGTCTGTATATAGCTTCTCTGCTCCGCATTGACAAGACTGTACTTATAAGCTACGAAATATGAACTGACGGTATTAAACAGGAAAATCAGATAATATATCGTAAGGTTCCTTATTGAAATACCGCCTCTGTCGCTTTCCTTTATGATGTATGGTAAAAAGGGCGCAAGTGCAAGGCCAACCACCGCTATCACACCTGCGATTGTCAGATATGCCCTTTTATAAAGCTGCATATAAGACTTGATCTTTTCATAATTATGCTCCGCTACCGGCTTATATAGACTGAAGTTGAGGGCGGTGCCGATTCCCAGCTCCGCTAAAGACAGCATACTGAGAATATCCGTATAAAGGGTGTTGACGCTAAGCAGTGTTCTTCCGAGCACCATTATAAATACTTTTCTCTGGTAAAAGCCCATAACCAGAATGATGAAATTACTTAAATAGCCGAAGAAAATATTCTTCTCTGCTTGACGTACTCTGCCCATCTTGCTACTCTTTCTGTTTTAATAAAATTATTTCGCTATTTTCCCGCCTTCAAAATATGGTATAAATTCAAGTATAAATCGGGAAACAGCTTATAGAGACTCACCTTAATCCGATAACCTTTGTCCAATCCGGCATACGCACCTTTTATTCGAAGAGTTTCCTTTAAAACACCCCTGCATTGCTTATTTATGTCAGCATACTGCTTACGTTCCTCACCCGGCAATACTGCAAGTTTTCCTGCAACCAACATACAGGATATCAAGAGATTGGTTGCTGCTGCAATTATGACATCAGTGTCATAATTTCCTCCTTTTCCGTTTTCTGCCAGCAGGCTTTGCAATAAGAACTGCCAGCATCTTATCTGATCAATATCAGATTCCCTAAACCTTTTAAGCATAGCTCCCTTCGGATTACGGTAATAACAATAGCCTGCATAATCGCTTGAACTTATATATTCTGCCTCTCTTGCAGTTTCCCAGACAAACAGCATATCTTCTCCGATTGTATAAGCCTCGTTAAAGAAATGTCCTTCTATCAGTTCTCTTCTATAAAGCTTGCTCCAGCAGCGGGTATCACGCTTAAGAATTCCCTCACGCAGGAAATCCTTGCCGGCTATTAATTTTACAGTTGAATCATTTCTGGAAAAATCAACTCCGGACATTGTCTCTGTTTCTCTACCTGACAACTGCTCTTTCCAGTCTTCGTCATTGCAGATTCTAAACCCGCAGCCCGCTATCTGCACACTTGGTTTTTGTATGTCGTCATATAGTCTCTGAATACAGTCCGGAAGCAGCCAGTCATCCACATCCACAAACATGATATAGGCGCCTGAAGCTTCACGTAGTCCTGTATTCCGCCCCTTTGAAACCCCGCGGTACTCCGTAGAATGAAAGGCGCGTATCCGATCATCCTTTCTCTGCCATTCATCGCAAAGCCGTGGCGAGTCGTCGGACGATGCTCCATCCATTAAAAGAAGTTCCCACTCCGTATAAGTCTGCTCAAGAATACTTCCGACACATCTGTCAATGTAATCCTGACCGTTATAAATCGGGACAATTATGCTTATTAAATTGGAATTTATGTTGTTACCTGTTTCCATATCCTGCGAATCTCGTCCCCCGCTTTTGCTGCCCTTTCACAGTAATCCGGCATAATTTCCTTAAGCCGCCCCCGTATCATTTCTTCATTTTCCATAAGCCAATCATAAGCTTTAATGAGTTCACCCGGATCCTGTAAACTTTGAACCGGCAACACGTAGTTTTCCTCACTTCCAAATATATCTCTTGCTATTCCAAGTGCTTTCACCGAATATCCCACAACCAGTGTCGGCACTGTGCTTGAATATGCGGCAATAGTGGCATGTGTTCTGGCTCCGATAAAAGCCTTACATTTAGAAATAACATATTTTATGTTCTGACAGGACATATCCGAAAAACTGACAACCCTGTCATTTTCCTCATATCCACGATAAAGTTCGGCAAGGGTCATCCTGTCATCATTATTCTTCCAGACAACGTGAGGTATGAGTGCCACACTGTTATCCGAAGTCTGTAAAATATAATCTATAAGTTTCTTATAATTGGCAATCGCAATTCCCTTTTCTTTTTCATAACTAACTATCATCGGGCTGATATTTATACCTATCGTCCTGCCCTCAATAAAGTTTCCCGGCAGTTCAATCTCCTTCGGTTCAAGAGCAAATGCCGGGTCGGGAAACAGTTTGACATTCTCTATAATCCCCGCATCCTTTAAGGCCTGCAGCGTAATAGATTCCCGCGGTGTTATAAGCATATACCGCTTCATATCCTCCACAACCTCTGCATCTTTTAGCAGCTCCGGCTCTATGGAACAGCCCCAGAGAATGGTTTTAGCCCCTGCCCTGTTAAAGGTACGGTTCGCCAGAATTGCTTCCTTTTTGGACACATCATAACAGTACATGTCTCCGCCTATTGACACATACAAAGGTGCAAGATTTTTGCCCATTATGTTGCGGAAACGGTATCGCATAAATGATTCCGGATCATGAAAAAGCGCTCTCCATCCATAATACCAGACATGTGCAAAAAAATGCTCATCTATTTTTCGTTCCTGTAAAATATCGCACAACGGGGAAAGCGAATATTGCCTATCCTCTTTCTCGCTGTTTGTAACGAGAAGTTTGGGGATATCCTCAAGCATATGGCAGGTACTGTTGACGATTGCTTCACAGCCGTGATTGCCGCTTCCGCCGTGGAGGTATAGTATTAGTCGGTTATTCAAGGTTGTGGTTCCTTTCGGTGTGGGTTATAAAACAACTATTTTTTATCATATAATTTCATAATACAGCGTAGTATCCATATTATAGGTTTATTTGTGTGTTTTAGTCCAATATAAAGAATCATATTGGCTTTTTCCCGGACTATAATATCCGTACTATCAATTATCTCTCTAATTTTATCATCTTTGAATATATTCTGTATATTCTCCATATAGTTCTTGTCCGGATTGCGAAGTTCGTTTTTCATTACCAACAGGAGCATACAGCAGTATTCTTTACGTATTAAAAGTTCGCCGTTTTCTACTTTTTTGTCCTCTATGACTGTCCTTAAGAAGTTTTCAAGGCGGTTGACACTGTCCATCATGTCTGTGTCATAGCAGTGTGCCATAGATGTTTCAACATAACGGTAGTGATAGAAAAAGGCTTTGTCCATAACTACTATTCTGCTGCAGTCTAAAAGTACCGGAAATACAATGTTAAAATCTTCACCCATACGTATTTGCGTATCACAGTATTTAGTATTTCCCTCAAAAACAGATTTCTCATACAATTTCATGCAGCGTGATATCGGAACAATACGCTGTTCATTTCCGAGAAGTTTATCCTTTATTTCCCTTTTAAGTTTTGCTCCCTCATATACACCGGGTGCAGCCGGTGATGCTGCAAGAATCGTCTGCTTCTGTTTTTCCAGAATATGATTACAGCATACAATTTCGCCCTTTTTACCAATCAAATGTTTGCTCATCTGTGCAAGCATATCTATATCAACATAGTCATCACTGTCAATAAACATATAGTAATCGCCGGACGCCTCTCTTAAGCCTGTCAGGCTCGCTGCGGTACAGCCTGCGTTTTTCTGGTGGATGACTCTTACCCTGCCGTCCTCGGCTGCATATCTGTCGCAGATTTCACCACTTTGGTCTTTGGATTCGTCGTCTATCAAAAGCAATTCAAGGTTTTCGTAAGTCTGCAGCAGGATGCTGTCAACACATTGCTCTAAGTATTCGCTGCTATTGTATACCGGAACGATTATGCTGATTTTATAATTTTGGTTACTCATAGTTGTCCCCCTGCATCATATTTGCATATATCGCAACCAGTTCATCCACACGTTCCCGAATATTGTATGACTGTGTCACTCTGTCTCTTGCATTTATACCTAATTGTTTCTTTGTATCCGTATCATCCAGCAGTTCGCATATACTCTTCGCTAAAACTTGAGTATCCTTAGGTGGAATAAGTATACCATCCCGACCGCTTGTCACAATCTGCGGAATACCTCCAACTTCTGTACTGACAACCGTCATTCCTTTTGCCATTGCCTCAAGTAATGATATAGGCTGGCCTTCAAAATATGTTGGTAGCACAAAGATACTGCATTTTTCCATGCAGCGTTCTTTCTTCTTATCATTTATCCATCCAAGATATTTAACATGCTTTTTGAGGGCATCTGCCTTATTTTTCAGATTATCATCTTCCCAAATTCCACCAAGATATAAACGGATGTCCGGATATTTTTGTGAAATAATGGAGACTGCATCAAGCAGTTCTTCAATTCCTTTTTCCTTACATAGTCTTCCCAGAAATAAGAGGTTATGATCGTTGTATGAAGTCTTGGGTTCTGGTGGAATAAGTACGGCGTTTTCGAGGATTACTATTTTTTCTTTATTTACGATTGGTTTAAAGAAATCTGCCCAGCTCTGTGAAAGAACCACAAATACCTGCGCTTTGTTTAAGGTTTTTCTGATTAAACGTCTGCCGCTTTCGTTATTTTTTTCATAATAAAAGCTTTGAAAATCTCCTCCATGTTCATGGATTAATATTTTTTTATGAAAAAAGGCGGCTGTATCAATGAAAATCTTTTTACGGTAGAAACTTGCGTCTGCTGCCATATTTACATGCAGAATATCCATCTGCGGCAATACAGTCAGGAAACGTAAATAGGAAGTAAAAGCACGCAATAATTTGCGGAACTTACTTCCGTTTACCATTGTGCCTATATAGTGAAGGTTTACCCTTTTATCCAATCCTGCTTTGTAATAATTATTGACGACTGCCGAAACACCTCCGTGCACACTCCTGTCAGCGCCAATCATGACAACATTCAATTTAGCATCCATATTTTCCTCTCGACTACGGCATTTGACTGCAGTACAAACCCTATTTCGACCCCTTTCCGGTCAACACTACCCAGACTGTCTGGAACAGGATTTTAATATCCAGTCCCAGTGTCCAGTTATCTATATATTCCAGATCATATTTTACCACGTCATCAAAATCAGCAATGTCACTGCGGCCGCTGATCTGCCATAATCCGGTCAGACCGGGAGTCATGCTGATGCGTCTTCTATAATGAGAATTGTACTGTTCAAATTCATCTTCTGTGGGCGGTCTTGTGCCAACCAGACTCATATCGCCTTTGACAATATTATAAAACTGCGGAAGTTCATCAAGGCTTGTCTTACGCAAGAATTTTCCCACTTTGGTTATACGAGGATCGTTCTCCATCTTGAACATCAAACCTTGCATTTCATTCTGCGCTTCAAGTTCTTTTTTTCGTTCTTCTGCATCTATATACATTGAGCGGAATTTGTATATTTTAAAACGTCTTCCGTTTTTTCCAATCCTAGTCTGAGCAAAAAATACCGGCCCCGGGGAATCCAGCTTAATAGCGATTGCCGCAAACGGTGTGATAAAAGCCGTTATTATAAGGCCAATCAAGCCCCCCGCTATATCTATTACGCGTTTTATAAGCATTCGGCGATAATCAAAATTGTTGAGGGAATAGGTTATAACTGTATATCCTGCAAACCGCCCTACTCTGGTCTCTTTCTGAATCCTGTCAATAACATCAATATTGTAATGACACACTATTCCCATAGATTCTAAATCGTATATAATATGCTTCACATAGTCCTTATCTTCATCCGGCAGATTTATAAATACTTCATCAAGCGGAATCTGCCTTGCAATCTCAAGCACATTAGAGCCATCGGCCGTTACTTTTACTCCTCCGATGACCACTCCTTTTCTGTCCACATCCACGCAGGCGAGTGCTACGATTTCATATTCGATATCCAAATTTTGTTTCAGACTGGTAAGAGTCTTGCTAAGTACTGCGTCTTTGGCAATGACCATTATCTTGACAATATTGGACTTGGAAGTAAAATATGCCTTAAGCAGTTTTTTCATAAACAGGCGTACAGCCCAGACTATGACCATATCAAAAACAGCAAAGTAGCCCCACACACCTCTGGAAAACTTCTCACCCTGCTGCAACATAAAAAGCAGGCTGGCAACCGCAAGCAGCATAAAAATGTTGAACTTAAGTACCGCAATAAATTCAACAAATACTCCTCTGGTCAAAAACTCCCGGTTCCAGTCAAGCATAAAACTGTAAATGGTACAAAACAGCAGAAAGCAAACATATACCAGAAAATGCAGCTCAGGTTCCATAACTCTGCTAAACTTATGATAACGTATTAAGATTGCAATCACATAGGCTATAGTAATGCTTACAAGATCTGTAAAAAGCAGATAATAGCCTTCTATAATCTTCCTTTTTCGGTTCATAACAAATAACCATACCTTTATTTTAGAAAAGTTAAATTTTATTTTTTAACTTATTTTAGAATACCATTTTTTTCTAAGAAATTCAATTAAAATCAAAACAAAAACTGACACAAGTGTCACCAGTATGCCAATATACAGACCTCTTGGAATGAATTTAAGCTCAACTTCATGATTTCCGCTTTCAATCGGTATGGCAACGAAATTCTGTGCATCCAGTATTTCTGCTCTTTTACCATCCACCTTGACTCTCCAGCTCTTATCATATGGTATTGTACAAAGCAGATACTTAGCTTCATTGTCTTCATTGGCGCATGAGATTTCAATATATGCTTCATTATGCATAGTTATATTTACAGGCTGGGTATTAACATCTCTAGCATATGCTTTAAGCATATCCCCTCGCTCTCCATAGACAAATATTTTATCAGTGGAAAAACTTCCATCCTCCGGCAGATAAAAACGAAGTCTAAATTCCGCTTCTGCAGGCAGTATGCCAATGCATTTTACATCGCTTCGTTGACTGCTCAAGTCAATCAGTTCGTCATCAATATACGCTTCTGCCTTGGAAATCCCGGCTCTGTCATAACGTGTATACACTGTCATTTCCAAATCAGTTTTATATTCATATTCCAAATATGAAGGCTGCGAAGGAACCTCTTCTGAGGCAATTTTTATAAGAATATCTTCTTTCTGCTCTACATCCAGACTTTGATACAGCTCATTCGTATATTTGAAAGTATCGTCAGTACTTTGGATTTCTAAAATTGATGCATCTGCAATAAATGCAAACGGCAGCGTATTTTCGTTTTTATAAATTGCAAATTCATCTGTCTCTTCCAGTTTATTGTAACCCACTCCCGGATTTTTACCTGATATAAGGTATTTTACGCCTAATAACGCCTCTGCTGCCTTAGTTGAACCGTTGTTATAGTGCATACCCCAGGTTATATTATTGGAATACCCAAAATTCCCGGCTATATTTATTACATTCTGCTTCTCCATCGATGTATAGGAGTCCAGACCGTATATACTGAACAAAAATGGGTCGTTAGAAGTTCTGCGGGCGCTTCTTTCTATGGCAGTACGGGCTATCCCATCATTTTCAGCCTCATCATTTTTGGCCCTTTCTACAAGGGGAAGCATGTCCTGCATATAAGCCTGATATTCGTCAACACTTATGGATGTATAATACCGTTCCGAACTCATATACTGCCACTGCGCATTTACAAAAAGTTCCGCGCAGGTAAAGAATAGTATCAACAAAGTTTTTAATGCCTTGTTTTTAATAAACAGAAGTATTGCCGCATATACGGCTATCAGAAATATGCTAAGCACCACTATATTGGTTTTTTGAATTTCCATAAATGAGCCTGCTCGGCCAAGAAGTCCCAAGCATAGTATAAGTCCAATGACAAAAATGACACTTTTGTCACTTTTTTTGAGATTCTTTATATATGTCCATATGGCAGTCTTAGCATTGTCTTTTTTATCATCAGTATTCATATCTTTCAGACTGATATATCCTTTATATGCAATATACAGGACAAGAAACACGTATATAAATGAATATCTATGCGGTGAGCCGGTAGGCGAATTGAATGCATGCCATACACAATCCAGATTAAAGTGATGGAATGACACCACGATTGCAAACAGGAGCAAAAGATATGCAAGTTTTTTTCTGACTGCTTCCTTACCCTGAATAAACCAGTACACCCCCATAATAATTGCAAATATGCCACAGTAAATAAGAGGTCTGCGCGCGTTTATAAGTCTATCACTTAATGTGGCACAGAACATAACATCAAAAAGTTCTCGGTATTTAAACATATTTTTGAAATTTTTAAGTATACTGAGTGAAATGCCGGTCTTTCCATTCTGCATTATCTCCATTGCAGGCAGGGATAGGCACATAGATAGCATACCTCCCATAAGTGAAGCTGCCACATAAATAATAATTGTATTAACCCGATATTTTTTATCTGAAATAAAGAAGAAATAACATATAAAATACAGAACTGAAAATATGCATATCATATACCCTGTATAAAAATTTGTAATTACCGCAAAGGCTATCGACAAAGTATAAAGCAGATATTTCCGCTCGTCCACCAGTCTCTCTATCCCTTCACACACAAGCGGTAAAAGAATCATGGCATCTATCCAAAATATATTGAACTGATTCTCTATTACGTAAGCACAAAGCGCATAAGACGTAGAAAAAATAATTGCGGACATATCATGCCATTTCCGGTTTAAAAACCAATGCATGGAATATCCGCACATCCCGATCTTAAGTACTATAACAAGAAATACTCCGACATAGATATTTTCCGCATCAAAAAAATAAAAAATAAGATTAAAGGGACTGATCAGATAGTATGATGCAACGCTTAACATATTTCCTCCAAGCGCCCTCGAAAAGGAGTACAATGCTGAAGCGTCTCCATGCAAAATATCGTGAAGATGTATAAAAAATGGAGCATACTGCTCATCCATATCCCATATAAGAAGGGTATTTTCCCCAAATGGATACTTACCCCATACCATAAAAATCATAATCAAAATCATTATGGGCAACGCGAACGATATTGCGTTTTGTTTCCATTGTTTTCTCATATATAAGCTCCTAACTATTATACAATATCATGCAATCTCATTTTCCCTATCCTGCAAAAAATAACTTCCCATCATCATCAATATGAAATTCCGTCCAATGTAAACAGAAATCAGGTGAGCTTCCACAACAGTATAAATTGTCAGTATCGTAAATATAACAAGTCCGAAAGCATCTCTCTTTTTATAAAAATTCCAAATCAACAGAATGTTTGCAGCGCAGTAGAGTATACCCGGTATAATTCCGTATCTGTAAAACAGTTTAACCCAGCCCATATCAAAATAGAATTCCATATTCTCGGGTGCAGAAAACAAACTCCAGCTTTCTATTGAACCTTTATTATCTTCTGAATCTGTAAGCGCCAGAATTCTTCCATTTAGTTTCTGATCAATCCGCATAAGTGCTGCAACATGAGCAGTTGCTCCATGACCACGTTTTGACAAATAGGTTTCCCTATACTCGGCCTTCCTCACTTTCGGAGCATTTGCAGCTGCATCTACTGAAAATCCGACACACAATACAAAAACCAGCAGTCCGCAAATATAGGCAGCCTTCTTTTCCCTAAAGAAACTGCTGCGACTCATAATAAAGGATGCAAGCAGCAAAACCGTTATGATTGCCATCGAAGTCCTGGAATCGGTCAAACCATATATTCCGATATTTAACAGCATAAGAAAAAGGTAAATATACCAACTCATTTTTTCAGAAAAAGCATAAATTCCCATTGCCAGCAGCATAAGGAACATGGCCGCAAGTGCATTGGGATGTCCCATTCCCAACGTATACCGGGTTTCTTCGTAGCCTTTCTGGTAAAGCATTTCATATCCTCTACCGTAATCGCTGGTAAAGCTCATCTTACCGTAAATACCTGTCACCGAAAGAAATACTATTGCCACGCAGCCAAGCAGAGTTACATAAAATGCATACTTGATCATTTGCTTTAATTGAATCCCTTTACAGGCCGCCACAAAAGTTACAATCCTGATAACATCATTTCTACCGGTAACTTTATATGAAATAAAGGCTACAATCTCCATAAACACTATAAGCAGCCATTCTTTTCTACTATACTTGGTAAGCAACAGTTTAAGAGCAAATATAACAAATGTTATTCTAAATAAATAACTTTCAATGGGATTTATGTAATTACTTTTATCAATAATTACAATGCCCAGTTCAATCGTTAAGCCAATGTAAAAAAGAAGCTGGGGAATTTTTCTTTTCCATACTTGATTATAAAATTCCATAAACAGCTCCCCCTTTCTCTTAAACCAGTTTTCCATGCAGTTTTCGCAAAAATCCTTTGATGGAGAGTACACATTTTTTCCAGGAAATCCAAAATCTGTTTACCGATGGTGCAATAAGATAATCATACTCTTCCATATGCTCTCTAAGATAGTCAGGATAAGTTTCATCAATCTCAACCCTGATAAACTCTGCATCCCTTCCGAATATATCTTCCCCGCACAAAATCCTGTCTACCGCTTCCTTAAGGTATTTCGACTCATTATACTCCTGGTGCGCCGCTGCCTGAACCTTCTCACTTATACGCCTGGCAGCGTTCTTCTCTCCGTTACCACCCATATAACCAAAATGCCATCCACCTTCCGACACTCTCACACTTGACGGATCACTTGTGGAAACCTCCCGGAGATAAACAATCCCCTCTTTGGGTAATTTACCAAAACAGCATACCTTACTTCCAAGCCACTGCTTATTCTCCACTCCCGGAAAATCTCCGGTAATAGAAAGCAGCTTCCCGGAAATTTCTTCCATGTTAAGAAAACAATAAAACATCCGCTGAGCAAGGTGATAGACCTTGTCAGCATCAAAGTTTTCTATGATCTCTTTGAGAACCTTAGGATTGGGAATCTCGTCCACATCACTGAAAATAATAATATCATCCGGGCTGCAGTTACCCAGCGCTTTAATTAAATGATTTTTCTGGTACTTATCCCGCTCATGAGTAGTAGTTAATTCCGGAGGATTGTCGGTTACAGGAACATACAAAATCTTACTCTCAAATTCGTTAAACATTTGGCGATTTTCCGCAAATATCATGGATTTTGGTTCTCCCGAAAATGTTACAGCCGCCTCCTCAATTACGAATTTATCCACGTAAGGAGCAAGAATATGCATACGCAGCTTCAATATATCCAATTCATTAAAAAAAGGGATGCAATCATAAATCATTGGCTACTCCTCAAATTTCGCAATCTTCTCCAGAACAATAGCGGTCGTATTATATCCTTAATCTTCCGCCACCTTACCTTCCACGGATTAACAAACTTTGGATACTGCTCGTTCCTCCCTCTCCACTTATGGAATATAAACGGCTTCTCCACATCCATAATCTCCGGAATCATACACTCATGACCGAAATACTTCGCCACCTCTATAGGTGCAAATCTCATTCCTGCATCTTCAATTATATTTTTATTTTTACAACATAAAAATGTATCTTCATTAAATAATCCGTCTTCCATTCTTTCCCATTTAAGATTTGCCTGCCTTGGAAACTCAAGCAGGCGCTTGCTGCGGATGGAGACACTGTTGCCCACACGGCAGATATTGCCTTGGGAATCCCTGTAGGCTATGTCGTCACTAGGCAGAGGCCAAGGCGAACCTATATAATCATAGTCCAGGAAATCATCCCTCCAGCTTTCAGGATTTACAACGAAACCGTCATAGTGTACCAGAAGTACATAATCGGTATCTATGAAATCTGCAAGCTCATATACCATTTTATAATTAAAGGCATCTATATCGGTTAGTTTGGAAGTATGCTTGTAATGTATATCTTTGGGCAGAAAAAACGGCTTTCTGTGTGTGATAAGTATTACGTCGCCAAACTCAATTTCTCTGATACTGTATTGTAATGCCTTAATTGTTTCATAAATATTTACGCTGGTCATTGCTGCAAGTGTAACATTGGGAAGTTTCAGTTTTTCCTTTTCCATAACAACCTCTTCATTCATTCTTAATTAAAAACTGATTTATTCCTTTTCAGTCTCTTAACACGTCTAAGCACTCCACGTACAATCTTTTTGCAATACGCTTTATGGTATATATATTTTGCATGCATCTTCATAAATTTAAGCTTAAGACCATCGGGCCTTTTGTTAACGCCGGCATACTTTGAGGAAGTTTCCTTATAGCGTGCAAGTTCCTCCCTGCATTCCTTCGCACTAAACAATCTTCCTTTCCTATCCATATAATGAAACAGGCTGTAAATATTTTGCTCTGAAGCCCAGTATCCGTCAGACAGATTATGCCTCGCCCAATATTTGGGGGCTATGGCAAATTTTAATGTTTCACTTGTGTGTGCGGGAAGACAGGCAAATGATGAATTGGACAAAAGCAAATAATGTGCATTTTTAAGAGTAACATAATCCTTACCAATATCAAAATGATGCGCCGGAATACCCGGAAGCATCTTCCTTGCCGCCTCCACATCATCCGTTATGATCATAAACTCCATATCACTACGGATCCTCTTCATTTCCTTTATTCCATGAATCCAATACTTTTTATCGATAAAAAGTTCAGGACTGCTGGTATACTCCCCACCCCGCATATTGATAATACAAAGGTTTTCACGACTGTACTCATAAGAATCATATTCCGGTTTGACAGTGAGCCATTTCTTTACCTGATCAATATGCTCGATAAAATAGGATTCATCCTGCAGATTCCCGTAAATCAGTGTATTGTCTTCCATATGATTTACTTTTTCATCTCTGCCGCTGACATAGCAGCCAATCTCAATATCATGCCTGGAATTTCCTATAAAAAGTCTTGTTTCTTTTTCCTGATAGATTTTGAAATTCTTCTTCTCTTCCGGAGTGATAGCATGTCCCAAATCAACATCCATAAAATACATACCCTTGTCATTATGGATATTGACTGCAAAAATTTCCTGACCTGCGGTGCCGAACTCATATCCGTTTTTTTCCGCAACGGCTCTGGCCGCCACATAACAAAACAGCTGATTTCCAAGTCCCTGCCCCATAATAAATTCTGTCCCAACCATATTGCAAACCATACCTTTCTTTTTTAGGAAAGTGTTGCCGGACTGATACGCCCATCCTCTACTTTATAAATAACGTCGCATTTCGCAATGGTGTTGAGTCTATGCGCAATTATGATCATAGTTTTTCTTCCGTGGAAACTGTTTACCGCATCCATTACCGCCTTTTCCGTATCGTTATCAAGTGCCGAGGTTGCTTCATCAAAAACCAGAATCTCCGGATCATGGTACAGGGCACGCGCAATTCCCAAACGCTGCCTCTGTCCGCCGGACAATCTGACACCTCTGTCACCTATTGTCGTATCCAGACCTTCCGGTAATTCTTCTACAAATTCCTTAAGCTGTGCTTCCTCCAGCACTTCCCATATTCTTTTATCATCAATCTTATCAGCATCGATTCCGAATGCAATATTGTCTCTTATGGACTCATCCACCAGATATATGGACTGCGGGATATAACCTATCTGCGCCAGCCACGATTCGTAGTTGTCAAATATATTTTTTCCGTCACAGGTAATCGTACCCTCGCTTGCATGCAGCAGTCCAAGCAGAATATCCACAATAGTGGATTTGCCTGCACCGGATGGGCCCATAATGCCTACCGACTGTCCCTTTTTTACTTCCATATGGGCATCCGTGAAAATATTCTTATCGGTTCCCGGATATGCAAAGGTAATGTGATCTAACACTATCTTATCCTGTAATGTAAGTTTTTTATCAAATTTCTTAAGCTTCTTTTTTATATGACCTATAACATTACCGTTTACGTCCTTCTTCATGTTTTCATTCAGATTCTCATAAAGATAATCCAGACAGGGCTGCGCATAGGATATTTCAGATATATAGGTATTGATCCGGTTCGCGCTGGGCATTACACGGATAGCCGCCACGGCAAAGGCTGTAAGCTGACCGAACAGGGAATTCATATCTCCTCCGACGGCTATATAGATCATAATAAAACTCAGTATACTTACCATAAACACCGTCTCGATAAGCAGCCTTGGAAGATTATTCAGCACCGCATAATTTCTTGCCACATCTGCACCGATGCTTCCGCTCTCATAATAATTCCTTAAGAAAAATTCTTCCCTGTTAAGCACTTTGACGTCTTTTAATCCGTAAATGGACTGAATGCGCCACTTGGCTATCCTGGACTGAATCTCCTGATTTTTTCTTCCGATCTTATTCAATCTTGGTTTTAAAAGTTTAAATAAAAATACTGTCATTCCAAGAAAGATTGCAACTATAAACAATGCAAGAAAAGGACTTACAATAAGCAATACAATGCAAAGACAGGCAGAAACCACAACTTCCGTAACCAGCTGGATAGATACCAGAATAAGCTGAAACGCACTCGGAATATCACTATCCGTTAAACGAAATACCGTTGGTATGTCAGCTCCCAGATATTCTTCATATGGTCTGCTTAAAAACTCCCTCATCACACGGCTTATCATACGGTTTCTGTTACGTGTAACAAAGGTATTTTGAATATAGGTCTGGAACAGCAGAAACAAATTTTTTACAACAAAAAGAACGATCAGCGACGCAAGCATTGTCATAATAAGCTGATTGGCAGTTTCAATATTTAAAAGGTCCATAATTTTCTGAACTTTTTCATTCTGCATCAGCTTGTCCGGCTCCATGATAGCGTTAACCACCGGCAGCATCATTGAAACTCCGAGGGTCTCCAATAGACCGCCTATCAGAATCAAAACCCCAAGTCCCAGACATTGTATCTTCTGTTTTTTATCAAACAGATAAGCTATTTTTTGCAGCATTGTTACCTTTCCGGCTGCCTGTTCCTGCTTTTCCATTTATATTTCTCCAATTAACTTTCACATTTTATTTTGGTCATATCAGGTCTATAGATATCACTGCAATCCCAGCCGTTGAGCCATTTCTCAGGTGCGAGCACCATTTTCCCGGGATTATCGTTCAAATAAGAGGCCCACCAGCTGAAACTGCTGTTGGCCAGAATATTATGCTTGCACCTGCTCATAAGCACAAGTGCCTCATGGTCCCTGCCTCTTGGCACTTCTACCGGAATAATCTTATTCTTACCAGCGATTCGCCTTTTAAGCCACGGATATGACCATTCCAAGTCGTTTGTAAATATATAAAAAATGCAGTTCGGATATTTCTTAGTAATTGCCTGCATTGCCTGTTCATAATAATAATCCGTACAAATATTGCCAAATAATTCCTGATTTTGAGGCAAAAGATAGTCACCACGTCTGACATGGACACTTACCGACTGTGTCTGTTCTATTTTCCATAAATAACTTTCCGACTTCGGGGAAAGCCTGTAGTTTGGATCTGGGTTATTTTTAAGACGCTCAAGTGAAAACTCCTTCCTAAGCTGCTCCCCCACGTCCTTAAAATATTTCTCGGACTGCCAGTAACCTTCCAGATAAATATTATCCCAGCCAAATATCTTAGACTGGAAAACCCTGCTTTCCTCAAAATATGAGTGATTTTTCCTGCCAAACAGCTTCCTTCTAACCCTTGCGGTAAACTTTAGTGAGGCATCCCGCATCTTAATAATTTCATCTTCAGTAGCCCTTATATAATCTATACCGAAAACACCAAGCTCCGGATCACGCTGTTTATCTGCGACGAAACCGGCTCTATCATCCATTTTAACTTCTTTTCCCATACTTTTAAGCTGACTGTAAAGGGCATATTGGAACATCTGGTTTCCCAATCCCCCCATCATCTGGATGATAATCATAGGGTTCCTCCGTTTTAGTGTACTGCACTCCTGGTCTTCAAAGGAAGAATAAATGCTTCGTTTATAAGCATCACAAACCAATATAGTTTTGGCGACTTTAAAAAGATGTTCATCTTCCTTTTTTCATTGGGATTAGCAATACTACAATTGTAAATCCGTTCAAAATCGCTCCTGCTTTGCGCTAATCCCTCATTAATTATAGACGTAATTTCGTCTAAATATTTTCTTTTTTCAGGATTATCAGATTTTTTAATCTCATTATAAAAAATCAACAGCCGTTTATTAATAAAGTAATCATGAATATCAGCTAAATCCTGCCTTCCAATTTCCTTAAGAAACTCGGTTTTCTCTCGGTATGCCGGTATCAAATCAGTAAAAATCCGAGGGTTGATCCGTGTATTCATAATACTTCCCTCTCTGTCTATTATATAATTATAACAGGCACTGTCAAGGTAAACACAGCTTTTGACTCTGCTTAAAACCCTGGTAGTAAACATCATATCTTCATACCATCTGCCTGTTGGAAACTTCATACCTTTCAGTATTTCTTTTCTATACAGCTTATTCCATGCCGCATTCTGAATATTGTACTCATCCCGCTCTTCAACATAGCACTGCAGAGCTTCCTGCTCTTCAAACAGTATAACTTTTTGCGTAGAATCATCCTGTACTTTATCCCTATATACCTGACGATACCTGCAGACAGCTATATCTGCATCATGTTCACTAAGCTCCAAATACATTTTTTCATACATATCCTCATCAATCCAGTCATCACCGTCCACAAACGCAATCAAGCTGCCCTTAGCGGCAGCAAGACCTGTATTTCTGGCATCAGCCAGACCGCCGTTTGCTTTATGGAGTACGCAGATACGTTGATCCTGATTAGCCAATTTATCACAGATATGTCCGCTGTCATCGGTAGAACCATCATCCACTAAAATAATTTCCAGATTTCTGTAGCTCTGTTTCAAAATAGAAAGCACACATTTTTCCACATATTCTTCTATATTATAAACCGCAACAATCACGGAAATCAGCTCACTTTGCTGTTCTTGTGGAAGACGCGCAGGCTTGTGCCGCATAAAAGTTTTCATTCAGTAACCATACCTTTCTTATTTTCCAGATAGTATCTCACACTTTCACAAAACTCTTCTTCCGGCACGACAGTTCCTTCTATAACTTTCCACTGCCCACTTTCTTGTACATAATGCTGTTTTGACATACTCATTGCCTTGAAACCGAAAAAAATACATTGGAATTCTATCAGGTGGCAGGCCGACCCATCGTGGCAGATATCAAGGGAAAGCCACGGCGAATCTATTTCTTTTGTACAAAGTTTAGCAAAGTCCAAAACTGATTTTATGGCATTAGCATCATCATCTGTAAAATTTCCGCTGCCACTGGCCCGAAAATCATCTTTTCTGTTCAAACGGTGTAATACAAAATAACGCTCGCCAAAAACTAACACCTTATAATCGCCATTCAAACCCTCAATAAAATTCTGAGTGATAAATTTCGTGTTATGAATAAGAACCGGCTTTTTCCCCAACAGCCTTTGTTTCACATTAACACATGACAAGTAATAAAACAGTTTCAAATCGGCCATCCGGGACACTTTTTCCGCATATTTATACAATTCCTTTTCATTCCGCGCCAAAAACACTCCTTCACCGCCTGCTCCGGCCGCTCTTTTTATGATGACAGGATACTCTTTAGGCGGAGCTTCTTTTAATGCTTCCAAAGACGGCCATATGCTGGAAGATATGGTTTTTAATCCGGCATCTTTAAAGTCGTATCTTAAGATTTCCATCATGACTTTATTGTCATGCGCTCTGAAATATTGAAGTTCCGGAAGCATAAGTGTTTTTTGATAATGTAAATGCATCAGCACATCTTCCATAAACGCTTTTGAACCACCGCAATAATCTTCTGCAGACGAATATAGCACAACATAACCGGAGTAATCTTTTGAAAAATTAAAATCCTGATAAGACGTTATTTCAACCTGATATCCCATCTTCTCAAAATATTTTTTCATATATTCCACATCCAGTGAAACCGGAGTTGTCCAATTGGGATAGGTTGACCAGAACCAATCTCTCATATCCTTAATTATCAGCATTTTTTTCATAATGTTTCCTCCTGCAGCCATTGCGACCATCCGGACGTGGGAATAAAAGGCTCTGCCCATTTTCTGATTTCCGTTATATTTTTATCATGAAAAACAGATTGATTGGAAGATACCTTTATATCACTCTTCGGCAGTTTATAATTGATACCGGAACCGGCATTGGCTATTGACGGAACCTTTTCTGCAGAAAATCCCATAAGCGCTGATATGGCAGTATCTACCGCAATCTGTTCCCAGCCCCCGACTAATATGCCTAAAGGTTTGGGCTGCGGACACAAAGGACCCTCTCCCTCTCCCGCCACGATCATATCTGCAAGAATAAACATTCTCCTTTGACAATCCGATGTCATAATCCCTTTTTTATCCGCATACATAACGACTCTGCAAATATCGCAGATTGTGCGCCATATCGTATCATTCCCATACCAGCTTCCTTCCGTATATGCATCAGCCTGCATCAAACGGGCAGTTTTGTACAGTAAAACTCCCAGAATAGGAAATAGTTTCTGTTTTCTTCTTCCGGCTGCTTCCAATCGGTCTCTTTTTTCTTCCAGCTCTGTTCTGCACTTTTTAAAAAAGGAGCGCTTTAAGTATTCGTCACCCTGTTCCATCTTGCTCCCCTTGGTGTGATGAGGCAGACATTCTTTTCTTGCCACGCAGCCGACCATATTCTTTAAAGATGCTGTTAATCCCGCTTTACGGTGTGTTTTGGGCTTTGGAAGATTAATAATGACATCTGCCTCAATAACAGCCTTTGCAACGGAATATGAATGTTTATCTCCCTTATGATATTTTTCCATATGTTCAGGCAGATAATTCGTGACACGAAACTTCTCCACAGTGACATCTTTATATTCTTTAAAACAAAAGGCACTGTCTTTTCCCAGCATAATTTCCACGTCATCATCGGCGGCGGTCAGATTAACCGCTTCCTGTGCGGAATCCTTATTTTCGCCCTGCAATTTGCGCAAATCCACCAGCTCCACGCAAATACCCTGCTTAAGAAAATAATCCACTATCTTGTCATAATGCAGCTCCTGTACCAATATTTTAAAATCACAGCTCTGCACCGGTGCATCTGCAAGAATAATCCTCCCACTGCCATTCAGTGCCAATGCAACGTAATCTATTATGCTCCGGACAATAGCAGGATGAGTCACCAGACAATCCATTCCATATCGGGGGTCTCCATTGACATGACATACCATATTAGGCTTAACCAAAACAGTATCACCCTTGGAAATGAATTCCGAAAAAGGATTCCAGCAATCAGATCCAAAGTGTTCCTTGTCCATATCAAGCGCTGCCAGAGTATTTCTAACCATGTCATATATTTGATTATCATGGGATAACGCCATATCAGTATTTTTAGAAGCAAACTCAGGATATTCCTTGGATGGGGCATAGCATGTACGCTCATCCCACTGTGGATAAACTGCATCAGAAATATGTTCAATATGAACCTGTGTCTTCATATCTATTCCTCCGGATTTGCATTCATACACTTTCAAAATATGCCTTCCATAGCGCATTTACCCGCTCAGGAGCAAGCCTCTCCTGTATCTTATACGCTTCCCTGCCAAGCCCATCTGCCAGGCCGGCGTCCGATAAAAGTCTGTCCATTGCTTCCTCAAGTGCTGCCTGATCCCCAACGGGTATAATCAATCCGCTTTTACCATGCTCTATTAATTCTACCGTTCCTCCGCTGGGAACGTCCGTTGCAATCACAGGAAGTCCTAAGGCCAATGCCTCTATTAAAGCATTGGATACCCCTTCCGAATAAGAGGTCAACAAAAACAATGATGCCTTTTCTATCTTTTCAGCCACATCCGGAATGATGCCCGGAAGAAATACTTTTTCTTCCAGTTTGAGCACAAGAATCAGTTTCTGTAAATATTCCCGCAGTTCCCCTTCCCCATAGATAGTCAGCGTGTATTCAGGGTGCTTTTCAAGGATTTTGGCAAAAGCCCTGATAATCATCTCATGATTTTTATTAGCATCCAGTCTTCCTACCGAAACAATCCGTTTCTCCCTCTCTCCCTCAAATCTCTGCCTGATAAATAATGGATTCAGGGAGTTGGGTAAAACAACTGCCTTCTTTCTAACTCTTCTTGAAAAAAAGCTCTTTGAACGTTCTGTTTGTAAAATAACACCTGCTGCGCATGGAAATAAAAGTTCTGCCAATGCTTTCATCAATAGGTTAGGATATTCTTCCTTGGCCTCACCGACTACCGAAACAACGGCTTTAGTCTTTGTAAACATTGTTGTAACTACTGTCATGAAGTTATTCTTTCCGACACAGGTAAGAACCAGGTCAGGTTTCTCAGCCACCCATATGCCGCGAAGTTTGTGCATACGGCGGTAAAAATTTATTATTCTGCTTTTTGTAGTTTCCTGCGGTGTTATGTCAGATATTATTCTCTTAATATTATTATCAAGTGTATATTCGTCTTTCTTTTTATATTGCGTCACCATAATGACTTGATAACCCTGACTCAGGAAGTATTCAGCCAGATTTACAAAGACTCTCTCTGCTCCACCCTTATTTAAAGAGCCAATATAAAATGCAATTTTTCTTGCAGTACGGTTGTTATTTATCGCATTATTGGGATTATTTAATTCATTTTGAGCATTTACATTAGTTAAATTAGGATTTAATTTTTTACTCATATTCCCCTCAAAATAAAAAAGTCTTAAAAAGTCTCACAATAGTGCTGATACCATTGCTGGAATACAAAAAATGACCAGGCCAGTTTGGAATAATTTGCTCCCGTAGCCGGACCTGCATCACCTGTTATTATATAGGAGCCTATCATATCGGAAACATATCCGGCATCGAAAATACCTTGTCTGTTAAGGTAATCATAACTACTGTAATCTAATAACTGTTCTTGCAGAGGACCGCGAAGCCATTTATCCAGAGGAACGCCAAAGCCTACTTTAGGTCTGTCCAACAACTCTTTTGGAATATAATCATAGGCAATATCCTTTAATATATGTTTCTTATCTCCGTTTTTATATTTGAACTCATGCGGAATACGATATGAAAACTCCATTACATCCTTATCCAGAATAGGACATCTTGACTCAAGGGAATATTTCATAGATGCTCTATCCACTTTACAAAGAATATCTCCCGGCAGGTAGGTATCCATATCAAGCAGCATTCTGCGAATCTGCCAGTCTTTTACGTTATATCCGCTTTCTATTAAATAATGCACGGGCAGGCGTTTGCCTTCATCCGGATTGTCAGAGCCTGAGCTGACATACTTAACCATTCTCGTGGCTTTTTCAATATAACTCCCCGAGCCAAACTGCGTCTTAGATTCTTTCTCACGGTTTCCCGCAATCACACGTACCTTAAAGGGAAGCCGTTCTTCCATTCTAAGCTGCTTAAATCCCGGCATATTGCAGATTCCATGTACCATCGCTCCAAGCACGTCCAACTGCTGTGCCTGTTTTACATTTTCATATACATTGTAACCGCAGAAAAATTCATCGCCCCCGTCTCCTGACAGTGCCACAGTCACATGACGCCTTGCCAGTTCAGACACAAGCATAGTCGCAATCTGCGAGCTGTCCGCAAAAGGTTCGTCATAATACTTCGGGATGCTTTCCACCAGCGCAAACATTTCCTTTTCGTCAATATACAATTCCGTATGGTTCGTTCCAAGATATTCAGCCACCGCTTTGGCATACTTTGCTTCATTATATTTTTCTTCATTGAAGCCTATGGAAAAAGTTTTTACCGGCATATCAGAACAGTCCTGTGCAATGGCCGTAACCAGTGAAGAATCATAGCCTCCGCTTAAAAAAGCTCCCAACGGCACATCGGAGATCATACGTGCCGCCACGGATTGTTTTAACAGCTCTTTTAACCCCTCTTTTGCCTCATCGTAACTTCTTATGGGATTGGCAATCTGCCTGCCGTATACCTGCTTTATATCCCAATACTTCCATACATTGATCTCACCTGCCCTAAACCGCAGGATTGCACCGGGTTCCAATTTATAGACATCTTTAAAAATAGTATCCGGAGCGTTAATATACTGATGATATAAATAACGGGATAATACTCCTCTTCTTATTTCCTTTGGAAAATCCGGAAACGTCATAATAGGCTTTAACTCGGAGGCAAAAACCAGATTATCCGCCTGCTGCCAGTAATAGAGCGGTTTTTTGCCGATTCTGTCCCTGATTAAATATATTTCATTACTTTCCCTGTCATAAAGAGCAATCGCAAACATACCGTTAAACTTTTGAACACAGTCTATGCCCCATTTCAGATATGCTGCAATGATCACTTCCGTATCGCAGTTAGAAACAAAACGATAATCCGACAGCTCTTCTCTTATTTCACGATAATTATAGATTTCTCCGTTATAAACTACAGTGACTCTTTTATCAGCGGAATGCATAGGTTGATGACCAAGACTTGATAAATCCAGAATCGACAATCTTCTCTGTGCAAATCCGACCTGATATCCGCCATGCATATCATAGATTTCTTCCCCGCTGTCGTCCGGGCCTCTATGATACATTGTATCATTCATTGCCTTAAGCTGTTCCAACTTTATGCTATTTTTACTGACAAAGCCGCAGATACCGCACATAGCCAATCTCCATAATCATAAAATAATATCCAACATAGTCCTTACAATAGAGACGTGTCGGGTTCTTACCTCTGATACTTCTCAATAAAATAGTCCCTGTACTCTCCGAAATCCTTACACTCCTGGTCAATAGAATCAATAAGCTCCTTATATTTCTCCTGCACCAGAGCTCTGTAATTATTAAAGTTATTGTACCCTTCCTTACACCAGGCAAAAGGATGGGTAAGTATCTGGACTTTATCATAACGCTTGATATTGTTTTCGTCCGGATAGCCATACCTCCAGATATGATTGGCATCCGACATATATTTTATTTCAACAGGTGTATCTTCCGTTATATTCTCCGCAAAAGTAAAGAAATCATCCTGATAGGCATTGATAATCCCATCCAGTTTGATATTTTCCCGTAGTACATCCTTAGAAGGCCTATGTATGGAAAACTCCTTAATGGCAAAACCAAACATTTCACTTAAAATATCCATTTCTTTTTTAATACGCTTGCGAATTTCTGACATATCTGTCATTCCGTTCAATGCAAAATGCAATCCGATATGCTGACCTCTCTCATGCATATCCTTGATCATATCCATATTTCTTCTTGAAAGAATATTATAGGAATTGTTTGTCCACTGGAAAAAGTAAGTTGAAACAAAGTCCATGCTCTGCTCTACCCTTGCAAGTTCATATGCTCTTTCAACACTGTACTCCACGTCATGGCGCATGATTATGAATTTATCCTTCCCAAGCGCCTGCGAATAATTCATATGCCTGCCGGTAGACTGTATTATCCTGATTATTTCCCTGTAATCCTCATATGAAAACATATTGTTCCTCCATAC
>JAFLTG010000003.1:0-4561 GCA_022510545.1 Lachnospiraceae bacterium | reverse complement strand
TATTCTTCTATAACAGCATAATCCTCATTCAGAATATGTTCTTCAATCTTATCCTTTGCCTCGTCCAACATTTCAAGCCATAGCTCATAAGCTTCATCCCATGATTTATATGCGTCATTACCTCGCTTATCTTCAAACTCATAATTATTCATTAAATATTCTTCCAGAAAATCCGTACACTTCTCCGCACCGACGGCATTAGTATGGCTGCCGTAATCTGCATAGTCTTCTTCAAATACAATTCCAATCTCATCATAGAAATTATTCATATTTATAAATGGATAGCCTGCATCAGTAATAATACCATCCATATAGTTAAACATCTGCTGATTTTCCAATGACATATTACAAGGCGATACAATAAATAACGCTTGGTATTTATTTTCATCTAAATATTTAAGCAAATCCCTAAGATATGTTTCCTGCGTTTCGGAAATCTCAAGCTTTCCTTCTGCTCCCGCGGCAGCCGGCGTTGGAATCGGGCCTACTTCATCCTTTATATCCATACCCTTTAACTCATTTTTCTTATGATATCTCCAATTCATCCACTCCGATTTAAGTGTAAGCATTTTCCAATTGGTATGGTATTTAAACATATCTACATAATAACTTAAACGATCTTCAGTTTCTGGAACCATTGCCTGAATTGTCCTTATTCTATTCAGGGAATATGTCATATTGTCGGTGACACCTCTGGTATAAGCCATATTATCCGACAAGCCTTCGTCATCCATTGTATACATACGCATCTCAAAAATATATAGTGAGGGTGACTGTGTTTTTTCAGCCTCTTCAACCAGATATTTCATTGCAACAGGCCTCTGTACATTCGATGAAAGAGGATACATTGCAATTCCTGTCTCCCCCCACAGCTTAGGTGCAGAATAAAAGGGAAATATCGGGCTTGAACCTATCATTATAATATCCAGTGTATCATCTTTTTCCGCATAAAAACCGGAAAACCTGTCTTTCACATCACCGTTAGTCCTTACTATATAAGAAACCGATATGAAGGCAAATAAAAAAATTCCTATAAATATAACACTTTTTACAAATTGTTTAACATTCATATAAATACTAACGCCTTTCAACGATATTAAGTCATAAAACTTAATACTTTCTATTTTGAACAGAGTTCTTCAATATACTCTTTCCACTGCTCAAAAATTGCATCACCGTTGGCGCGGCCGGCAATTTCCCTGGCTTTTCTACCGTATTCCTCTGCTATTTCCGGATTCTCTATAAGGTAATTAATTCCCTCTTCCAGTGCTTTCTGGTCCTTAATCGGAATCAGCAATCCGTCCACTTTATCTCTCATAATTGTTCTTGGGCCTCCACATGGACAATCCGTAGCCACTATGGGCAGTCCAAGCGCCATTGCTTCCATCAATGCATTCGGCAGACCTTCCCAGTCAGAAGTAAAGGCAAAAAGTGCCGCATCTGTCAAATCCTTCTCCAGCGAATCACTTGCCCCCATAAGATGAATATAGTCTTCTGCTTTATTCTGTGCAATTAGGTCTTCAAGTATTTCTTTGGTTCCGTCAAAAGAATCTCCGCCATAGATTTTCAGATCATAATCCGGATGTTTCTTATGCACTTCCACAAATGCCTTAATTAACATCGGCTGATTCTTAAAGTCCACCAGTCTGCCGGACTGCACTACCGTCTTAGTTCGCTTTTCCGGAACCGGCACTCCTATATATTTAGGATTGATAGGATTCAGAATAATTCGGGAATTCTTCTGCAATCTTGGTGCGAAAAACTCCCTCTGCCCTTCGGTTTGGAATACACAGCCATCTGCCCTTGGAAACAAAAAGGGTATTTGCAATTTATCTGACCATTCGTCATAATGTCCTACCGGATCGGTACGTATCGAAATCAACACCGGAATTTTCATAAAATAAGCTGCCATCAGGCCCCTGTATAGCGCCTTTCTGGCAAAAGGTATGAATATATCGGGTTTTTCTTCCTTAATAAACTTTTTTAGATATTTTATTCGCAACAGGATCTGGATCAGATGATTTTTCTTTTCATCGCCGTCTTTAAGTCCCACATGGACACGCTTTACTTTTGTATCAAGTTCAAATTCATTATCGCCGTACCATTCTGTGGCAATGATAACCTCATAACCTCTCTGCGCAAATTGATTTGCAAGATTTGAGACTACCCGTTCTGCACCGCCCTGTTCCAGACAATTCAAATGAAATGCAATTTTCTGCATTACTCTGCCCACTCCCTGATTTTTTTCACATAGCTTTCTTTGGAATATACTCTTGCCCTCTCAAGGGACATTTTATGATAATACTGCATTTTGTCCGGAGCCTCCATAAGCTCTGCTATCTTATCTGCAAGATTCTCCTCTTCCCCTGAAATAACATCTTCCCGGAAATCCGGTTCGGGAGACATATTGGGCACCAGTATTCCGTACTTGTCCTCCAAAATCTCTCTCGGCCCTGTCATGCAGTCAGTCGCAATAACAGGCAGTCCCATAGACATAGCCTCTACCATTGCATTGGGAAAACCCTCGTAATATGAAGTCAGTACGTAAATGCTTCCTTTTTTCAGATAAGGATATGGATTACGTTTCAATCCTGTAAAATAAACCGAATCATCTATTCCAAGTTTAGTCACAAGCTCTTTGTATTTCAGATATTCGCCTTCACCTATTATCATAAGTCTGGTATCCGGCAGCTTTTTATGGACAAGTGCAAAGCTCTTGATCAAATGCCAAAAACCTTTTACCTCATCCTCTCTTCCCATTGTAACGATAATACGACCGTCTGTCCATGGAAGTTTTGTTTCTTCCTGTAAGGATAGTGCCTCTACTTCCTTGATATCAAACGGATTATTAAGTGTTACGGCCTCCTTATATCCGTACTTTTCACGAACTTCCTGGCAGATTATTTCTGAACAACAGATAATTCTATCCGCGCACTTGCAGAACAGTCGTATTTGATTCGGATTGCCCATATCCATATAGCTCCTTATCCCAAGCCATTTCTTGGACTTACCAAAAGATGCGATATTCGCAAGGTTGGCTGTCGGTCCGAAGCTATAGGCTATATCAATTTCCTCTTTTTTCTTTATCTGACGGATACGCCATCCCCTTTTTAACACATTTATAACCTTGCCAAGCTTGCCTTCCCTACTTGGAAGACGCAGGTCGGCCACCGGTATGCCTTTAATATCATAAGCTATATCCTTTGAATCAAAAATAACTATCTTTACCTGAAAATACGGCTGCAGCAATCTTGCCGTTGTGACACATACTTTTTCAAAGCCTCCCTGATGCAGGGCCGGTACTATCAACAAAATCTTTTTCATAGTTTAGAACTGTCTCCATTCAAATAAAACTCTCTGTATGCCAAAGCCTGCTTTTTTATATCCAGGCCCTTTTCTGCAATCTCCTCAAAAGTGACACATCTGTCATAATCCAACTGGGCAACGATTTCCTTTGCCCATACCGAAGCCGGCTGTTTTATGTCCATATAAGTAACTAAATCTGTTGCCCGGGCCTCTCTTGTAACCGTATCCGATACTATGCACCGCAGTCCTGCCGCCTGTGCTTCCACCAATACACCCGGCAGCCCCTCATACAACGAAGGAAGCAGGAAGATATCAAATGCCTGATAATAATCCTCCGGCTGCTTACAATTTCCCATAAAAAGAACCTTGTCCCTTATTCCAAGTTCTTCACATTTTAATTCTATTTTATCCCTGTCCGGCCCGTCTCCAAGCAGTACCAGAACAGCATCATCGCGCATACCGCAAAGCGCTGCAAAGATTTCGATTAGGTACGGGTGGTTCTTGGGCGTTGAAAATCTGCCCACATGCCCTAACACCAGCTTGTCTTCTATCTTAAGTTGCTTTCTCACAAACTCCCTTTTTTCCGGGCTATAGGAAAATTTAGCAGCATCAATTGCATTATATATGATTTTGACCTTACCTTTTTCCAACTGTTTCCTGCCAAAAGCATTAATCCCGGCAAGTTCGGAACAGGCAAAACAATAATCCGTTTTTTTGTATAGGTTTTTTCTTAATATTTTTGTTGCAATGCCTTTTAACCCTTTATCTACGCCTGCACTCCTTGAATGCGCAACCGTAATAGGTATTCCATTCTTTTTAGCAATCGGAAGATAGATTGCAGCGGTACTTGTCATATGTCCCTGTACTACTCGAAACTCATGATGCTTTGCAAAAAAGGCACGTATGGCCTTTCGATAGGTAAAATAATTATATATTTTGAATTTGGGAAGAACATAAATATTGCCACCCAACGCTTTAATTTCTTCGTCATAAAACTGTGGTTCTCTAGCAGAAGCATCATCACTGGGATGTTTTATGGCATTGCTGTGTACCAGGAAGTCAAACTGGATTTCATTCCTGTCCATTTGTCGGTATAGGTCCATGATGCGGCTTTCTGCGCCTCCGAGGGCGGTGCCGCCAAGGACATGTAGGATGCGGATTGTTTCAGACATTGTGTACTCCATTGGGGGGCGGATTGCACAAATAATAACTTTTCTTTGCTTATTGTCGGAGCCAGAGGCGCAAAGAAAAGTTA
>JAFLTG010000029.1 GCA_022510545.1 Lachnospiraceae bacterium | reverse complement strand
CCATACCGCGTCCGCCAAGTACATAAGAAGGACGTACCATAACCGGATAACCGATTCTTGCAGCGATTTTCAGCGCTTCGTCCACGGTTGTAGCCATGCCGGATTCAGGCATGGGGATTTCCAGTTTTTCCATCATAGCACGGAACTGGTCGCGGTCTTCTGCCAAATCGATGACTGACGGAGAAGTTCCTAGAATTTTAACCCCGTTTTTCTCCAAATCAGCTGCCAGATTAAGAGGTGTCTGACCGCCGAACTGGGCAATGACACCCAGAGGCTGTTCCTTCTTATATATACTTAGAACATCTTCCAGAGTCAAAGGCTCGAAATACAGCTTATCGGAAGTATCATAGTCTGTGGAAACGGTTTCAGGATTACAGTTTACGATTATGGTTTCAAAACCAAGTTTTTTAAGGGCGAGGGATGCATGCACGCAGCAGTAGTCGAACTCGATACCTTGGCCGATACGGTTGGGTCCGCCGCCTAGGATCATAATCTTGGGTTTGCCTTGACTAACCGGATTTTTATCAGGTGCATTATAAGTGGAGAAATAGTATGCACTATTCTGTGTACCGCTTACATGTACGCCTTCCCAGGTTTCTTCTATACCCAGCTCTATACGGTGCGCGCGAATATCTTCTTCCGGTATCTCCAGAATCTGACTCAGATATTTATCGGAGAACCCATCTTTTTTGGCAGTAAACAAAAGCTCATCAGCCGGCATGGAACCTTTGGATTCAAGAAGTTGCTCTTCTTCCTCCACCAGTTCTTTCATCTGCGTAATAAACCATTTTTTCACATGGGTAAGTTCATGAATCTCATCTATGGAAGCGCCCTTGCGCAGTGCTTCATACATTACAAAATGACGTTCGCTGGAGGGGGTGATCAGAAGCTGAAGAAGCTGCTCCTTGGTCATGGAATTGAAGTTTTTAGCATATCCAAGACCATAGCGGCCGGTTTCCAGAGAACGGATTGCTTTCTGGAATGCTTCTTTATATGTCTTGCCGATACTCATGACTTCGCCGACTGCACGCATCTGCGTACCCAGCTTGTCCTCAACGCCTTTGAATTTCTCAAAGGCCCAGCGGGCAAACTTGATAACAACATAATCACCATCCGGCACATATTTATCCAGAGTGCCGTATTTACCACAGGGGATATCTTTTAGAGTAAGACCCGATGCCAGCATTGCGGATACAAGGGCAATCGGGAAACCGGTTGCCTTGGAAGCCAGTGCTGAGGAACGGGAGGTACGAGGGTTGATTTCGATAACGACTATACGGTCGCTTTTTGGATCATGTGCAAACTGAACATTTGTTCCGCCGATTACCTGTACGGATTCGACGATACGGTAAGCCTGTTCCTGTAAGCGTTTCTGTGTCTCCTCGGATATTGTGAGCATAGGTGCCGCACAGAATGAGTCTCCAGTGTGGACGCCCATGGGATCGATATTTTCTATAAAGCAGACCGTGATCATATTGCCTGCCGCATCACGGACCACTTCCAGCTCAAGTTCTTCCCAGCCGAGTACGGATTCTTCTACCAGGACCTGTCCCACCAGACTTGCCTGCAGACCTCTGGCACACACGGTTTTGAGTTCATCACGGTTATAAACAAGTCCGCCGCCGGCACCGCCCATGGTGTATGCCGGACGAAGTACTACCGGATAACCAAGTTTATCGGCAATAGAGAGGGCTTCTTCCACCGTATAAGCCACTTCGCTTCGCGCCATCTCAATTCCCAGCGCATTCATGGCGTTTTTGAATTCAATGCGGTCTTCACCGCGCTCTATAGCATCCACCTGGACACCAATTACTTTTACATTGTATTTCTCTAAAATGCCTTCTTTATTTAACTCAGCGCACAGATTCAGACCTGACTGTCCGCCCAGATTGGGCAGAAGTGCATCCGGACGCTCTTTAGCAATGATTTTTTCAAGCCTTTGGACATTCAGAGGCTCTATATAAGTGACATCTGCAATTTCCGGGTCCGTCATAATCGTAGCGGGGTTGGAATTTACCAACACAATCTCATATCCCAGCTTGCGCAACGCCTTGCAGGCCTGTGTGCCGGAATAATCAAACTCACACGCCTGACCGATTACAATAGGACCGGAACCGATGATGAGTACTTTGTGAATATCTGATCTCTTTGGCATTCGTATATCCTCCTGGTTTGGTTATTTTGCCTGTTAAAATTGCTCTTCTTTTAATTATATAGGAAATCAGAGAAATCACAAGCACCTTTGTAGAAATAATTTATGACATAAGTAACTCAATCTCAGTCTGCTTTGTCAGAAGCATGGCAGGTATATAATCGCCCTCAACTTCCTTTCCGTTTACTACAAGTTTCTTGCAGCCGGATTCCACCTGCCCCGGATTTTTCACTACGATATGTAGATGATTGCCGCGGAAATCTTTTTCAACCTCGAAATAATCCCAATTCTTAGGTATTGAAGGCGAAAGTTTAAGTCCGTCGAAGTCCGGGCGCATGCCCAGAATGCCCTCCACGCAGCCAACCATGACCGTGGATGCAGTACCGGTCAGCCAGTGTACATGGGAACGCCCAAAATGCGGACTTACTTTGCCTTCTGTAAACTGACCATAGCAATAAGGCTCAAGTTTGCGGATTTCCGCACGGTCATTTTGTGCGGCGGGCGCATTTTCGATAAAGTATGTAAATGCCCGCTCCCCGTGTCCGCACAATGCCTCGGCGAGAATCAGCCAACCCTGTGATTGGGAAAAGATAGCCGAATTTTCTTTTACTCCGGCATTGTAAATTACGGCAAGTGCACCGTCAAATGCGTGTGCGTGATATGGCGGATACATCAACATTGCGCCATATTCCGTATTCAATTCCTTATTTACCATATCCATTATCAGGTCACTCTGCTCTTTTGTGGCAAGGCCGCTGATGACTGCCCAGCTTTGAGGATTCAGCCACAAATTGGCCTCGGGGTCAGTGCGCTTGCCTATGACTTCGCCTGCTTCCGTAAATCCACGGATGAAGCGGTCCTCGTTCCAGCAGAGCTTCTCAATGGTTTCACCCAGTTTTTTCTGCTGTTCATCAAGATAAGTTATGTAAACTGAATCATCTTTGCTTTGTGCAAATTGTTTAAGTATGGTCATAGCCAGATAGAGCTGCAATGCCACAAATGAGGATTCACCCTGTTTTCCAAGTCTCAGGCAGTCATTCCAGTCTGCATACAGTCCTGCCGGAAGTCCATGAGGTCCCAGTCGGTTCATAGAGAAATCAACGGCGCGTTTTAAGTGTTCGTATACCGTACCCTCATCCTTGTTGGCAAAAGGAATTACCTCATCAATAAATGCAACATCGCCGGTCTCGGAAATATATTTATAGACTGTCGGGAACAGCCATAATGCGTCATCGGCACGATAGGATGGATGTCCTGTTTCTTTTACGTAAGATGCATCATCCGGAGTATCCTCATGTCCGGCATTGTGTGTGAATTTTACAAGCGGCAGACCACCGCCGTTATCTACCTGTGCGGAAAGCATAAAGCGTATTTTTTCCACTGCCATTTCCGGCGCCAGATGTATGATTCCCTGTATATCCTGAACGGTATCACGATAACCATATCCGTTACGGAGTCCGCAATAGGTAAAAGAAGCTGCGCGTGACCAGATAAAAGTCATAAAGCAGTTATATGCGTTCCAAGTGTTTATCATAGTATTAAATTCGGGACTTGGAGTCTTAACCTGAAAATGAGAGAGTTTTTCATGCCAGTAGGTCTTAAGTTCCTCCACTTCTTGCTTACAAGTTTCAGAGGGATTTTTATAATGTTCTAAAATCTCTGCAGCCTCGTCATCATACTTCATACCGAGAATAAAGGCGAGTTCTTTACTCTCTCCGGGTTCAAGTGTAAGTACCGTGGAGAGTGCACCGCATCCGTTTTCATTATAACTAAGCCCGTTACCCAAATCTCCGTTTTCAACTCCAACCGGATTTCCGTAACCATGGTAACGACCTAAAAACTTTTCCCTGTCACCGCAGTAGGAAGATACTTTAGACCCGGCAAGTCCGAAGAAGCGCTCGGTTACAAGTTTATCATCCACATCTTCTTTCATTGCATCAAGATTCCCGTGAATAAACTGGCGTACCCTGTTTCCCTCGAAGGAGGATTTGGAAATAAACATGGAATATTGAAGATTGACCTGATCCTGCTCATAGTTGCTGTTGTTAGTGAACTCAGCATATCCTGTTATTGTAAGGTTTCTGGCAGTATCGGAGTTGTTGGTCACCCTCAGGTTCCAGACTTCATATGAACGATCAAGCGGAACATAATAGCAGGCCTGTGTGTGAATTTTATCGTAGTCCGCCAACATCTTGGTATATGCCGTACCGTGCCTGCACTCACTCTTATACAGTTCAAGACTTTTTCCGACAGGCTGCCAGGAAGCAGACCAGTAATCCTTGCTGTCATTATCGCGAATATAAATATATCGACCGGGTTGGTCAAAATTGTTAAATATGTATCTTAGGATTCGTCCGTTGGCACCGGATTTGGCAAAGCTGTATCCGCCTGCATTGTTGGAGATAATTGCTCCGTATTCTGGTGAACCCAGATAATTTGCCCATGGGGCGGGAGTATCGGGCCGTGTAATTACATATTCTCTGTTGTTGTCATCAAAATAACCATACTTCATCGCAGTTCTCCTTTAAATTATCTCAGTATTTCTTTACATATTCTAACGCTTAATCTACTTTCTGACAAGAATTATACCTGAAATACCAATTTGACGAATGCAGACCAAAAAGCAGAGGATGATAGTTCTTATATTGTTGAAGGCAAGGAAATATGCTATAATTTGTTTAATTAATTTTTGGAATAATTAAAATTATTTTATATAAAAGGAGTATATAAATGAAAAAATTTACCGAATCAGTCATTATTATCTCTCTTATATTCAGCCTCACTGCCTGTGGAAGTCAGGCATCGGATACCGTGAATACAAATGAGGCAGAGACACAAGTTGACAATACTGTTGATATACAGTCCTATTCTCCGGTTTCCGGTACGGACCCTGCCAATCAGCCTACTAATGGTATGCTTCCGACCAACCCCATTAAGGTTGCATCTCTTGTATATATGACAACCGATATATCACCGGAGGGATTAATGGCGGTATATGAGGCTTTAGGAATGGAACTGAGCGGTGACAGCACCGCTGTTAAGATATCCACAGGAGAACCCCCTGCAAGTAATTATCTTGATCCGAATCTGATAAAGGATTTGGTGCAGCATGTTGATGGAACAATCGTTGAATGCAATACCGCATATGGAGGCTCCAGAAGCGAATCAGATATGCATTATCAGGTGGCTGAAGATCACGGATATACGGAAATCGCTGATTTTGTCATTATGGACGAAGAAGGCTCTATGGTGATTCCGGTGGATGGCGGAAAACAATTGACGGAAAACTATGTAGGCACTCGTTTTGCGGATTTTGACGGATTTGTGGTACTCTCTCATTTCAAAGGACATGCCATGGCGGGATTTGGCGGTGCAATCAAGAATACTTCTATTGGGATAGCTTCTCAGGAGGGAAAAAACTTAATCCATACGGCAGGCAAAAGCCATACAAGTATGTCCGGAGGAGAGCAGGATGCGTTTCTGGAATCGATGGCCGATGCAGCTAAGTCTGTAGCGGACTATTTAGACGGTAATATTCTTTATATTAATGTGATGAATCATCTGTCAATTGATTGCGACTGTAACGGTAATCCGGCAGAACCGGACATTCATGATATCGGAATTCTGGCGTCCAGAGATCCGGTGGCACTGGATAAGGCCTGTGTTGACTTAATCTATGCTGCTGAAGGCAATGAGGCTTTTGTCAGCAGAATGGAAGGCTTGAATGCGGAACATGTTTTGGAGGCAGGAGAAGAGATTGGCCTGGGTATGCGTAACTATGCACTTGTTAATATTGGAGGTGAGCCTTGAAATACAATTTTGATGCTTTAATTGACCGCAAAAATACCAATTCTCTTAAATGGGATGTTAAAGAAGGCGAGCTGCCTATGTGGGTGGCTGACATGGATTTTCAGACTGCCCCTGGAATAACAGATGTTATCCTTAAAAGAGCGGCGCATGGCATATTTGGTTATTCCATACTGCCTGATGAGTGGTATCAGGCATATATAGGCTGGTGGCAGAATAGACATAACTTTATTATGGAAAAAGACTGGTTGATTTTCTGCACAGGTGTTATTCAGGCTATTTCCAGTATAGTTCGAAAACTGACCACACCGGCAGAAAAGGTTCTTATTATGTCGCCGGTTTATAACAACTTTTTCAATTCAATTATTAATAACGGTCGTTATGTTGTTGAAAATCAATTGCAATATAATAACAACCGATATGAAATAGATTTTGATGATTTGGAAGAAAAACTCTCAGATCCACAGACCACAATGATGATTCTGTGCAATCCGCATAATCCTGTAGGGAAAATATGGGATAAGGAAACATTAGAGAGAATCGGCAATATGTGTTATGAGCATAACGTACTTGTAGTGTCAGATGAAATTCATTGTGATTTGACAGATCCGGGGCTTGGATATATCCCATTTGCCTCAGTGTCGGAAAAATGCAGGGAAAACAGCATCACCTGTATTGCACCGACTAAAGCTTTTAACATTGCAGGACTTCAGACTGCGGCAGTTGCTGTTCCCAATGCCTTTTTACGGCATAAGGTCTGGCGCGCGCTCAATACGGATGAGGTGGCGGAACCCAACGCTTTTGCGGTTGATGCGGCAATAGCAGCCTTTACTAAAGGCGGAGAATGGCTTAACGAGCTGTGCGAATATATTTTTCAGAATAAAATGCGTGTTATAGAGTTTATAAAAGCCGAAATTCCTAAGATTGGAGTTGTGCCTTCAGAGTCTACTTATCTGTTATGGCTGAACTGCACTGATTTGAATGTAAACTCAGATGATATCTCTCGATTTATCAGGGAGAAAACCGGTCTGTTTCTTACTGCGGGAAGTATGTACGGAAGCGGTGGTGAAAAATTTCTTCGTATGAATATTGCCTGTCCGCGTTCCACTTTGGAGGATGGACTTAAGCGATTGAAATCAGGCATTGAAGCATATGCCCAGCACCGCGGAAATTAGTATCATTAAGATGGGTGAAGGGGATTTTGAATGTGTTTTTTGACTTGCATAGTTAGTGGCAAGTAAAAGTATAAAAATCAATACTACACTCCAATCCACAGTAATACTACTGCTTAAATCTGTAATCCCTAGAAATGCGCTTAGTCCCATAGTAACTGCAGTTGCTGATATAAGCGCTATGATACAGGGACGTACACCGATAAGAAACGCTTCCACAGGCGGATATTTCAACAGATTATTTAATACTGACGCTATAATAAACACAATTATAAATGATGGCAGTACAACACCCAGAGTTGCCAGAAAGGCCCCAGGTACGCCGCCCTGAGATGAGCCTATGAAGGTTGCCATATTGACGGCAAGCGGACCCGGAGTTGATTCAGAGACTGCCACAAAACTCATAAATTCGCTTTCGCTCAGCCAGTCGTTTACAAGCACTGTTTCACGAATCAATGAAATCATACCATAACCGCCGCCAAAAGATACTGCACCTATTTTAAGAAAACTTAAAAACAATTTTATGTAAATCATATTGCATCATTTCCTTTTCTGTGATTTTATAAAATACATTGAAATTCCGATTGCTCCGCAGATTAATATATAAAATATCGAAGAAAAATGTATGGAAAAAAGAGAAAAGCATATCATACATCCGGTCACGCATATCAATATTGCCATATTAAAGAAATTTTTCTTCATATCTTTAAACATCTGTATACCCGCCGAAAAAATCAAATATATAACGCAGGCCTGAATGCCCTTAAATGCATGCTGAACGTAAGTAATACTTAAAAATGCATCAAAAAACAGGGAAATCATGTAAATTATCAGAAATGACGGAATGCATACCGCCAGAGTTGAAACCGCAGAACCTGATAAGCCTGCCAGCTTATATCCTATGTATGTTGCACTGTTAATTGCAACCGGTCCCGGGGTTGATTCGGCGATGGCGACCATTGTTATAAAGTCTTCATCTGTTATCCATTGCTTTTTATAGACAAATTCATTTTTTATAAGAGCTATCATTGCATAACCGCCGCCAAAAGTAAAGGCGCCGATTTTTAAGAATGTTAAAAAGAGTGAAATAATTTTTTTCATTGTGCACCTGAAGCCTATCTTTTTTCATTTATTTTAACTTACCAAAATCACTCTTGACAACCTAAATTCCATTGCATGCAATCAAAAAGTCTTGTTGTCAGACAAATTAAAATAATATATAATTATGTTTTGATAATATGCGGTATCAAACTGGGAGAATCAATACTATGCCAAATAATAAATATGATTCGTTAAAACTTGAAAATCAACTGTGTTTTCCGCTCTATGTATGTTCCAAAGAAGTGATAAGGAAGTATAAGCCTTTTCTTGACGAGCTTGACCTGACTTATACACAGTATATTGCTATGATGGTAATGTGGGAGAAAAAAGAACTGACCGTAAAGGAGCTGGGTTCCTGTCTGTATCTGGATTCCGGTACACTCACGCCTGTACTTAAGAAGCTGGAGGAAAAGAATTATATCATAAGGAACCGATCTAAGGAAGATGAGCGAAACCTGATTGTTTCAATTACAAAGACAGGAGAGGCGTTAAAAGAGCGTGCCGTTCAAATACCGGGGAAACTCACCAGCTGTGTGAATATGGAACAGGAGGACGCGGGGCAGTTATATAAATTGCTTTATAAATTATTGGATAAATTAACATAGTTGGAGTTAGCAGAAATATGATATATCCACACTTGCTTTTTCCACTAAAAATCGTTAAGATATATTGGGGACTTATTAAACCCTAAGGCTAAGAGAAAGGCATGGTCATTGTAATGAAAAACGATAAGAATAAAAGAATCCAGCATCTTGGATTAAAGGTAAATGTGGTAGTCGCGTGTTTATTGATAATAAGCATTTCAGTAGTGCTTCAATTATGTGTATCAATGTTTAAAAATCTTACAATGCAAATGTTAGAGGATCAATGTATAAACGGTACCGATGTACTGGAATATAGACTGAATCAATATCTTGTAACGGAAGGTTCAATGGATTCCGAGGAAATTACCGCAATGATTGATGAGCTGAAAGAAGAACTTGGTTGTGAGTTTACTATTTTTCGTGGTGATGTAAGGGCCTATACCACTATTTTTCAGGATGGCCAGCGTGCCGTAGGAACTAAGCTTTCCGATAAAGTTGCAGACATTGTTATTGGTAAAGGTCAGACTTATGTAGGAGAGGCACAGATTTTGGGAGTTACCCATTTGTGTTCATATGTGCCTACCAGAGATGCAAACGGTAATGTTGACGGTTTGCTTTTTGCTGGTATATCTATGGCGGATGCTACCGGACATATAGATAACACTATTAGGATTGCAATGGCAGCAGGCGCGGCTATGACCGTGATAAGCCTTATCCTTTTATCGCTGTATATTGGAAACAGAGTTTCCAAACCCTTGTCAAAGCTTACCAAATTAGCACAGACAATGGAGCGTGGAGAATTGGGTATTAAAAGTAAAAAGATGGAAATTGATATCCATTCCAATGATGAAGTTGGATTCCTTGCTCAGACTTTTGAAAATACAATGTCTCGTTTAAACGGATACATAGGAGAGATTTCAACCGTACTTGATTCGATATCACAGGGAAATCTGACTGTGACGACCAAATTGGAATATATTGGAGATTTTGTATCAATCAAAGAATCCTTAGACGATATTCTTGATAAGCTTAATAATACAATGGCACAGATAGCGGAAAGTTCCGATTCTGTCTCAAGCGGTGCCGAGCAGATGGCTATTGGTGCTACAGCGCTTAGCCAGGGTGCTGTAGAGCAGGCAAGTTCTGTAGAAGATTTAGACAGAAATATAAGAGATATTTCAGATCAGGTAGGAAAGACCGCTGAAAATGCACTTCAGGCTAACAAAGAAGTAGAGTCTGTCAGTGAGCGCCTTATTGAAAGCAACCGTAAAATGCAGGAAATGATAAATGCTATGCAGGAAATTAATGAGCGTTCTAACGAGATTGGAAAGATCATCAAGGCCATAGAGAATATTTCTGCTCAGACCAATATTCTTGCATTGAATGCAGCCGTAGAGGCGGCGCGTGCCGGAGAGGCAGGAAAAGGATTTGCTGTGGTGGCAGAAGAAGTACGTGAGCTTGCAGGCAAGAGCGCTGAAGCATCCCAGACCACAACTGCTTTGATAGAGCGTTCCATAGAGGCAGTAGAGCAGGGTACTAAGATTGCCAATGAAACGGCATCACAGCTTATGGAAGTTGTTTCGGGAGCAAATGAGATTGTGGATGTTACCAATAATATTGCCGATGCGGCACAGACTCAGGCGGATTCTGTTTTCCTTATCAAGGAGCAGATAAGCCAGATTTCCAATGTGGTACAGACCAATTCGGCAACCGCACAGCAGAGTGCTGCTACCAGCCAGGAGCTTAGTCAGCAGGCAGGTGTGCTTAAGGATTTGATAAGAACATTTCGTTTGAATACACGGTATTTGAATTGATAGGAGAAGACTTATGTTAAAAGATAAAACAATATTGATAACCGGAGGAACAGGTTCTTTCGGGAAATGTTTTACCAGATATGTATTGACGAATTATGAGCCTAAGAAGATCATCATCTACTCCAGAGATGAATTCAAACAGTGGATGATGGCAAATGAGTTTAAGGAATATGAGGACAAACTTCGCTTTTTTATCGGGGATGTAAGAGACCTTGAAAGGCTGAAAAGAGCTTGCGAGGGTGTTGATTATATCATTCACGCAGCGGCATTAAAACAGGTGCCGGTTTGTGAGTACAACCCGAATGAGGCGATTAAGACCAATATTCACGGTGCCATGAATGTGATCGATGCAGCTTTAGACTGCGGTGTGCATAAGGTAGTAGCTTTGTCCACCGATAAGGCGGTCAATCCCGTAAATTTATATGGCGGTACGAAGTTAGTATCCGATAAGCTTTTTGTCGCAGCCAATGCATATGTGGGAAACAAGGATATAAACTTTTCCATTGTGCGTTACGGCAATGTGGCAGGAAGCAGAGGCTCAATCATTCCTCTGTTTAAGAGCATAATTGAGTCAGGCAGTACGGAACTGCCGATTACCGATTTTAGAATGACCCGTTTCTGGATTAGTCTGACGCAGGGTGTTGAACTGGTGATCAAGGCATTGGCGGAAGCAAAAGGCGGGGAAACCTTCATAAGTAAGATACCGTCATTTAAAGTCACTGATCTGGCAGAGGCGATGCTGCCGGGATGTAAGATGAAAGAAATAGGTATTCGTCCCGGCGAGAAACTGCATGAAATCATGGTCACAACAGAAGACTCCATGACAACTTACGAATATGATAAGCATTTTATCGTATATCCGCAGATGATATGGAACGATAAGCAGCAGCCTGATTTAAGCGGTAAGAAGGTTGAAGACGGCTTTTCCTACAGTTCAGGCAACAATACCGAGTGGTTGTCAGTAGAGGATATCAGAGAATTATTAAAAGATGAACTATTACATTAAAATAATGGGGGTATGGATAAGATGAAAAGCATAGGGGCAAAAATTTATACGGCTCTTGCAGTAATGTGTATTTTGTTTTTAGTCATTATTTATATGAATGTTAACGGATTAAAGCTCATTGGTGGATACAACAATACTTTGGGAGAGTTTTATATGGGCCTGGAAGACGCAGGGGGAGAAGTGGCTGTTGCTTTTGAACAGGTGGAATTGTATGCAAATCTGATGATGTTCTATAAAGATGATGCGGACTCGTGGGCAGGAATTGAAAATGGATTTAAAGAAGCAATAGAGTCTACAAAGGAATCCATGGCTGAAGCGAGGGCATTATGTGAAACTATCGGTGATCAGGAATTGAGGGATACTTTTGCTTCTTATGAAAGTGGTATAAACGGATTTATAGACTATGCTGAACAGATTGATGATAGTATCAATGCGGGAGATTTTAAAACAGCGCAACAACTGGTGGATAATATTTATTCAGCGGTGACGGAAGCACAGAGTTACGGAGATGCTTTTGAAGCGCTTCTTGATGATAAGGTTGCCGAAGCTGTAAACCGAAGTAACGTTCAGATTCAGGGAACTGAGATTTTTAACTATATAGCTATAGCGTTGTATATTATTATTGTAATTATTACTATTGTCATTGTGGCACGTACGATAGTCGGACCTGCAAAAACTTCAGGCGACGCGCTTCATGCAATTACGGCAAAGCTTAATGAGGGCGAAGGCGATCTTACAGAGCGTGTGCCTGTTAAATCAAAGGATGAGGTAGGTCAGATGGCAGTCGGCATCAACAGCTTTATGGAGCAGCTGCAGAGTATTATGCGTGAGCTGAAGACTGAGTCGGAAAATATGGAGCAGTCTGCACAAGTTATAACAAACCAGCTCCTTGAGTCAAATGAAAGTGCTGAAAATGTGTCTGCGGCTAGTGAGCAGATGGCTGCAAGCATGGAAGAGATAGCAGCTACATTGGGTCAGCTTACTGATAGCAGTACTAATGTGCTTAGTGAAATTCATTCCGTGAACAACAGTGTACATGACGGTGTCGGGCTGGTACAGGATATTAAAAATCGTGCCACAACGATGCATAACAGTACTGTAGAGGGTAAGGAGAATGCTTCCAGGACAATCATGCAGATACGTGAGGCATTGCAGGTGGCTTTGGAGGAGAGTCGCAGTGCCCAGAAGATCAACGAAATGACTCAGGAAATTTTAAATATTACCGGACAGACAAATCTGCTGTCCTTAAATGCTTCTATTGAGGCTGCCAGAGCCGGTGAGGCAGGCAAAGGTTTTGCAGTGGTGGCTGACGAGATCAGAGGCTTGGCTGACAGCAGCGCGGAGGCTGCAAACAATATCCAGAGTATCAGCGTCCTTGTTACTAACGCGGTAGAAAAGCTGGCAAGTAATGCAGAGAGAATGCTGCAATTCGTAGACGAGGAAATAATGAAAGATTACGACAACTTTGTGGAAATCGTTGAGCAGTATAAACAGGATGCTGACAGCGTGGATGAAATCTTTAAGGATGTTGCTGCCAATACTTCAGATATCAGCGATACCATGGATGGCATGAATACCGGTATTAAAGATATTTCCACGGCAGTGGAGGAGAACGTAAAGGGTGTTACCAATGTGGCTGACAACGCAGTATCGTTGGCAGAGGCTATGTCAGAGATCCAGAATGAGACAGAGCGTAACCAGCAGATTTCCCAGAAACTGAATGCTGAGGTGAATCGTTTTAAGAGAGTGTAACCGTAATTTGAAAAGAATGCCCATCCTGTGTAGAGGCATGGATTTTACCGCTATGTGCAGTTACGATTGCTTTTGCCACAGACAAACCTATTCCGTGCCCGCCGGTTTCGGAGTTACGTGACTTGTCGGTACGGTAGAACCTGTCAAATACATATTTAAGATCATCCGGATTGACATCTGTTTGTGTCGTATTAAAAACAGTTAGAGACAATATTTTGTTTTGTCTGGTAAAATTCAGTGATATGGATCCGCCCTGAGGAGAATACTTCAGGGCATTATCCATTAAAATGGACACCAGCTGCTGAATTGCTTTATCATTACCCCGCATAGACAACATCGGCTGTACATTACACGTAAAATCTATATTCCGGGCCAGCGCCGGGGTCTTAAACGGCATGGCTGTTTCATATACAACTTCTGAAACCGGAAATTCAATCATTTGAAGAGAATTTTCCGCTTCCTCCATGCGTGCCAGATAAATCAGGTCATTGACTAAAGTGGTCAATCTTTTTGACTGCTGTTGTATATCTTCCAGACACTCATTTTTTCCAATATCCATTTCCAAAATATCTACGTTTGCATTGATGATAGTCAGGGGGGTCTTTATTTCATGACCCGCGTCAGTGATAAAACGCTTCTGTTTTTCATAGCTTTCTGCTATGGGTCCGGTGATTTTTCCGGCACAGAAAGATATGATAAAAAACACCACAATAAACCCTGCCAGGGCCATTCCGGAACTTATTATCAAAAAGCGGTTAAACGAATCCAGTTTCCTTCCATGATCAAGAAATATAATCCGCGTGGTATTTCCTTCATGGGATTGAACAAAGCGAAAATTATTTATAAAACCGCGATTTTTGCCTTTTTCCATAACACTTTTGGCATATTCAATTGCCGTAGAAGTATCTACAGAAGTGATACGGCTTGTTTCTACATGAATCAGATTGCCGGAAGCATCAAGCAAAACAGAAAAATATCTGGATTCATATTGAAGCTCCGGAGACATATTTGGGGGTAATCTGTTAGGCCCTTTTCCCTTAAAATCGGGAAAAACGCCTCTGTTTTGTGAAATAAGAGATAAAATATCATCAGCTTCGTTACACACGGAAGTATAATTTATGATATTCATTCCTGCAACGATAATTAATAGAAGTATAAATAAAGATGTCATCGATAAAACGATAAATTTTATTTTCAATTTTTTTATCATTTACCTTCCTCCAGTGAATAACCTGCATTTCGGGATGCCTTAATCTGAATATCTGCATTAAGCGCCAATAGTTTTTTCCTGAGATAAGAAATATAAACCCAAACTACATTTATCTCTGCATCGGTGTCAAATCCCCAGATTTTTTCCATAAATTGCTCGGCGGAAATTATATGGTGCGGGTTTGACATTAAAAGCTCCATCATCTGAAATTCCCGGTTTGCCAGCCGGAAGTTTCCGGTTGGAGATACCAGTTCAAATGTGGCTCTGTCCAAGGATATATTACCAAACACCAGTTTGGAATCCACAGCAGTCTGACTTCTGGTAATTGCCCGGATGCTTGCCAATAGTTCCTTAGTATCAAATGGTTTGGTAAGATAGTAGTTGGCGCCGCTGTCAAGTCCAAGAACCTTGTCATCAATCTCTGATTTAGCACTAAGCATTAAAATCGGGATTTGATTTCCCTGCTCCCTGACCTTTTTTAACACAGTGATTCCATCCATCTTTGGCATCATAATATCTAAAACCGCAACGTCATAATTTCCTGTTGAAATGTATTCAAAAGCATCCTCTCCGTTGTGTACTGCGTCAGCAGAGTAATTGTTTCTTTCAAATATTTTAAGTATTGCCCTTGCAAGCGAGACTTCGTCTTCTGCAAGTAAGATTCTCATATGATATTTGCCCCTTTCTAAGTTCCCTCTACTGAAATAGAGTTGCGCAATTGTTTATATAAATGATATCATATAAACATTAAATGTAATTAAAAATTAGAAAATTTAGTGAATTAAAGATTAAAAAATTTAGTGAATTAGAAATTTAAAAAAATTTTGGATATTTTAAAGTTGAATTAAGTTTCGATATTTATAATAGCAACGAAAAAAGGAGGATATTGCAATGGAATATCAAAACGTTTTCAGGCGCTATGAGTTAAAATACATAATTACGAAAGAGCAAAAAGAAAAGATTATAAAAGCTATAGAACCGTATATGGCGTTGGATGAATACGGGCGTACCGTTATCCGTAACATTTATTTTGATACGGATAATTACAGATTGATAAGAAAATCAATCGAAGGTCCTGCATACAAAGAAAAACTTCGTATCCGCAGTTATAATAAGGCAAAACCTAAAAGCACGGTTTTTGTGGAACTTAAAAAGAAATACCAATCCGTTGTTTATAAGCGCAGGCTTCCACTTTCCGAGATTTCTGCTATGAACTGGGTGGCCGGGGAAGGGGCTTGCGAGGAAGAATCACAGATATCTAAGGAAATTGATTATTTCATATCCTATTATGAAAACCTTCATCCGGTGGTATTTCTTTCATATGAACGTGAGGCATATTATCCACTGGACGGTGGTGATTTTCGTATTACCTTTGATGATACGATCCTATGCAGGCAGGAAGATATCTCACTGGAATCCGAAGTATGGGGTACACCTCTTTTAGAGGAAGGAAAAGTTCTGATGGAGATAAAATGTTCATCGGGTATTCCTCTTTGGATGCTGCGTATTTTATCAGAAGAACATATATATAAAACATCATTTTCCAAATATGGAACGGCTTATCAAAAGATAATATATCCACAGTTAAAGGAGGCTGCCGCAAATGCTTGATTCATTATTTAAAGGACTTTTTGATTCGGATTTTTCAGTAGTTATAAGTGTGACGGATTTTATGCTCTGTCTGGGATTTTCATTGATTCTTGGTTTGATTATGGCTATTTGCTATATGTATAAAACACGTTATACGAAAAGTTTTGTGGTTACGCTGGCGCTGCTTCCGGCGGTTGTATGTATTGTCATCATGATGGTCAACGGCAATGTCGGTACGGGTGTAGCCGTTGCAGGGGCATTTAGTTTAGTACGATTTCGTTCCGCTCCCGGCACCGCCAAAGAGATTGGAGCGCTGTTTCTCGCAATGGGTGCAGGTTTGATCGCGGGAATGGGATATCTTGGCTTTGCCGCTTTATTTACGGTTGTTATGTGTGTTATGTTCCTGATTTACAATCATATTGACTTTGGTGCAAAAAATAATGCAGCTATGTACAAGACATTCAATGTCACCATTCCCGAGGATTTGGATTATTCGGGAGTGTTTGAAGAGGTTTTTGATGAATATACTACCTCTTGTGAGCTTGTGCATGTGAAAACTACAAATATGGGCAGTATGTTCCGCCTTACATATGATGTTGTTCTTAAGGATGTAAGCAAAGAAAAGGAACTTATTGATGAGCTTCGCTGCAGAAACGGCAATCTTGAAATCAGCGTTTCAAAGCAGGAGACAATCGTTACGGAGCTCTAATAGTGGATCGTTAAGGTGAAATTAGAAATTAGAATTTACCTTAGGTATGAAGGAGGATTAGCGTGAAAAAAATAACATGTGTTATATTATTGCTGGCACTTCTTTTGAACGGGTGTGGAGCAAATTCATCTAATATAAATACAGTAAATGCAAACAGTGAAATAAAAATTGATAGCAACGGCAGCAGTAGTTACAGCGACAAAGGTAATGAGAAGGATAGTAACAATGTCAACAGCAGCAATAATGCGGCAGGCACGGTCACTGCTAAAGATATCTCAGATATGTTTACTGACCGTGACTATGAAATAGGATATGACGAAAATTCGAGCGTTCTCATTCAACTGAATGGGGATTCTATTTCCTGTGATTCCGATTCTGTAAAGATATCCGGTACCACAGCAGCCATAACCGGCGAAGGCACATATATTTTATCCGGAACGCTTAATGACGGCATGATCGTTGTAGATGCGGGGGAAAAAGATAAACCCCAGCTGGTACTGAATGGTGTTAATATCAATAGTAAAATCTCTGCCCCGATTTATATTCTGGAAGCTGATAAAGTGTTTATTACTTTAGCAGCGGATACTTCCAATACACTTTCTAATGGGGGAAACTTTACTGCTATTGATGATAATAATATAGATTCCGTAATCTTTTCCAAGCAGGACTTGACCTTAAACGGTTCCGGTAATCTTACGGTTACATCTCCGGCCGGACATGGAATAGTATCAAAGGATGATCTTGTTTTTACCAGTGGCAAATATATCATAAATTCTGCTTCACATGGTCTGGATGCAAACGATAGTGTGAGAATTGCGAATGCTGAAATAACCATAGATGCCGGAAAAGACGGAATACACGCAGAAAACTCGGATGATGACGAACTTGGATTTGTATATATTGCGAGCGGGGTGTTTGATATTTCTGCCGAGGGTGACGGTATCAGCGCAGGAGCATATATGCAGATCAATGATGGAAGCTTTAACATTGTATCAGGTGGCGGAAGCGCAAATGCCGCAAAACAGAGTGATGATTCATTAAAAGCGATTAAGGCTTCCGGTAATCTTCTCATAAGTAATGGAGCATTTAATATTAATTCCGCGGATGATGCCGTTCATTCCAATTCTTCAATAGTTGTTAATGGAGGAAACTTCGAGATAGCAAGCGGCGATGACGGATTTCATGCTGATGAAGCCTTGACAATTACAGACGGAATAATCAATATTACGGAAAGTTATGAAGGACTTGAGGCTCTCAATCTGGAAATTTCCGGTGGAGATATAACACTGGTCGCAACCGATGACGGATTAAATGCTGCCGGTGGAAGGGATTCCAGCGGTTTTGGAGGGCCTCGTGGAAATGACAACTTTGGCGGTTATCGTGGAAACCGTGGTAATAGCAGTGCAGACGGTATTGGAGAGCCAGATTTGAATGATATCCCTGATGTTACCGGAGATAATAGCGACTTTGTTACACCCAGAGGTAAGGGCGATTTTGGCCTTCACAGAGAGAAAGATGGTTTTAGCGTTCCCGAAGAAAATGATGGTGTTGTTGTTCCTCGTGGGAATAGAAGATTTGGAGGACCACAGGGGAATGGTAACTTTGACGGAGCCGAAGAGAATGACGGCTTTACCCCTCTTGAAGGAAATGAAGGTTTTGGAGGCGGTAGAGGAGGTGGAGGTTTCTCTAACGGCGAAGGAACATTGGTTATTTCCGGAGGGAATTTGTATATAAAAGCTTCCGGAGACGGAATTGATGCAAACGGTACTTTAGAAATATCCGGTGGAAATATTACCGTCTGCGGTCCGACGCAGGGAGATACCGCTACTTTGGACTATGATACAAGCGGTATTATTACAGGTGGAACCTTTATTGGAACGGGTGCATCCGGCATGGCGCAGAGTTTCAGTTCATCAGAGCAGGGTGTCATAGCTGTAAAGGTAGGAAACCAATCTGCCGATACGCAGATTACCTTAAAAGATAAATCAGGCAATACGCTTGTTTCATACACGCCGGAATTACCTTTTGCCGTTGTTATCCTGAGCAGTCCTGAGATTGTCACAGGTGAAACTTATACCCTTTCCGTGGGTTCTGTCTCTGAAGAGGTTAGTGCAGGCTAGGAAAGCAGTAGTTTGAATCGAAGGTGAATGCTTATGTCATATAAAATTGGTGTGATTTCGGACACGCATGGGTTGCTGCGGGAAGAAGTAAAAGAATACCTGCAAGGGTGTGATATGATTTTTCATGCAGGAGATATAAATAAGATATCGATATTAAATGACCTTAATAATCTAGCAACAACCTATGCGGTCTGTGGAAATGCAGATAAAGAATTGGCGGATATCCTATCGATAACAAGTGTTATTAAAGATATAGGCATTAATGTGCTGATAATCCACAATAAAAAGCAGATTGATGTGGAGCTGACGCCTTATGACTTGATAATATACGGGCATTCACACAAATATGAAGAAAAAATTATTGACGGAAAGACATGGCTGAATCCCGGAAGCTGCGGTCCGCGCAGGTTTAATCTGCCTATTACTATGGCAATGCTCTATGTTGAGGATGACGGAAGTTTTAATATTGAGAGAATTGACATCCCTCATACCGGTGCAAAACCTGACGGGGAGATTAATGCGGAACGGATAAAAGAGTATTTACCGGCCATAATCAAAGACATTGATAAGGGAATGGCAGTAGGGCAGATTTCTAAGAAATATCATATTTCAGACGAATTATCCGAACAGATATGCAGATTATATCTTACCCATCCGGGTGTGGATGCTGACGGAATTATGAGCAAGATGGGAATATGACAGAAGTGTCATAAAGGGATAAATGTCATAAAATTTGCCCAATATCATTAAATTTGCCTTAAAACATTGACAAATAAACGCTTTTTCTGTTAACATTATGTGTTGTAAGTTGAGGGACAATGACGTTCGCGCAATCGCAACGTTATTGTCTCTTTTTTACATTTTTTACATACCTGATAGGAGTTGAAAATATGTTAAAGTATATTGTGAAACGAGTTATACTTGCAATTGTTACTATCTGGGCGGTTGCAACACTTACCTTTTTCCTTATGAATATGGTTCCGGGCGGACCGTTTTTATCGGAAAAGGCAATAAGTCCTCAGGCTACCGCAGCACTGGAGGCGAAATACGGCTTGGACAAGCCTCTGTTCCAGCGGTATCTGACTTACATAGGCGATGCACTGCATGGAGATTTTGGAGACAGCTTAAAGCAGCGCGGACGTACGGTTATGGATATTATACTTATGAAATTCCCTGTATCTGCAAGGGTAGGAGGCATTTCAGTACTGGTATCCCTTATAATCGGCATACCACTTGGCTGTCTTGCGGCACTTAAGAGAGGAAAATTTCTGGACAGCCTTATAAGCGTTATAGCGACATGTGGGATTGCGGTTCCAAGCTTCGTTATATGTACGGTACTGATGTATGTGCTTGGAGTTAATCTGAATATTCTTCCTACAATGGGACTTACCTCCTGGAAGCACTATATTATGCCTGTTATGGCACTATCATTTTATCCGACTGCGTATATTATGAGACTTATGCGTTCTTCCATGCTGGACGTGCTGGGTCAGGATTATATGCGTACTGCGAGAGCCAAAGGACTTTCCGGAGTTGTCATATTGTTTAAACATGCACTTAGAAATGCAATACTTCCGGTTATTACATATGTAGGTCCGATGCTGGCTTATACGGTTACGGGAAGCTTTGTTGTGGAAAAGATCTTTACGATTCCGGGACTTGGCGGTGAATTCATCCGTGCAATAAACGGACGTGATTATACATTGATCATGGGTACTACAATTTTCCTTGCGACGTTAATTGTCATTATGAATGTGGTTGTAGATATCTTATACAAGATTGTTGATCCTCGAATTAAGCTTAAATAAATTTGAGATTTAAACATATCAACGATAACATATGTTATTAAATTGAGATAGGAGAAAAAAGATAAATATGAAGCAGAATCCACTTAGTTTTCAATTAAAGCTGAATCCGGACGATTTTCTCCCTGCTACCGAGGAGGAAAAGCAGAGTCAGGTCATAATGAGAGAAAGCGTTAGCTTCTGGAAAGACGGTGTTCGCCGCCTTGTTAAAAATAAAGTGGCTATGGTTTCTCTTGTAGTTATCATAATTGTAATGATTTTTTCGTTTATAGTTCCGGCTTTTTATCCGTATAATTACAAAGATCAGATGAAAGGTGCCAACAATTTAAGGCCTATGCAGTATTCTGCGGAAGAGCAGGCAAGGATAGACGCCGGTGAGTCGGTATTTCCGCATATATTCGGGACTGATAATATGGGACGTGATTACGCGATCCGTGTAATGATGGGAAGCAGGATATCTCTGCTGGTAGGTCTTATCGCAACAGGAATCATCCTCATCATAGGTTCTGCATACGGCTCTATAGCTGCTTTCTTCGGGGGCTGGGTAGACCTCGTAATGATGAGAATTGTAGATATTATTTATACGGTACCCGATATACTTTTGATCGTTCTTTTGTCCTTTGCCTTAAAAGAACCGCTTAAAAATCTTGCAAATGTAGCAGGCTTTGGCTGGGTAAAAGTCGTAGGTGAAAACCTTATAAGTATTTTTGTGGTGTTTGCGCTGCTTTACTGGGTAGGTATGGCTCGTATGGTCAGAAGTCAAGTTTTGATGTTAAAAGAGAGTGAATATGTTACTGCGGCAAGGGCGCTTGGTGTTAAAAGCGGTAAGATCATCAGAAAGCACTTACTTACCAACTGTATCGGTACCTTGATAGTTACCACGACTTTACAGATACCCTCATCTATTTTTACCGAGAGTTTCCTAAGTTTCCTTGGTATGGGTGTGGCAGTGCCGCTTCCCTCACTTGGAAGCCTTGCAAGTGATGCAATCAACGGTATTAATACATATCCGTATCTTTTGTTTGTTCCGGCTATTTTGATAAGCCTTATAATACTTAGCTTCAATCTTTTGGGCGACGGTCTCCGTGATGCTTTCGACCCTAAATTAAAAAATTAGGAAAGGCGGTTTGGAAATATGTCAGAATATTTAGTTGATATAAGAAATGAACGACTTTCTTTTTTCACTCCGGCAGGAGAGGTAAAGGCTCTTAATGACGTATCCATTCATCTTAAGGAAGGCGAGGTACTGGGTATAGTCGGCGAGAGCGGTTCGGGCAAATCCGTTACAGCTTACAGTCTTATGGGACTTACCGCATATCCGGGTAAGCTGATTGATGGAACACTTGAGTTTAACGGCCATCATGTGGAAGAAATGTCAGAGCGGGAAATGAGGAAAATGAGAGGAAATGAGATATCGATTATTTTTCAGGACCCTATGACCAGCCTAAACCCGGTGTATACAATCGGAAATCAGATTATGGAGGTTATCCTTCTTCATACCGATAAAAATAAGAAACAGGCCAAAGAAAGGGCAAGAGAACTGCTTGAACTGGTAGGTATCAACGAGCCGGACAAGAGACTGAAACAATACCCCCATGAGCTTTCCGGAGGTATGCGTCAGCGTGTAATGATAGCGATTGCGCTTGCATGTGAGCCGAAGCTGCTTATAGCAGACGAGCCTACAACTGCACTGGATGTTACGATACAGGCACAGATACTGGAACTTATGATGGAGTTAAAAGATAAGCTTGGTATGGCTATCATAATGATTACTCACGATCTTGGTGTTGTGGCAAGTATGTGTGAAAGAATTGCGGTTATGTATGCCGGTAAGATTGTAGAATATGGAACAACAGATGATATTTTTTACAATCCGAAGCATCAGTATACCAAAGGTCTCATACGTTCCATTCCAAGATTAGATACCAAAGAACATGAAAGGCTGATCCCGATTGAAGGAACGCCTGTGGATCTTCTGAATCAGCCGAAAGGCTGTTCATTTGCACCAAGGTGCGAAGAATGTATGAAAATCTGCTTAAGAGAAGTGCCCCCGGTTTCCAATTTTAACGAGGTACATTATACAATGTGCTGGCTTAATCAGAAGGCGGAAATGGAGAAAGGAGCGGCCAATGAGTGAGAAATTAGTCCAAATTGAGCATCTTTGCCAGTATTTTCCGGCAGGAGGTTATGGAAAGAATAAAAAATTTGTTCGTGCGGTAGACGATGTATCCTTTACTATTAATAAAGGGGAAACATTCGGACTGGTAGGCGAGTCAGGCTGTGGCAAGACTACAACCGGACGTACACTGCTCAGGCTTTATGAGCCTACAGGCGGTAAGTTTATTTATGACAATAATGTCATTTTTGATGTTGAAAATAAACAGTATGCGGATATGCTACCGTACAGAAAGAGAATGCAGATTGTTTTTCAGGATCCGTATGCAAGTCTTGATCCCAGAATGACGGTTGGCGATATTGTCGGTGAAGCAATCGATGTTCACAAAATAGCGGCTACCAAACAGGAACGCTATGATATCATTATCGAAATGCTCAGAAGAGTCGGGCTTAATTCCGAACATGCCAACAGGTATCCGCATGAATTTTCCGGAGGGCAAAGGCAGAGGGTCGGTATTGCAAGAGCGCTTGCGGTCAATCCTGAGTTTATAGTCTGTGATGAGCCGATTTCCGCTCTGGATGTGTCGATTCAGGCACAAGTCATCAATATGTTTGAGGATTTACAGGCTGAGATGGGTCTGACCTACTTATTCATAGCACACGACCTTTCGGCAGTTAAACATATATCTAACAGAATCGGAGTTATGTATCTTGGCAAAATGGTGGAACTTGCGGATAGCTATGAGCTTATTACCCGTCCGCTGCATCCTTATACCCGGAGTCTTATTTCCTCGATTCCGATTGCGGACCCCAAAGTAGCGAGGGCAAGTAAGCGTATAGTATTGGAGGGCGATGTCCCAAGCCCGTTAAATCCGCCGTCCGGCTGCCGTTTCCGTACAAGATGTCCACATGCAACCGAAAGATGTGCGGCTGAGGTACCAGAGTGGCGTGAAGTGGAGACCGGACATTTTGCAGCCTGCCATAATATTGACAAAATAGATTAAATGTGGTAAATAGTTATAGTATGTTGCGTTAGTATGTTCAAAATGATGAGCATAAGTTCACTTTTTTGAATAAATATTCCGCAATTATCTATAAACAAACTATGTAAAGGAGGAGAAAATTATTATGAAAAAGAGAATTGTAGCACTCTTTCTCGCTGCTGCTATGACTGTTTCATTGACAGCATGTGGCGGAAACGGAACATCTTCAACAGGTGATTCCACAAATTCTGCTGATAATTCTGCAGCCGGTACTGATTCCAATACTGATAACAATACCGATTCTACAGATGTCAGCACAGGTTCTACAGGGGATAAGATCCTATCTGTCCAGATCGGACCTGACCCTGAGACTATCGATCCTGCACTTAACAGCGCAGTAGACGGTGGTAATATGTTATTACACTCATTTGAATGTCTTCTGACAGTAGCAGAGGACGGAACACTTGCAGAGGGACAGGCTGAGTCCTGGGAGACAAGTGAGGATGGTCTTACATGGACCTTCCATTTAAGAGACGGACTTAAATGGTCTGACGGAAGCGATTTAACAGCAGAGGACTTTGTATACAGCTGGAAGAGAGTATGTGACCCTATGGTAGCAGCTCCTTATGCTGATACTGTTCTTTCTATGGTAGAGGGCTTTGATGCTGCTATCGAAGGAGACATTGATGCACTTCAGGTAGAAGCACCCGATGCTCAGACATTGGTAGTTCATTTAAACGCACCTTGCTCATACTTCGGCTCATTGGCGGCTTTTGCTACCTTAAGCCCTGTACAGCAGGCAACAATTGAAGCAAACGGTGATGCATGGGCTACTTCTGCTGAAACCTATATTTCTAACGGACCTTTCTATATATCAGAGTGGGTACCCGGTTCATATATTCTTATGAGCAAGAACCCAAATTACTGGAATGCTGGTGCAATCAAGCTTGACGGAATCAGATTTAATCTTATTGAAGATCCAAATGCATCTTACAGTGCATACCAGACAGGCGAAGTATTAATGATTAAGGATGTTCCTACAGAGGAAATTCCGACCTTACAGGGAAATCCGGAGTTTTATGTTGATCCGATCATAGGAACCTACTATCTGAGCCTTAATACTCAGAGGGAGCCATTTAATGATGTAAATGTACGTAAAGCACTGAGTCTTGCAATTGACCGTGAATATGTTGCTAATACCTTGATGCAGGGTACTTACTCTGCTGCAAGCAACTTCATGGGACCGGGCTGGATTGATACTGACGGCAGCCAGTTTATGGACAATGCTAACGGCGGCCAGCCTTATATCGATACAACGGACTATGAGGCAAACTTAGAGGAAGCTAAGCAGCTCCTTGCCGATGCAGGTTATCCGGACGGTGAAGGACTTCCGGTAATCACTTATTCAACAAATGATTCAGGTTACCATAAGGTGGTTGCTGAGTATTTACAGCAGGCTTGGGCAGAAATCGGTGTTGAACTTAACGTTGAAATTGTAGAATGGGCTAGCTTTACACCTATGCGTCGTAACGGCGATTATGATTCTGCACGTAACGGCTGGGTAGGTGATTACAGCGATCCTTCCAATATGCTGGATTTGCTCTATTCAACAAACGGAAACAATGATGGTAAATTCAGCAATGCAGATTATGATGCTGCTATGGATGTTTCCAGAACTACACTGGATGCAAAAGAGCGTTCAGAAGCTCTTCATGAGGCAGAGGATATCCTTATGGAAGAGGCAGCTTGTGTGCCGGTAGCTTACTACAATGACTTCTGGTTACAGAAGGATAGCATTGTTGGTTCTTGGCATTCACCTTATGGATATTGGTATTTTATGTATGCTGATATTGTGGAATAAGGGATAGAAATGCAAGATTTATAAATGATTAACAAACTGGCGGGGCTGCGCGATTGCGTGGCTCCGCTTTTAATAAGACGTAGAAGAGGATACCATATGGATAGAGACCCTTTTAAAGAATATATAAAGCAAACTGAACCTGACATACAGGAGAGAGGATATATCTGGCATACGGCAGTTGGTCTGCAGGCGGTAGATGGTCTTTCAACCTCCGGATATTTAATTGAAACTGCAATTCAGAATATAGAAGGCCGTATTACTCTGGATCAGGCTGAGCAGCTTTTGAATGGTTACTATGAAGAAAATATAGAGGATGATGAAAAAGGTCGCACAGAAGAGGCTGATAAAGTATCTCTTAGAATAGCAAAAGTTCTTTCTGAAAAGGCATTTACCTTTTCGCCTGCAGAGTATATTTCAATCCATAAAATTCTTTTTGATGGTATCTATGGTCATGCCGGGAAATTGAGGGATTATAATATTACTAAAAAAGAATGGGTATTGGACGGTGCAACGGTAATATATGCAAGTTCAACAGACCTTAAGGAAACCTTGGAGTATGATTTTGCCCAAGAAAAGAAATTTAGTTATAAAGGACTGTCAATGGATGAAATTATACACCATTTAGCACTTTTCATATCCGGATTATGGCAGATTCATATATTTGCGGAAGGAAATACTCGTACTACTGCGGTATTTTTGATTAAATACCTAAAAACTATGGGGTTTGACATAACAAATGATATTTTTGCCGAAAATGCCTGGTATTTTAGAAATTCACTTGTTCGTGCGAATTATAATAATTTAAAGAATGACATACATGCAACAACAGAATTTCTAGAGTTATTTCTAAGAAATTTATTATTAAAAGAAAATAACGTCCTTCAAAACAGAACAATGCATGTTAGTGGAATCTTTAAAGTATCAGGTAAAAAGGGCATTTACGAATCGAAACAGGACATTGCTACAAAAGAGCAGGAGATTCAGGAACCGAAACAGGACATTGATATTATTGATATATTTAGCGTGGAATTAGAGCAGGCTCAGTTCTCAAATAAAACCGTTAAAAATATTGAAAAATTGTATGCTGTATACGGGAATGGAACAATATTTGGAAGAACAAATGTTGTTTCAATAGTAGGAATCACGCCCTCCCCTGCCTCAGAATTGATTAAGAAATTGTTGGATTCAAATATTATTGTTCCAGTCAAAGGAATGGGAAAAGGAAAATATAAATTCAAAACATGCACATATTGACAAAAGCAGCAAAAAGGATTAAGATAAAAGTGAGTTAGCGGTCACTAACCAAATGACCGCATAATTCATACTCATAGGTTAGCTAAAACTAACCCGATTTAACTGATTATCATACTTGGAGGGGATATTATGTCAGAGGAAGAAAGAAAATTTTTGGAGATAGTAGAGCTAAAGAAGGGATTTGGCAGCGGTGATACACGTCAGGAAGTTCTGCGGGGAATGAATTTTTCAGTTGCAAAAGGAGAATTCTGCGTGCTTCTTGGGCCTTCCGGTTCTGGTAAGTCAACACTGCTTAATATAATCGGTGGTATAGACAGTGCCGATTCGGGGTACATATCCATAAACGGTGATAAACTTAAGGATTTGGGAGAAAAGAAGCTTACACAGTACCGCAGAAACCATCTGGGATATGTTTTTCAGATGTATAATCTGATTGGAAATCTGAATGTGAAGGAAAATATTGAGGTTGGCGCATATCTGTCGGATAACCCGCTTGATATTGATGAGCTTCTGAATACGCTTGGACTTTATGACCACAGATATAAACTTCCCAATCAGCTGTCCGGCGGGCAGCAGCAGCGAGTTTCTATTGGTCGTGCGATTGTGAAAAATCCGGATATATTACTATGTGATGAACCTACAGGAGCGCTGGATTATAATACATCGAAGGAAATATTGAAGCTTATTGAAGCTGTCAACGTAAGGTATGGCAACACTATCATCATGGTTACGCATAATGAAGCAATTAAAAACATTGCGGACCATGTAATCAGGCTGCATGATGGGCGGGTTCGCTATAATGAAATTAATACTGATAAGGTTTCGGCTGCAAATTTGGAATGGTAAGGGAGAGGGGGTGTAGATATGGGCAATAATCAGATAACGAGAAGCGGCAAAAAAGCGAAAAATCCGCTTATAAAGCGGATACCCAGAGAATTTATCGGTGATTTTGGCAAGTATCTTGTAGTGAGTCTTTTTCTAATCCTTACAATCGGCTTTGTGTCAGGAATGTATGTTGCTAATGAAAGTATGATGAAAGCGGCAGAAGATAGTGTATACAAATATAAGCTGGAAGACGGACATTTTGAGCTTAAAACTCAAGCAGACAAGGCACTTTTATCTGCTATTGAGTCCGGGAAGAAGGCGGATATAGGCATGCTTATGGATAATCGGTCTGAGGAAAAAGACGAAGAGGATTTTGAAGCAGTTTCGGTGAAATTATATGAAAATTTTTATAAAAATGCAGATGAAGATAATAACAATGACGGTACAGTTGACGGAACGGTCCGGGTCTATGCCAAGACAGAAGATGTCAATCTTGCCTGCATCATGGAGGGCAACCTTCCTGTAACTGAAGGTGAGATCGCAATTGACCGTATGCATGCAGATAATGCCGGGATTGAAGTTGGAAATACCATTACAATAAGCGGTGAGGCTTATAAAGTTGTTGGACTGATAGCTTATGTAAACTATTCTACACTTCATGAAAAAAACACAGACCTGATTTTTGATGCCCTTAAGTTTGATGTGGCGATGGTGACAGAGGAAGGATTTAGCCGTATAAACAAGAGCATCCATTATGCATACGCATGGAAGTATGTTAATGAACCTGAAGATGAAAAGGAAGAAAAGAGTCTTTCAGATGACTTTCTGGAGGTTTTGTTTACCCAGACTGTTGTAAATAATAATGAAATTGAAGAATATATTCCCAGATATGCTAATTCGGCAATCAACTTTGCAACAGATGATATGGGATCTGATGAAGCAATGGGTGGAGTTCTTCTGGATATTCTGATAGTTATAATTGCATTTATCTTTGCAGTTACAATCAGTAACACTATCGTGAAGGAATCACAGACAATAGGAACACTTCGTGCTTCCGGTTACAGCAAAGTAGAATTGATAAGGCATTATCTTTCTATGCCGGTAATTGTGACGTTTATTGCGGCAATCATTGGAAATATACTTGGGTATTCCGTATTTAAAAATGTAGTTGTATCGATGTATTATAACAGTTATAGTCTTCCTAACTATGAAACGATATGGAATCCGGAAGCTTTTTATAAAACGACATTGATTCCGGTAGTGCTTATGTTTGTTGTAAATCTTGCTGTTATTACTCAAATGATGCAGCATACGCCTTTACAGTTTTTACGAGGTGATTTAAAGAAAACGCGACGTAAGAAGGCAATACGTCTTCCGGGCTGGAAGTTTTTTGGCAGATTTCGCCTGCGTATAATGCTTCAGAATATTCCGAATTATATAATCCTTTTTGTGGGTATTATTTTTATAATGGTGATGTTTGCAATGGCGGTAGGAATGCCTGATACCCTTAAATTTTATAAAGAAAACGCCTCCGATATGATGTTTGCAAAGTATCAATATATATTAAAGTCATATGAAGATGAGGCAGGTAATGTGATTTCTACGAAAAATAGTGATGCCGAGAAATTCAGTATGCGCTCGCTGCAAAGAAAGAGTGATGTATTGGATGAAGAGATTGCGGTATATGGAATATTAAATAACAAAAGTTATGTAAATATCCCCGCTCTAGATGAGCTTAAAGAAAATGAGGTTTATATTTCGGCATCGTTTCGAGATAAGTACGATTTAAATGAGGGAGATACTATTTCTCTTGATGAAAGGTATGAAAACAAACAGTATCAGTTTAAAATTGCTGGGATTTATGACAAATGTCAAAGCCTTACGGTTTTTATGCCTATACAAAATTACCGCCGGGTATTTGAGTTGGATGAGGAAGAATTCAGTGGATACATGTCCGATTCCGAGATTACCGATATTGAGGAAAATAAAATAGCAACTGTTATTACTGAGCGTGATATTACCAAGATGTGCGACCAGCTTGACCATTCCATGGGCGCTTATATGCAGTACTTTCAGATTCTTTGTATTCTCTTATCAGCCGTACTTATTTATCTGCTTACCAAGATTATCATAGAAAAAAATGAAAATGCGATATCCATGACCAAAATTCTGGGCTATGAAAACGGAGAAATATCAAGATTATATATCCTCTCCACAACTATAATTCTGGTCATTGCTGACATAACAAGTGTTATTATAGGTTCTAGTATCATGGACCAGGTATGGAAAGAGATGATGCTCGGCTACAGCGGATGGTTCACATTCAATATCGCACCAATCGGATATATTAAAATGTTTACCTTCGTCCTGCTTGGATATCTTATCGTCATGTTTTTCGATTTCCGAAGAATAAAGAGGATTCCAATGGACGAAGCACTAAAAAATCTGGAATAACTCTATAAAACAGAACATTGAACCCAAAAAGTTGAGGCGGATTGCACAAATAATAACTTTTCTTTGCGCCTCTGGCTCCGACAATAAGCAAAGAAAAGTTA